>CAYYDV010000001.1:0-52600 GCA_964470765.1 uncultured Candidatus Saccharibacteria bacterium
GGTTCAGGTTCAGGTTCAGGTTCAGGTTCAGGTTCGGGTTCAGGTTCAGGTTCTGGTTCAGGCTCTGGCTCAGGTTCAGGTTCAGGCTCAGGTTCAGGCTCTGGTTCGGGTTCTGGTTCTGGTTCTGGTTCGGGTTCTGGTCCAGGCTCTGGTTGAGGTTCAGGCTCAGGCTGAGGTTGTTGAGTTTCTCCTTCATCTAGAATCCAATAGTCAAATCTTAAGTCTTGAGGAGCTGGGTCTTTCAGGGAGATAGTAAAAGAATGGTCCGGTACTTTCTCTGAAATCCACCAGCCGTTTTCTGGATTATCAAGAAAACTGATGAAAACTAAACTTTCTTCCCTAATTAATTGATTAAAGATTCTTACTGAAGTTTCTCCTTTTCTAAAGATTAATCTTTCAACCTTCTGTTTGTTATAAATCTTTTCTCCTAATGGACCAACTGATGGAACTTCTGGAGGAGCTAAACCTTTATCTACTACTGAAACTTGATAAAGAGTATTAATTTTACTTTCCATACTTCCTAAAGATGAAATTATTCCATCTAATTTTGCTAATATCTCGTTAATTTTCTCTCCTATCTCAAGGAGCTTTTCATCAATGAAGCTTATTAAACTCTTAAGAGCATTGAGTAACTGAAAATTAAAATCAGCATTTTCTCCAGCTCCTCCTTCCTCAATTTCTTCTAAATCAAATAGAACAACTAAATTAGGTTGTTCCCCGTATCTTTCTTCAATAAGCTGGAAAATATTTTCCCATTCCTCCTGACTTAATCCTTCTTCTTTTAAAAGCTCGGAGAGGCTAATTATTTTTTTCCGAGGCTCCATTCCTATATCCCAAACAACTCCTTCTTCTGTTTCTGTTCCAATTGTAACTCCGAGCCAAAATGGTCCTTGGTCAAGATTAATAGAAGTCATCCTTCCTAGAATTATTCTGAATTGGCCGTTTGTGATAAGAACAGCATTATAAAAAGTATGTTCTTCTTGCCAAAGAATATTCCCTTCGGTCTCAGTATCATAAATTGCGAATCTCATATTGTATCTGCTATCTTCAACTGGATTTCCTTCTGAATCAGATAAATTTCCTCGATATAAAATTCTCAAATCGTTGGTTCCTTCTTGAGCTTCAACTGATTTTGAGGAATAAAAAACCCCTCCTAATAAACTTATTATGAGAAAAAAACTGATAATTAATTTTAGGGATTTTTTATAATCCATAATTTTAATTCTTCATTGGCACCATTATGTAAAGATATTCTTGTCCTTCTCTTTCTCTGAAAATTGGGATAATAATTCCCGAAGTTTCATCCTTTGGTTCTACTCTTACCTCATCAGAAAAAGCTTCTTTTATCTTTCTCTTCATTTCTTCATCTTCTTCAGTAGAAGGAACTACTACCATTCCTTCTTCGGTTGTTTCTAATATTTCTGGTTCCTCTGGAGGAGAAACAACAAGTTGATAAACTTTAATAAAGGGGCGAGTGATTATTTGATATCCTTGAACAAGTTTTTTCTTTACAAAATCATCAGTGGCAAAATAACCAGTTTTGATTTTAGGAATTTGAGACTTAAGCCACAGACCATAGTCTTTAAAAGTATCCATTGTAGAAGTCCGAACTTCTTTTGACCCCATAACCACAATAATCATGGCCGTGTCTTCAAAAGATATCTCGGGTTGGACCTGCCAAAAGAGAAAAATTCCGCCAATTAGTAAAACAGAGATTAAGGCTACAGCAAACCCAAAACGAATTTTAGGTATTGGTTGCTTAATTGATAATTTTATTGTTGACGTCTCAACTGGTAAATTTTCTGGCGGTCCAACTATCTTTGGTTCAGTAATTCTTTCAACTTTTTTCTCACCAAAAATGCCCAAATATTCTTCCATCCATTCTTTTTTAGTTACCCAGTTTCTACCAAGCTTTACTGCTTTTAACTTTCTTTGCCGAGCTCTTAATGATAGATACTCCTGGGAATAATTGCAGTATTTGGTTGCTTCCTGTAGAGAAATATAGTTGGCTTCCTCATCTACGCTTCTCAAATACTCTTTCAGCCATTCCTTTTTAGTCAGCCAGTTCCTACCAATCTTCACTGCTTTTAATTTCCCTTGTCGAGCCCGCAATGACAAATATTCCTGTGAGTAATCACAATATTTCGTTGCCTCTTGTAAAGAAATGTAGTTGGCTTTGTTATTTTTATTCATAATAACTCCTCCTAATACCGATATTGGTATCGGATATCAAGAATATTGTCTATCTGATAGATATTTATACATTATACAAGTAAAAAAGGACCCATAAAAGGGTCAGTTGTGGATAATAAAAACCGCTTCTCAAGCGTTAATTATTAGATGTTAAATGTCAACCGATTAACTCCTGATTTTTATACTTTGTAAAATGCCTAAACCTATAAAAATGGCAATTAAACCTGATCCTCCATAGCTTATCAGAGGTAAGGGAATTCCAATAATCGGTAAAATCCCTAAATTCATTCCAATATGAATAAAAAATTGAGAAATTAAAAGAGTAGCCATACCTGAAGCAAAAAGTCGAGAAAAATTGGTTTTTGAGAAAACAGCAATTTTAATTATCCGCCAAATAAAAACAGAGAATAAAAATAATAAAACCAAAACTCCTAACATTCCTGTTTCTTCAGCTAAACTTGAAAAAATAAAATCAGTTTGAGGTTCAGGCAAAAAACCATACTGGGTCTGGGAACCTCGGCCTAATCCTTTTCCTAAAATTCCTCCCGACCCTATAGCAATTCTCGCTTGCTCCTGCGACCAACTAATTCCTAAGGGTTCAAGTTGAGGGTTAATAAAACCTAAGATTCTCTGCTTTTGATAATCTTTTAATAAAAAAGACCAAGCCAAAATTGAGATTAAAAACATAACCAAACAAAGAATCAGAAAGTGCCGAACTTTGATTCCGGAAATAATCAAGACAACAACCCACAGAGAAATTAAAATTAGGACTGAGCCTAAATCCGGTTGGAAAAAAATTAAGAGACAAGGAATTAGAATATAAATTCCGGAAAGAATAATATGTCTTAATCTATACATCTCAACGTGTCTCATTGAGAAGTACTTAGCCAATAAAATTATTAAAACGATTTTGGTAAACTCTATCGGGTCAATAGAAATAGGTCCTAATTTATACCAGCTTTTCACTCCCCTAATTTCAGGGACGAAAAAGAGACCGGCTAAACCCAAAAGGCACAGAAAATAAAGAATCAAGATCAAATAGGAATTATCTTTCAAAATTCTTAAATCAAAAAAGCTGATTAAAAACATTAAAAAGAAACCTACTCCCAAAAAAACAATTTGCTTTCTGAAATTAAAAAAATTCCCTCTATCAAGGGAACTACTGTAAATCGACAGAAGACCTATGCTCACTAACAAGATGGCAGTAATAATAAGAATCCAGTCAAATTTTTTCAAACGACTTAAAAACAGCATGAAAAACTTTAGAACAATTAAAAATAATAAAAGTTATGGAGTAAGGTTATTTTCAAAAATCCCGCAAAAACCCAAACGTTTAAAATCCGGCTTTAAACACATTGCCAACTGTTTAAAACCCGGCTTTAAACATTCTTTATGGTTTCATTAATTTAAGAAATTCTGGTTCTTTTATTATTTTCACTCCTAGTTTTTGGGCTTTCTCGAATTTTGAACCCGGTTTCTCGCCAGCTACCAAAAAATCAGTCTCTTTGGAAACTGAGGTAGCCGGATCTCCTCCCAGGAGCCTTATTCTTTTCTCAGCTTCGGCCCGAGTCGAAGTTCGCAAGGTACCAGTTAAGACAAAGATTTTTCCGGTTAGTTTCTGGCCAAATTTTTCCGGCGCCAAAATTTTAATTCCGGCTTTAAAAAGGTTCTCAATCAGGCCAAGATTCTTTTTTGACTGAAACCATTTATAGATACTTGCCGAAACTTGGGGTCCAATATCAGGAATTGCTTCTAATTCTTCTTGAGAGGCTTTTTTAAGTTTATCAATTGTTCCGAAATATTGAGCTAAATCAATAGCGGTCTCTTCTCCTGTATGACGAATCCCTAAGCTATAGATAAATTGAGCTAAGGGTATTTTTTTACTTTTCTCAATGGTTGATACTAAGTTTTGGGCTGATTTTTCAGCAAATCTTTCTAAAGGAATTAAATCTCCCTCAGTTAGAGTAAATACATCGGATGGCCGGGATATCAAATTTTCATCAATTAATTGATTAATAATTCTGGGTCCTAATCCTTCAATATCAAAAGCTTTTTTGGAAACAAAATAACGTAGAAATTCCCTTTTCCGGGCCGGGCAGTTGTTATTAGGACAACGCCGAACTGCTTCTCCTTCAGGTCTTAATAATTTTGTTCCACAGACTGAACAGGTTCTAGGTATTTCAAATTTTTTCTCTTTTCCTGTTCTTAATTCCGGTAAAACTTTAACTACTGCCGGAATTACATCTCCAGCCCTTTCAATGATTACCGTGTCGCCAATTTTCACTCCTAATCTTTTTATCTGATCTTCATTATGTAAAGTAGCTCGAGTAATAGTAGTTCCCCCTACCTGGACTGGCTTTAAAAAAGCTATAGGAGTTATGGCGCCGGTTCTCCCGACCTGAACTTTAATATCTAAAATTCTAGTTGTAGCCTGCTGGGGAGAAAATTTTAAAGCTCTGACTGCCCGGGGACTTTTTCCGGCTACTCCTAATTTTTCAAAAAGAAAATTATCATCTACTCTGGCTACTATTCCATCAATCTGGAAAGGAAAGGTATCTCTTTCTTTAGCAATCTTCCGCCAGAAATCTCCTATTTCTTTTAAATCTTGACACTCTTTACCCTTATCTGTTTTGAAACCTAAAGCTGGTAATAGCTGGTGCTCTTGATAATGCCTGGTTTGGCCAACATCAGTAATAAAATCGTAAGCTAAAAATTTCAAGGGCCGGGAAGCAGCTAGTTTTGAATCCAACTGTCTGATAGAACCAGCCGCTAAATTCCTGGGGTTAGCATAAGGAGTTTCTCCTTTTTTCTTTCTTTCTTTATTAAACCTCTCAAAAGCCTTTTTCTCCATATAGACCTCTCCCCGAATCTCAACTCTTCCTTTCTTAATTAGTTTCTTTAAGCTTTCTTCAATATGTTTAAAGCCGGGTTTTAAACGTTTGTGGAAATGAAGTCTTAAGGGAATACTTTCAATAGTTTTTAAATTCTGAGTAACCTCCTCCCCCACTCTTCCATTTCCTCTGGTAGCGCCTTGAATAAAAAGACCATTTTCATAAACTAAAGTGATAGCAAAACCGTCAATTTTTAATTCGCAAAAGTAAGAATCTGCCTTTGGCAGAACCTTGATTCCTCGCTTTGCTCGAAAATAATTAATTTTTGCTGAAGGAGCTAATCTTTTTAAATAATCCTCCCAATTCTGAAGCTCTTCTTCAGAAAAAATGTCTTCAATAGAAAGCATAGGAATTCTATGTTCTACTTTCTTAAATTCCTTTAAAGGTTTACCTTCTACTCTTTGGGTCGGAGAATCGGGAGTAATAAATTCCGGATGCTTTTGTTCCAGCTGATAAAGTTCGTGTTTTAAAGAATCTAAAGCTCCCGGAGAAATCTCCTCTTTATCTAAAACATGATATAAATAACGGTGATATCTAATCACCTTTTTTAATTTTTCAATCCGTCGTTTGACTTCTTTTTTGCCCATATTAGAGAAAGATAATCAAGGGCCCATTGCTACCGCAGCAGACGACGTGCAGTTACAGTAGGTCCACCGGCTCCGGTTTCCTTCACAATCCTGAAAGTTAGGAAAAGGAGGAACAGGATCCATGGTTATATCATCGCATAAATCTCCTAGGTAAACATCTCTACATCCTTCAGTTTCATCCCATTCTCGAACATTTAGATTACTTGCCATATCGGCGTCAGTTCCATAGTTATAACACTCACAATCATAATCACCACAAACATCACTACAATTTCTCCCTGGGACTACATCTCCGGCTTGGTTAAGGTATACCCCGGCGAGAGAATATCCAAAATTAATCTCAAATGCTCTTTTCACTTCTTTATAACTACCTGTTGACTTTATAGTAATCAGACCACAATTCCGGGAAAAAGTTACCTCATAGTCAGCTCTATTACTTAGATTACCAGAAAGATTATAACCTGATTTAACGCCTGAGCAATCTCCCTTACAGATCCCTAAATCACAACTTGGACTTTCATCAATACATTTTCTATCTAAATAAAGTATTTCTTCAACTCCAGTATCAGCAGCACCTACAGCAATTACTGAGTAATCAATCCCTCTAATCATCTTCTTCTGACTTACTAAAATTACGCTTAATCCTAATCCCATAGCCAAAAAGATAGTCATTATTACTAAAGCTAAAAAAAGTGATACTCCTTTTTGATTTTTAATCTTATTCAACATCGAGGCTTCTTTGAGAAATAGTGTTTTGAATCTTTATTACCGGCTGTTCTTCGGCCTTTTCACCTTTTCCTTTTATTTTCAAGAATAAAGTTACCCGGGGCTGTCCAGAATCATCAAGATTGACATTAAATTCTTCTACTTTTAAATCATCCGAAGTTAGAAATGACCCTGGATCTGCTGATGAACATATCGTCGTCTTCCGTTTCAATCTTTCATTCACGAGGAAAATCTCCCAACAGCAAGGATCACTTTCATTGCCAATAAACTTTATAGCATCTTGGTAAGGTATCTCATAATATGCATCAGCAGTAATACAGGATGGAAGATAAATACTTTCTTGAGCCATTCTCAAGTGACGACTCATATATTCCATAACATAACTCGTCTGAGCTAAAAGTTCTTGAGAAGCTAGAGACCTTCTTTGAGTTTTTAGAGCTAAGGTAAACAAACCAGAAATCATACCAAAAACTAAACTAAAAATAATCATGGTGACCATAATTTCAATCAAGGTATAGCCTTCATTTGACATTTTTTGTTTCATTTTTATCCTCCTGGATTATACCAGTTATATAAATTTTCCTGAACAGTAATTGAATGAGCTCCTCCAAGTTCTTTCCATTCAACTTGAACGGTAACCTCCATCTTATCAGCTTCTGGCTTGACAACAGTAATCGTTCTTTTAAATTTACCATCACTAGGTGGATTGCAGATATAAAATCCTAAACTTTCATCAAACTTTAGGTAGTCTCCAACGCAAGCACTGTCAGGAAAAGCAGAGCTTTGATAATCTAAATAATTAGAAGAATCTACATTAATATTATCATCCCAAGAGGGCGTGACAAAAACCCAATTAGTATCTCTTATATTCCTAATAATCTCAACCCCTTCTTGAGCTAAATAAGAAGCTGTTAATCTAGAAGAAGAAAGAGTAGTAGAAACAATAACTTTTTGGAGAACACTAAAAGCTCCTACTGTTCCAACAGCAATTATAAAAACAGCTATGACAAGTTCAATTAAAGTAAGACCTTTGTTTTTCATACAATAAATTATAAATTATTATATAGTTTTACTGGATTTCAATTAGACCAATACTATTTACAGCAATCGCAGCTGACTGAGTTTTCCCGGTCAAAATAATGGTAACAGAACCACCTGGAGTTTGATTGACTACAACAACGGGATCAGGAGGAACAAAATTAATAGTTAAGAAAGTAGGAGAGGTAATTTCAATACTTTCTTCCAATTCTATTTCTTCTATCCTTTCACTCACCCCACCGTAAGAATTGCTTCCATCGCAATCAGCAAATAGAATATAAGAGGTAGAAGCACTTGAATTAAAATAAATTCCGTATCCTCCATCAGGAACAGCAGAAGGACCGCAGCCATCAAATTCTTTAGCCGACATAGCCATTTCTTCAGCCCTTCTTAAATCCTGAGCTAATTTATGAGCAGACCTCTGAAGAGTAAATTGATAACCTCCTCGTTCGTAATTAGCCAAAACTATAATTGATAAAACAATAACGATAGAAGCTACTATCAACATTTCTAACAAAGTAAAGGCAGAGTATTTAGAGTGTTGGTTTAAAAAAGGCCCCATTTTCTTTATTATACTATAAAATAAATGCTTCCTCCATCGCCTTCTTTACTTTAAATTTTATTAAGGTAAAACTTCTCTCCAAATAGGAACAGAAGGTTTGCCTCCAATAGCATGACTTACAGAAGCGGTCCTTCCTCCATCATAACCATGAGGATTGTTATCTCTAATCGTAAGCTCAATTGTAGCCGGGAAATTCTTTAAAGTAGTAGAAGCTTCAGAACTGTCTTCTTTGAAGACAACGTCGTCCAGCTTCCAGATCCTTGAATTAATAGTGTTCTCGCAGCAAGACGGATAAGAGCTATCATTAGGATAAATGCCATAGGCCGGATCTTGCCAAAGGTTATCTTTAAAATACATTGCGGTTCCCGGTTCTACTGTAAAGTCTTCGCAAACCGTGTCCCAGTTTGAACCATCTAAAGAACATCTAAAACCAGCGTAGGCTCCTCTCCTGTGTTCATAACTTAGAATTGGAGAAGTATCTGTAGCCTCACCATCAGTAACTTCCAGTATTATATTATATGCTTTCTTGCTCTCATAGTCAGGAACAGAAATATCCGGATATTGGGGGGTAAAATTACAAGAACTTGGTTCGCCGGTACAAGAATCTTTTATTTCGCTATCTGCATACCAAGTTGAGGTAAGAATATCTCCGGGATCGGTATCAGTAGAATTATTTTCCATCACGCAATTACATTGGTCATGGCTAGGAGTATTAGCATAACCAATACAGTTATCATTATAGCAAAGTGAAGAATTACAATTAAAAGCAGCATCTGGTGCTGTATTACCAGCAACAAAAGTAATAGTGGTTGTTACTTGGTAATCTGAAGTTAAACAATCTCCGCTTTCTGGGTTGTCACAATTAAAACTAATCCAGCCAATTACGGCTGTTGACGATGCATCATCTCCTCCCCAGGCCCAATTATAGAACTCAGAATAGCCATCAACGGTTGAAGCATAAACTCCGTAAGAATTAGGAATAGCATCATTTCTTAAATGTATCCAGCCATCCCACTCACCTCGGTTTGGATCCAAACTCCCGCTGCAAGTATCAGGATCTAAAAAAACAGCACAGGCCCTTGCCCAACCAGAGACAGTGCCATCTCCAACCCCATCACAAGCTTCTATGTCTACCCCTGGTAAATCTAAACAAGCTGAATAATCATCAGAGAACGTGTCAGGATATGGGCCTGCTGGGGCAAAATCTATCCACCCAATGCCACCCGGATCATCATCAGTACCCCTTGACCAGGCATAACCAGAAAAATTACCATTAACTTCATCAATGTCTACTCCGTAATCTGTCCCATCTCCAATATTATTGGTATTTTCGCAAGAAAAACTAATCCAGCCAATGTTTTCTGACCAGGCCCAACCCTGAACATTATGGTCTCCACAGCCTGAAGGCGGCAATTCCTCAGAACCAAAACCCAAAAAGGCAGAGGGGTCGTCTTGATTATTATAAACAGTAGTTAACCACTCCTCTGATCTTCCGTCTCCCTTAATAAACCATATTTCATCAAGTCCTCCCTTCCAGGCTTCAGCAGGTGCCGCCTGGTGAGAACCAATAACGAACTTACCGTTAGTTTCATCTGTCTGGTCAATATCACCATAATTAGCTCCAATGTCCGTTGTCCACCAATTAGTAATATCAACTGAACACCTTAATTGGTCATTTGATGCAGGATAGTCATTCTTCCTTGATATTGAAAGCAGATGCCAAGCTCCATCATTAACAGCTGTCAGTTCCTGTATCATCTTATCTCCATGAACATCATCATCAATGGTCACTTCAAAATAATAACTACCTAACTTCTCTCTATATGATCTCATGTGGTACATATGCATACCCGCTCCTCCTGTTCCTTTTATCACAGAGCTTCTGTTTCCAGTAGTTCCACCGTCAAGGTTTGCCCACATCAAAATCATCCACTCGCCATCATCAACCTCAAAATCAGCTGCTAAAGCTGCTGATATAACGTAATAGTCATTTGTTCCATCGAGATCAACAGCATGACCAATCTTACCCGTTCTATCCGCTGGAGTCCCCATTTCAAGGAGAGTATTCGAATTCGCAGTGCTGTCGGTGAGATCAGTATTAGTACCGTCGTTACAATGCCAGACCCCACTATAGCCATCGTCCCAAACACTGGTAGCATTCTCCTGATTAGCAGCACCAGAATTTCCATAGTACATATATAGTACTGTATCAGCAGATTCAGAAAGATCGGTCTGGACCCAAGCTACTAATTCCCCTGTTGAAGAATCATATTTTTCTATTTCATGATTTATCTTAGTTACTTCATCTGCTTTAGTAAAAAGAATATCATCTCCGTCAGTCTGGGCTTTATCTCTCAAGTCAGTATCAATAGTGCTGATAAGAACTGGGAAATCTGTTAGGTCACTATCGACCTTAGTACTATCTATGGTTATTCTTTTGCGATAGAGCCACGGGTCTTCACCCGGGTCATCATACCAGCCTGGCGAAGCAGAAGCTTCCTCAACAGGAACAGGAAAAGGAGAAAAACTGCTTAAAAAAGCAATTAATAAAATAACTATTATTGAAACAATGGAAGCTTTTTTTATCTTTTTCATAATGACTTTTGGAATTTAACAAAGAATGGGTCTCTGTGGAACTGGTGCTGTTTAAAACCCGGCTTTAAACACTTTTCAATATCGTAGAGAACGGGTCTCTGTTAAATTTTTAATCAAGCGCGACCTTTCCTAAAATATTACTTTTATCAATTAGACCAAAGCGGGTACTATCTAAAGAGCCAGAAACAAGATTGCCTAAGATTAAGAAAGCATTCTCAGGAATTACTCCTTTATAATCTCTTTCATATAAAGCCAGCATTTTAGATTTCTTTTCACTTAAAATATAAGGTTTATCCTGGGAATTCTTGACAATCTCGCCATTGATTAAAATGTTCCATCCCCTACTGTTTTTTTCTAAATGAAATTTGTCTTTAGGTAATCCTTTAACGATTTTAATAATTGGATTGGAGCATCCAGAATAATCATAGGCAATAATGTCGTTTCTTTTAATCTCATTACAATTGTAATAATCAAAAAGAATTTTTTCTGTCTCCCCCGTTTCAACAAGAGGACTTAAAGAACTTCCCCGAACAATTCTTTCTTCTATCTTAGCAGAGCATTCTTCTGCTTCTGAATTAACTGGCTGGAAAGCTTTTTCTAAGTCTCTTGAAAAGATTAAAACCCCTATCCCAACTAAAACCAGAAAAGCTAAATAAACTAATTTTCTCTTCGGAGATATCATTTTAAAATCTGTAATTTTCCTTAACTAAAATCGTCCCGTTTTTTCTTTCCCCTAAATTATCTGCAGCAAGGCAAAGGCCAGGATTGGTCACATGTGACAGCCGAGACCGTTCCCTCCATGGTTGTCCTAGGTCCATAATTGGCTCCGTCGGCGGATCTCCATTGCTGGCATGTTGCGGCTTGGGGAGTCCTCGCAACAGATTTTGCTCCAGCTCCTCCGTATATCGTCTCGCTACCAACAGCTCCAACAACAGCATCTCTTACCCATACTCTATCATTCCAGTTAAACTGCGCTCCTACTCTCGCTATCTCATCCATACTACACCAGTGACTACCCTCTTCGGGAAAAGCGGTTTCGCACTTACTATTTGCTCCAGCGAGACCAAGTAAATTGCCAGTGTAGTGGGGTGTCAGTCCAACAAGCTCTACACCACAACCACCATTTGCCGCATCCACATAACCTTTAGTGGCTACATCAGAATTAACAGTTGGGTTAGCAACGTTTATAATTCTAAAATCAGCAGAACCTCCAAGCTTGATATCACCAGCTACCTCTAATTTAGAGTCAGGGTTAAGTACTCCAATGCCAACTTTACCACTTCCATTGCCAAGAGCTCCATCAATAATTAAGCCGAAATCGTTATAGCCAGTATTTAACATCAAACCACCGATTTTTGTTTGGGAAGAGGTTCCTACATTTAAAGGAGTATCAACATTGTCTCCAGGAGGATCCTGAGAAGGTTCCTCCCAGGCTAAAGCCCAGAAACCCAAAGCAAAGCAAAGAATTAATACCCCGAAAACAAGAGAAACAACTTTGGAAGAAATTTTTTGATGAGTTTTAAAAAACATAGGTTTTAATACTAATAACCGTCCATCGACCTTTAATTAAATTAATTACTTTAGAGTTTTAAGTAGTCTAAAACATTTCTTACAATCACAAGATTTGTTATTGAGAGCCTAATTTCTTTAGAGCTTCTTCATAGGCCTGCTTTTCTTCTTCTGATAATGGTCTTGGTTCTTTTCCGCCTAATTTCTTTAGAGCTTCTTCATAGGCCTGCTTTTCTTCTTCGGTTAATGGTCTTGCTTCTTTTCCACCTAATTTCTTTAAAGCTTCCTCATATGCTTCTTCGCTTGAGGGAGCTGGCAGCTCAGGCTCTTCCCCTTCCTTTCCTTGAAAAACCAAGTAAGCTATTCCAACAATTAGGAAAGTAATTATTACAGTAATTACCAGAAAAACTTCCTTTTCTTTAATATTCTTAATCATATCTCTATTATATAATATTTAACTAGATTAATAAATAATAAAAGCAAGGTACCAATCCATAAACTTCTCCCCCCAGAATAAAGCAATGAAAGTACCTATTACCAGAAAAGGAGCAAAAGGGACGGCTGATTTTAAGGTTTTTTGTCCAAAAATAATCAATCCTGTTCCTATCAGAGCCCCAATAAAAAAAGCTGAAAATAAAGCAACTAGGATATTGGGCCAGCTCAGCAAAAGACCTAAGAAAAAAACTAACTTAACATCGCCAAAACCTAACCAGCGACACAGAGATATTAAAAATATTATAAGGAAAAAAGCACTAGCTAAGAAAGCAGCCAGCAAAGGATAAAACAAACTTCCTGAATCTAATTTCCAAGTTTTAAAATCTAAAGCCATAAATAATTGATATAGGAAGCTAATAGCAATAGCCGGGTAAATTACTTTATCAGGAATAAGGAAGTGTTTGAAATCATAAACAAAGATAACAATCAAAAAACAAGAAGCAATTAATAGAAAACCAGAATAAGTAATTGAAAATGATTGGCTAGCTATTAAAACAAATAATCCTCCAGTAGTTACTTCTACTAAAGGATATTGCCAAGATATCTTTTTAGAACAATAATGACACTTACCTTTCAAAATTAAAAAACTAAAAACTAGAATTAAATACAACCAAGATAAATTCTGCCGGCAATGAGGACAAAAAGAGCGACCTCGTAAAAAACCTTCTACGGTCTTAAGCCTATAAATCACACAATTCAAAAAAGAACCAACTGCTAATCCAATAAAAAAAACAGGAAAATAAAGAAATAAATTTAACATTATCTTATTATATCATTATTTCCATTTTATTCTAATAAGAACCTTTCGCTTCGCTCGAATTAAGAACCTCCTCGAGAACCTTGATTCTCGCTTCGCTCAAGAATTAAGATTTAAGGGTAATTGGCGAAAGTGACACTTCGCAGCCGAGTCTTTGAATAAGCTCTGAGTTTTCCTTCTAAGAGAATAAATGCTCGGCGAGAAATAGCCGCAGCTTGAGATAACCTTGGCCTTGTTGCCTTAAGCTGACGGCGTGTCACTTAAGGTAATTGCCCTCAAAGTTTCCAGTGCGGGGCTTGAATGCTCCGCAATTTAGAAAAGTCTCGCATTTAGAAAATGCGAGACAAACCTAAAGTCTTTAGTAAGGTTTAAAACTTCTTTTTTTCTCAAGACAAAAGTCTTACCAACAACACTCAACAGCAGTCTCTGGCTCGGTGTCCATTTGCCTGGTTCCTCTATGGCTGGCAGCAAAATATGTAACTGGAGTTGTTTCTAACGTTGCGTAAGTGCAGTACCATTGACCTACAGCGACGTCTGTCAATGGACACCCAACAGTCGCAGCGGTATTAGCTTCCCAATCATAAAGAATGGGGGTAGCAGCAGTAGACTGAGGATCTTCAGGAACCGGACTTAAATAATCGCCAATATCGGTAAGCATGGTAGCGCTAGTAAGATAAGCCTGGTCCTCATCGTACTGCATTTCCATAGCCAGACTAATTTGCCTCATATCAGACTGCCTCCGGGCATTTCTCGCTTTTGCTCTGGCTCCTCCTAAGGAAACCAAGACAATAGAAGCTAAGATTCCAATAATAGCAATAACTACTAATAATTCAATTAAGGTAAAACCTTGATGTTTTTTAGTTTTTAACATAGGAATCTTTCAATTAATTTTCAATCTAAAATTCGACCTTTGTTTTTTTTAATTAAACTCTAAAGATTTTATATATATTATTATAGCACTTCTGAAAGAATAACGCTGTGGAAAACTTTAACCAGTCAAGAATAAGAACCTCCCTCACTTCACTCGGCAGAACCTTGATTCTCGCTTTGCTCGAATTAAAATTAAAGATTTTAAATTGCGGTTATTGATGAGTAAAGAGGTAATAAAATTGAAGCTATCAGTATCCCTACCCCGCCACCAAGAATCATAATCAAGAGCGGCTCCAGAATCCTTAAAAAACTCTCAAGACCTCGGTCTACCTCGGCTTGATAAAAAGTTACTACATTAATCAAAGTAGTATCCAAGGTTCCGGTTTTCTCTCCAACCAGAACCATGGTTGTGAACATAGGAGGGAAAAGTCCAGGATATTTTTTAAAACCATCGGAAATCTTCTCTCCTTTTTTAACATTCTCACTGGTTTCTAAGATAGCCTCTTGGTAAGGGGCACTCCCAACCACTGCTCCGCTAATCTCCAAAGCCCTAGCAATTGGCAAGCCTCCGGAGATTAAAGTTGATAGATTTTCAGCAAACCGAGCCGTATAAACCATTTTGGAAAAGGAGCTAATCACGGGTATTTTCAACATAATCCTATCCAACTTACCTTTTCCCTCTTTAGTCTTGGAAAATCTGAAAAAGGCAAAGAATAAGCCCCCGAATACGACAATCAGGACTATTCCTCCCCAACCCCTAATAAAATTAGTTATGGTTATCATCAATCTAGTAATCATCGGAAGCTCCTGAGCAGTTTCTTCCAGCATTGCAGTCAGCTGGGGAAGAACATAAAAAGACATTAAGAAAATGATAGCCACCATCATCACCAAAATCATAATCGGATACATCATTGCTCCTTTAATCTTGGAACGAAAATTATAATCTCTTTCTAAGTGGTCGGCTAGATAATTCAAAGCATCGGCAAGCTTACCCGAAGCCTCCCCTGACCTGGTCATGTTGACGTAAAAAGCATCAAATAATTTAGGATAAGCAGCTAAGGCCTGGGAAAAAGAAGTTCCTCCTTCTATTTTTTCAGAGATCTTCAAAATTTTTTCTTTTAAACTGCTTTTGCCAGATTGCTCGGCTAAAGTCCTTAAAGATTCAACTAAAGGAACTTTGGATTTAAACATTATTGAAAGCTGACGAGAAAATACTACTAAATCTTTTTTTGAAATTATGGAGAGCTCTAATCTTCTAGCATAAATAGGCATTGCCTCGGCTTTTTCTAAGCTAGTAATATATAGGCCGTGCCTCTGCAAGAGAATTAAAGCCCCTTCTTGAGAAGCAGCTTCTACTGTCCCTACTTGAATTTCTCCAGTTTTAGTTCTGGCTTGATAGTTGAATTTCATGTTGCTTTATTCCTCCTAATAATGTCATTACCTAATCAAACTTTTTAGTTCAGTAGGAATTAAGGAATAGCTCAAAGCGCTTTTAATAGAAATCTCTCCTTTTTTAACTAAATCAGCTAGATATCTATTTAAGGAAATCATTCCTTTTCCAGCTGAAGTTTCAATAACCAAGGGTAGCTCATGGATTTTATTCTCTCTGATTAGGCTGGCTACAGCCGGAGTAGCAATCATTATTTCACAGGCTGGAATCAACCCTCCTTTTAGCCGGGGGATTAATCTTTGAGAAACTACTCCCAACAAAGAGCCAGAGAGCTGAGCCCTAACCTGACTCTGCTGATTAGGAGGAAAAGTGTCGACAATTCGATGAATAGTCTGAGAAGCCGAATTGGTATGCAAGGTAGCAAAGACTAGATGACCAGTTTCGGCAGCAGTGATAGCCGTGGAAACGGTTTCGGGGTCTCTCATCTCTCCAACCATAATTACGTTTGGGTCTTGTCTAAAAGTAGCTCTCAAAGCTTGGGCAAAGCTTAAGGTATCCTGATAAACCTCCCGCTGGTCAATAATACATTTATCATCCTCAAAAACATACTCAATCGGGTCTTCAATAGTGATTATATGGTCAGTTCGAGTATGATTTATTTCATCAATTAAAGCGGCTAAGGTAGTTGATTTTCCGTGACTACTGGGTCCGGTTATTAAGATAAAACCCTGGGCTGGCTGAGTAAATTGGCTTAAGACAAAAGGAAGATTTAATTCTTTGAGAGTAGGAATTTTACTCGGGACTAATCGTAAAGCAACACTAACTCCCCGGTTTTGAAAAAAGATATTAACCCTAAATCTAGCTTTATTTTCGAAATTGTAAGAAAAATCAATGTCCTTCTTCTTCAAAAACCTTTCTTTCTGGGAAGCTGTCATTAAAGCAAAAGCCAGTCCTTGGGTATCATTCGAGGTTAACTTCTTCTCCTTAACTAAGGGCGAAAGTTGACCAGCTATTCTCAATACTGGAGGATGACCAACAGAAATATGAAGGTCTGAAGCCTGACCTTTAATAGTTAAAGCCAGTAAATCTTTAAGTAGCTCTTGATGACTTAATCTCATATAAATTTATTTTAATATTTCTTTTATTTCCTCAACTATCTCGCTGGGCTTGTAATGAGCTTTAATCAAATATTTAGTTGCTCCTAAATCCAATCCTTTTTTTACTTCTTGTTTTTGGCCCAAATTGGAAAGAATAATTATTAACAAATCTTTAAATTTTTCCTGTTTTCTAATTTTTCCCAGAATTTCCCAGCCATCAATATGAGGCAAAACTATATCTAAAACTAAAAGTTCATATTTCTTTTGATTCAAGAACTTCAAGGCCCTATGACCGTCTTTAGCTACTTCAACCTCAAAACCAACTTCTTTTAATTTAGTTGTATAAATATCTATTAAGAAAGGGTCGTCTTCAACAAGAAGAATATTTTTCATGGTTAAATAAAGATTTTAAATTAAACCTCAGCGGCCACTCTTAAGACTTCTTCTATTGAAGTAACGCCAGCTAGAACTTTAAGAATCCCATCCTGTCTCATTTTAATCATTCCTTGACGATCAGCTTCTTCAGCAATCCGAACTTCGGAAGGTTCTTTCAGAATTACTTCGCCCAACTCATCGGTCATCTTTAGAACCTCAACTACAGCTATTCTCCCTACATAACCTTTTCCTCTACATTTTTTACAACCCTCAGGTTTGAAAATAAAAAAGGGGGGCTTAATTTTAAACTTCTTTTTAACATTTTCTGGTAACGCCTCGATTTCTTTTAAAATCAATTTTTGGGTTTCTCCTTTTGCTTCTACTTTCTTTTTGCAATGGACGCAAAGTTTTCTAACTAATCTCTGAGCTATAGCCAAACTCAGGGTAGGCGGAATTAAATAAGCCTGAATTCCTAAATCAACAAGTCTAGGAATAACTCCGATGGCATTGTTGGTATGAATAGTTGAAAGAACAATATGGCCGGTTAAAGCAGCGTGGGTAGCTAAGGAAGCTGTTTCTGGGTCCCGAACCTCTCCAACCATAATAATATCAGGGTCTTGCCTAACAACAGTTCTTAGACCAGCCGCAAAATTATAGCCAATTTCCGGTCTAACCTGGGATTGATTAACTCCTCCAATATAATATTCTATCGGGTCTTCTAAGGTTATAATATTTACTTCTTCTTTATTCAAAATTCGCAAAACTGCATATAAAGTAGTGGTTTTTCCGCAGCCAGTAGGACCGGTAGCTAAAATTAATCCATAAGGTTTAACAACTGCTTCATTTATGGCTTCCAAATTACGTTCTTGAAGTCCTAATTCTTCAAAAGTTTTCATTCCCTTCTCGGGATCCAAAACTCGAATAGCAGCTTTTTCCCCAACACTAGTAGGAAAAGTAGAAACTCGGAAATCAATTATGCTATCTCCAACTTGAGTAGAAAACCTTCCATCCTGAGGAACTCTACTTTCATCAAGTTTTAACCTGGCAAGAATTTTAACCCTGGCTATAACTGCCGGATGAACTCTTAGAGGTAAGAAAATTGAAGAATGTAAAACTCCATCTAACCTAAACCTCACTCTTAAATTTTCTCGGGTGGGCTCAATATGAACATCAGAAGCTCCACCGTCCACAGCATGCCTCATAAGAACAGCTACTATTTTGGCAATAGGAGCTTCTTCTACTAATCTTTTTAACTCAGCCTCGGCTACTCCAACCTTGACCTCTTCTGGTTTCAGCTCAACTTCTAATTCCTCTAAGGCTCGGCCAACTTCTCTTCTCAAAGTTCTATATTTTTTCAATACTTCTCGGTGAAAACTAGGAGTAATTAAAAAAATCTTATAGGAAATTTTCTGTCTCCGAGCCAGGAATTTCAAGGCTTCTCGAGATTTCAAATCTTCCGGATAAATCATCCCCACTTCTAAAACCTTGTCTTTCTTAGCCAAAGGTAGCATTTTATAGAACCTGGCTGAATCTTCAGGAATTAGTTTTAAAAGACTTACCGAGATTTCATCTAAGGAGGGTTCTTTCAGAGGTATCTTTAAACTTTCACTTTTTAAATTAAACAAAACCTTTTCTGGAACAATTTTTTTCTTCAAAATTACTTCCTCTTCTTTTTGGCCGGAAGTCTTAATTTCATATTCTAAAGAAGTAGCCTTTTCATTACCTAAAATTCCTTTTTTGGCTAACTGTTGAATTAAAGTAGGCATAGATTAGTAAAAGCTCATTCCCCAGAGATCATTCCTTCATAAGGAAGAAAAGGGTTCTCCCGGCCGACTTTCCCTATAGGAAGGGCTAAAGGTAAATCAGGAAAGGGCTCAGATAGTTTCTGAAGAATAGGATTTTCTAGAACCTGGAAATCAATCTTTATTGGAGAAAGATGTTTAGAAACAATGGGTTCACTAATGAAAATCTCTTTCCCCTCTTGGAAATAATCAGAGAAAAAAACAAAAGCAATGATTAAAATCAATGCTCCAAAAATTAAGATTAAATACTTTTGAGTCTTTTTTTGTTGAACAAAAGTGATTGCCATATGTTTCTTTTTTAATAAGAATAGGTTTTTAAATTTAGACTGGCCGAAAAGGGTTCGTCTTCTTGGCTAGAACCAAGACTTACACTCTCTATACTGAAAAACCGAACTGAGTCTTGTAAGTAATTAAGAAAATTTATGAAAGAGGAATAGCTACCGGAAACACTTAAAGAAATAGGGATTTCTTGGATTCTTGACTCCTCAGAAGGATTAGAAGTATAACTCATTTCTTGACAAAGCAAGCCTTGGCGAGAACATATCTCGGGAAAGAAATTATAGAATTGGAGTAAATAGACTTTCTTAGGAAGAGCCGAATCAAGAATAGAAAGCTGATCCTGATACTGCTCCATTTTTTCAGAAAGGCTTCTTAACCCAGCATAATACTCTTCTCCTTCTTGGATACTAACTTTAATTTCTCCAATCTCTAACTCCATGCTTGATATTTCCTGATAAGCCGGAAAAACCAAAAAATACCCTATGGACCCAGTGATTAAAAAGAAGATAATGATGAAATAGAAACGAGACATATTAGAATACGCTTCGCGTTCAAGGTTCTTGAGCGAAGCGAAAGGTTCTTATTTAAATAATTCGGGAGCTAAAGAAAAGACTACGCTAAAAGCAACTTCTTCTTCATCTCCCACAGAGAAACTAGATAATTCAAAATCACCAATCTTAGACTCCCCTTCAAAAATATAAATTTGTTGAATTAAAGTTGTAACACTATCAGCCTGACCAGAAAGTGATACTGTTTCTTCTAGAAGATCTAACTCTAGGCTAGACCACATAACTTTAGGATGGGTAATAGTTCCTATAAATTCAAAGAATTTTGTTGGTTCCCGGTAAGAATCAAGTAAAAAAGAAAGGTCTCCAATTTCTTCCTCATGCTTCATAAGATCCCTTTTTAAGTTCCTTAGCTCAACTGTTTCTTGAACAGCTAAACGAGTTCTTAAATCTTCTAACCCCTGGTCTTTTTTATCTTTAACAGAATACAAACCAAAATAAGCAGCTATGGTTAAGATTAAAAGAATCAAAGAAAAATAGAATAAAAAGGTAGTGATTTTCTTGGGTTTAGCTTTAGGTCTGGGAACAATTTCAACTACCATATTACATCAGACCTCTTAAGGCGGCTCCGACAGCGACCGAAAAAGAAGGTCCGGTTTTCTTTAATTTTTTTTCTAAAATCGGCGGGTAGCTAAAGCCAAAAAATGGATTAGCTAACACTGTTTCTTTTTTAAAGTAAGAAGAGAGATATTGATTTAATCCTGGAAGGAAAGATGATCCGCCAGCCATTATTATTTTTTTAACTATCTTCCCTTGAGCTTCAAAATCTTTTAAAATTCTCTCTATTTCTATTATAATCAAATTGATTAAGGGAAGCAAGGTATCTTTAATTTCTTCGGATTTTAGACCTTGCTCTCTTTTCAAGGTTTCAGCTTTTTCAGAATCAATGGATAAAGATTTAACTAGGGCATGGGTTAGGTCATTTCCCGAAACATCGGAACTATAACTCAACTTTAAAATTCCTTCATCAACGATATTAATAATCGTGCTTTGAGCCCCAATATCTAAAAGACAAACTAGTTCTTTTTTGTCTTTAACCAAAGCTCGAGCTAAACTAAAAGCTTCGGCCTCTAAATATTTGAGCTCAAGGCGAGAAGCTTTAGCAATAGCTTGATATCTCTCAACGACTTCCTTGGGAACAGCAACTAAGAGCATGTCAAGCTTCGTCCCTCTTTTACCAGTTTTACCTCCGGTTAAAAACCAGTCAAGGATAACATCCGATACGGGAACCGGGATGTGGCGACGAGCTTCAAAATTGACTGCCTCGGGAATTTCTTCTTCGGACATTGGTGGTAATTCAAAGGTAGTAAAAAAAGTAGAAAAATCAGGAATAGCAAAAGTAGCCTCTTTGGTCTTAATCCCAGCTTCTTTTAGAATCGCCCTAATAACCTTAGAAACATCGGGAGAAGAAAGCATGAAATTTCCTTCTTCCCCAAAAGTCTGGTAGGGTTTCTGATAAAGGGAAGAGGCGGCAACCCGCCCATAGTTCTTCAATTCTATCTTTCCTCCCCAACGTGAAATCTCAACCATTTTTATCATAGTTACCCCGATGTCTATTCCTAAAAAATTTTTTCGGATTACTTTAAACCGTTCGAGAATCATTAAACTTATTATACTATTTTAATTAAGAATGAAAAATTTTAATCAAATAAAAAATTTTTTATTAAATGTTCTCTTCCCTAAATTTTGTTTAGGCTGTGGCCAAGAAGGAACCTATTTCTGTGAAGATTGCCAGGCTTGTCTGGAAATTTCCGAAGAGAACTTCTGTCTCTGCGAAAATCCTAAAAGGCTGATTGAAGCTGGGAAATGTAGAAATTGCCAACCTAAGAAACTCGATAGTTTATATTTTGCCGGAGCTTATCAGAATAAACTGATTAAAAAATTAATTCATCAATTTAAATACGAGCCTTTTATAAAAGAATTAGCCGAACCTCTGACTGATTTAATTATAACCCATTTTCTTTTATTAAAGAAGAGTGAAGAAGTTTGGAAAGGAAAAATTTTAATTCCTATTCCTTTATTTAAGAGAAAACTTAAAAGAAGAGGTTTCAACCAAGCCGAGGAAATAACCAAAAACTTAGCTAAAATTTTAGAAATTCCTTCCTCTAATTGTTTGGTCAAAATAAAAGAAACTCCTTCTCAGACCGAACTTTCTGGAAGAGAAAGAGAAAAAAATATAAAGGGTGCCTTTTCAGTAAAAAATAAAGAATTGATTAAAAATAGAAAGATTATTTTAGTTGATGATATTTATACTACCGGAGCGACGATGAATGAGGCGGCTAAAATCCTAAAAGAAGCCGGGGCCAAAGAAGTCCAAGGAGTAGTGGTAGCCCGAGGTTTAATTGACTAAAGAAGGAAAAGTTGATATCCTAATAATTGAACCATTCAGGAGGAGTCGGATAATGGCTATTCCAATGGATTGCTAATCCATCTCGGTGTAAAAAGCCGATTGTGGGTTCGAGTCCCACCTCCTCCGCCTTCGCCCGCCATAGCGGGCTTCGGCGGACACGGTCCGCCAACACAAAAATCGCCTTTGTCTGGGCGATTTTTGTTGCACGCCAGGTTAAAATATGATAATCTACAGAAGAATTAAACCTAAAAGGTGGGTTGCGCCGAATGGTAAGGCACTAGTCTTGAAAACTAGCGCCCCGCAAGGGGCTTGCAGGTTCGAGTCCTGCACCCACCGCTGCCCTTGTAGTTCAATGGATAGAACAGAGGCCCGCGGAGCCTCAAATAGAGGTTCAAATCCTCTCGAGGGCACAAGCCAAACCCGTTAACTCGGGTTTTATTGATTATTAATCTAGATAATCTAATATAGAAATAATGAACTTAACTACTTCTCTTAAAGAAATCCCTCGGATTGGACTAATTTACCAACAGAAGTTAAGAAGATTAGGAATTAAAAATCTCCGAGATCTTCTTTTCCATTTCCCCTACCGCTATGACGATTTCTCTAAAATATCCTCTATCTCCAAAGTAAAGATTGGAGAAACTTGTTGTGTCCAGGGAAAAATCCTAAAAATCAAAATCAACCGAACTTGGAAAAAGAGAATGTTTCTAACTACAGCTATTGTTGAAGATAAAACAGGAGCTATAAAAGTAGTTTGGTTCAATCAACCTTACTTAATAAACACTTTCAAAGAAGGAGATAAAGTTTGCCTAGCCGGTAAAGTAGTTCCCGGAGACGATGGCATGTATTTAACTAATCCTACTTATGAAAAATTATCTTCAACTGATAACTTAACTCATACTGGTCGTTTAGTTCCAGTTTATCCTGAAACCCAAGGTTTATCTTCAAGATGGCTAAGATTCATCTTAAGACCCTTATTAATCAAGATAAAAGGTGAGCTTGAAGATCCAATCCCAGAAGATATAAGGAACGAGCATAAACTTTTACCAATAAATAAAGCTTTATGGCAAATTCATTTTCCTGATTCCCTAGCTTTAGCTAAAAAAGCTCAAAATAGATTCTCTTTTGAAGAGCTCTTTTTCATTCAACTCTCGGTTTTAAAAGAAAGGATAAAAATAGCTAACCAAAAAGGAGTAGCTATTCCTTTAAATATTGAATTAATGAAAAAATTCGTTAATTCCTTACCTTTCAAATTAACTGATGCTCAAAAGAAATCTAGCTGGCAAATTCTCAAAGATTTAGAAAAACCCAGACCAATGAATAGATTGTTGGAGGGAGACGTTGGCTCGGGTAAAACTGTTGTTGCCGCTATGGCGGCTCTAAACACGGCTAAAGCTGGCTTCCAGGTTGCTTTTATGGCTCCAACTGAAATCTTAGCTAAACAACATTTTATAGAAATAACCAAGCTTTTAGGAGATTTCAAATTAAACATTGGCCTTTTAACCGGAAAAACAGATAGGTTTGTTTCTAAAAAGTTAAAAGATTCTATTGAAATTTCCAGGAATAAACTCTTAGAAAAAACCATTAAAGGAGATATTGATATTCTAATTGGAACTCATGCTTTAATCCAAGATAAAGTAAAATTCAAAAACTTAGCTTTGGTAGCTCTAGATGAACAACATCGTTTTGGGGTAGAACAAAGAGCAAAACTCCTAGCTAATCAGAAACAGAAAGCTATCCCCCATCTTCTCTCAATGACCGCTACCCCTATTCCAAGAACCCTGGCTCTAACTATTTATGGTGATTTAGATTTATCTTTAATTGATGAAATGCCCAAAGGCAGGAAGAAGATAGTTACCAAGGTAATTAGCCCAGCTAACAGAGATAAAGCTTATCAATTTATTAAAAAGCAAGTCAAAGATGGAAGGCAGGTTTTTGTTATCTGTCCAAGAATTGAACCCCAGAAAGAAGAAACAAAAACCACCAAATCAACAATCAAAAAGAAAAGAGCTCTTTTAAGTTGGGCTGATGTTAAAGCAGTTAAAGAAGAATATGAAAAATTAGCTAAGGAAATCTTTCCTGATTTAAAGGTAGGATTACTCCATGGAAAAATGAGCTCCAAAGAAAAAGAAAAAGCAATGCTGGATTTTAAAAAGAAAAAGATAGATATTCTAACTTCTACTTCAGTTGTAGAAGTGGGAGTAGATGTTCCTGAAGCAACAGTAATGATGATTGAAGGAGCAGAAAGATTTGGTCTAGCCCAACTCCATCAATTCCGAGGAAGGGTAGGAAGATCTAAACACCAATCTTTTTGTTTTCTTTTTACTGATTCCCCAGCCAGAAGAACTCATCAAAGATTAAAAGCTTTAATAGATTCTGATAATGGTTTTGTTTTATCAGAAAAGGATTTAGAAATTAGAGGCCCAGGCAATCTTTTAGGAACCAGACAATGGGGAATTCCTGATTTAGCTATGTCTGCTTTAAAAGATATCTTCCTAGTTGAGAAAACTAGGAAAACAGCTAAGGAAATTCTAGATAATGACCCTGATTTAAAAAAATATCCCCTTCTTAGAAAAAAGTTGGGGGAATTTCAGCAAAGAATCCATTTTGAATAATCACTTCATTTTCTGACTTTCTCAGTAGGATAAAAACCCAGATATTTTCCTAACATTAATCTAGTTTGAGCTTCTACGGCCGGTAAAGGAGTAAAGATAATCATTACTAAGGGAACAATTAACCATTCTAAAGCTAAGGCTAAATATTTAAACCTTCCATAACTGGGAGGTTTTGGCGGTAATAAAACTATACTAAAGTAAGCCGAACTAATTAAACCAATCATAGCTAAACTCATAATATTCCTTAGCATCCGAGGTAGATTATAGGAAAAGAGAGTTTCGCTAAAAGCTGGCCCTCCTAAAACCAAAGGCAACCAACCTAAAAAGAAGATGATGAAGCTAGCTGTTGCCCAGGACCAATGACCTTCGATAGCAGTAAAACCAAAACGAAGCTTCTTTTTAAAAGAAATCTTCTTATTCTTCAAAAATCCATACAAAAGATAAGGAATCTCCGCTACTCCATAAGCCCATCTTCTTTGCTGCTTATAGACATTGACCATGGTTTTAAAATAGGTTTTAGAAACCACCGCATCCATGGAAATTGGATAAAAAAGAGGTTGAACCTGGTAATCACCATTGAATTTCAAAAAGCACTGCCAGAAAATCCGAGAATCATCACTAACCACATTAGTTTGTCTGAAATCAACCTCAATTAAAGCTTTGAAACTCATTGAATGAGAAGAAAAAGTAACTAGATTTTCTAGACTAGCCTGATTCATGGTATTCCAAAAAGTAGAAGAAAAAGAAAAAATCCGAGAAAGAACCGGAGCCTGCCAGATATTGTTTATGAAAAGAGGAATTGGCTGGAAACTAGTTCGGGTTGGTTTTTCAGAAGTTAGATAATGGAAAGTTAAACAACTAAAATATTTAGGAGCAACAGCTGTATCAGCATCTAAAGAAGAGAAGATAATTTTCTCATAAGGAATCTTCAAGGGGTCAATGATTTCTTCTTTAGCTCTTTTAGCCCCCCAGGTTTCATTTGAACCTTTCCCAGCTATCTCTCCAGGTATATTTGAAGGATGCCAAGTAATTAAAAGTTTAAAGAAGGTATTACCAAATTCCTTCTTAATTATCTCTATTGTCTCTCGAGCTTGAGCTCTTGCTCTTTCCTCAGCTGCTAGCACTATAATCATCCTATCTTTAGGATAATCAGTATTCTTTAAAGCTGAGAAGGTTCCTCTTATAATTTCCAAGGGTTCTTTATACATTGGTAAAACCACTAAATGGTAGTAATCCCGCCAATTCTTCGATTCTAGATTCTTAATTCTCCCTAACCAATCAATCCTTTCATATTCTCTCATCCTATTGTACCCACTCTTAAGTAAGAAAGAACGGTAAATTATCCTCATCAGCCAAAATAAATCAAAGATAATAGCAAAAACAGCAATCCAAAGAGGACGCTGCCAACATAAAAGGAAAAGAATTATTAAGGTAAACCAAGAAAGAGCTCCAGGAAATATTTCTAAAACTCGGTAAATTCTTCTCTCCTTAGGATTTTTAATCTCTGAAGCTTTTCCAATTTTAAGGTATTCTTCTTTTTCCATTTAAGTTATCTTAACAAAAAAAAGTAAGATTTGAAATCTCACTTCAAGATACAAGCGACGCTACCGGGAATCGAACCCGGATTGCTTGGTTGAAAACCAAGCGTCCTAACCGTTAGACGATAGCGTCTAATTGCTTAATTTTAACTTAAAAATTGAAAAAAATCAATATTTCACATAACATAGAGTATAGGACACATAACAAAAATTTTAATAATGTTTCAGGTTATGTGTTTCATGTTTTATGACTATCCTGGCTATTGAAACTTCTTGCGATGATACCTGTATTGCTTTAGTCAAAGCTCAAGGAAAGAAGCGAGTTTCTTTTGATGTTTTATCGAACATTGTCTCTTCTCAAGTCGAAATCCATAAAAAATGGGGAGGGGTCTACCCTACCCTGGCTAAAAGAGAACACCAGAAGAACTTAATTCCTGTTTTAAAAAAATCTCTAAAAAAAGCTGAAGAATTTAAGGCTTCAAATAGTAAATGTCAAATTTCAAATTTACAATCTAAAATCCTGAAAAAAATATTAGAAAGAGAACCTGAATTATTAAATAATTTCTTAAAAGTTATTCCTAAAATTAAAAAACCGAAAATTGATGCTATTACTATAACTGTTGGACCAGGCCTGGAGCCCTGTTTATGGGTAGGAATAAATTTTGCTAAAGCTTTAGCTTATTTCTGGAACTTATCTTTAATCCCCATTAATCATATTGAAGCCCATATTTATGCCAACTGTTTAAAACCCGACTTTAAACAGTTTAGTTTTCCAGCAATTTGTCTAATTGTTTCTGGCGGCCATACTCAGCTTATTTTAATGAAAAATCATGGCCAATATAAAGTCGTTGGCGAAACCAGAGATGATGCTGCCGGTGAATGCTTAGACAAAATTGCCCGAATCTTAGGATTAGGATATCCCGGTGGACCGGCCATTGCCAGACGAGCTTGGCAATGGAAATCCCAAGCCCCAATAGTCAATTACCAAATTAAGTTGCCACGACCAATGATTTATAATAAAGATTATGATTTCAGTTTCTCCGGATTAAAAACAGCTGTTCTCTATGATTTTAAAAAACGGAGTTCTAAAGTTAAAAAGAACAAAAACTACATTAGTCAAATGTGCTTTGAAAGCCAGCAAGCTATTATCGATGTCTCAATTTATAAGACTCTTAAAACAGCTAAAACTTGGCAAGCAAAAACTATTATTTTAGGCGGAGGAGTAACAGCCAATCAAGAATTAAGAAAACAAATAAGTAGAAAAATCCAAAAATCTTTACCTAATACTTTTTTCTTAATCCCCCGACTTCAATACTGTACTGATAATGCAGCTATGGTAGCTGTAGCTTCTTACTTTCATTATTTAAAAGGAGAAATAAGAAAATGGCAAGAAGTCAAAGCCGAAGCTAATCTGAAATTAGGTAAATAATAAGAACCTGCCTTTGGCAGAACCTTGAATGCCTTCGGCATATTCTAAGAACCTTTCGCTTCGCTCAAGAACCTTGATTCTCCTCTTGCTCGAAATAGAGTATAATAAATATATTAAATCCTTATGCTTTATTCTCTTTATTTAGTTTTTGGAGTTCTGCCTAGTATAATTTGGCTTCTCTTTTTTTTACGAGAAGATGCCCATCCGGAATCAAATCGGATGATTTTAAAAGTCTTCTTTTATGGAATAATAGCTGCTTTTATAGCGGTCATTTTTGAATTTGGGTTCTTAGAGTTTAGCTTAAGAATTTCTCCAGCTCCAATAGTTATCTTAATTTTAAATATCTTCATTGGAGTAGCTTTAGTTGAAGAGTTTTCAAAGTATATAGTAGTTAAAAAAATAGCTATTGCTGACCCCGAGCTTGATGAACCTTTAGATGTAATGCTTTATATGGTTATTGCTGGTTTAGGTTTTGCTGCCTTAGAGAATATTTTTGTCCTTCTAGATTTAGGATTACCTTTCAATATTTCAGATACTATATCTTTAACCCTCCTTCGGTTCTTAGGAGCAACCTTCCTGCATGCCTTATGCTCAGGGACAATAGGATTTTTTCTGGCTTTATCTCTTTTTAAAGCCAAAAATAAATTTAAATTAATAATTTCAGGATTAGTTATAGCTACCTTCTTGCACGGTCTCTTCAACTTCTCTATAATAAGATTTGAAGGAGGTCTTAAGATTGTAGTTCCGGGAATTATTCTCGGAGGGCTAGGAATCTTTGTCCTCCTAGCTTTCCGAAAACTTAAAACTTTAGCTAGTGTTTGTAAAATCAAATAAAAATCTAAATTCCAAAATCCAAATGCCAAATCAAGCTCAAAATCCAAAATCCAAATATTTGACATTTGAGCTTTGATATTTGACATTTTACTATTATGGTTTCTCTAAAAAGAATAAAAATAAAGTCTAAAGCTAAAGCTCCAGAAAAAGAAATAACCGACTCCGGAGAGAAAAAATGGTTTCAAACAGAAGGAAAATTAACTATTGATGTCTATGAAACTAGCTCTAATATTGTAATTCAAACTGCTATTGCCGGAGTAAAGCCTGAAGACTTTGATATTTCTATTGAAAATGACATGTTAGAAATACGGGGAGTTCGAAAAAACCCTGAAGAAGCTAAAAGTAAAAGAAATTATTTCTTCCAGGAATGCTATTGGGGACCTTTCTCCCGAAAAATCATTCTCCCCAAAGAAGTAGACAATTCTCGGACTCAAGCTTCAATAAAAGAAGGAATCTTAACCATTAAGATGTCCAAACTGGAAAGAGAGAGAAAAAGAAAGATAAGATTAAGAACAAAGAAAAAAGGAAAATAATAAAATTTAGAAAACTAACCAAAAATCCCGACCTAGATCGGGATTTTAATTAGTGCCGAGAGTGGGATTCGAACCCACAAGGCTCACGCCATATGGTCCTAAACCATACGTGTATTCCAGTTCCACCACCTCGGCGCAAAAGTGAGGAATATTTTTCAATTCCCCACTAAAGTAATCCAAAATCAACTACTTAAGAATTTAAGGTAGCTAAACCTTAATTTTCTTAATTCAGATCTATATTCCCATTATTGATCTTATAAGATAAGGAAGAGCTCTAGCTAATAGAGCAACGGCTACACCAACTAAGGCGAAAACAATGTAGTTTCTTCCTTTCTTTACTCCTTCTTCTGAACCACTAGCAGTAATCAGAGTAAAAGCCCCTAACAATATCAGAATCACCACGATAATCATGATAGCCATAAACAACCAATTAACAACATTTAGAATCGTACTAAAAAGACAACATTGGGCACCATTTACACCTCCGTAAGTAGCATCGTAATTAGTGGCGCCATCTATACAGGCTGCTCCTGCGCCAGATAAAACATTATTAACATCAGACGCATTTCTAACAGTACAGCTCTGAGGAGCTTGAGCTAAAGCTAACATTGGAACAATCAAAATACCAATTAAAGCTAAAACTAATAAGGTCTTCTTCATTTTTTTATTATTTATTTTTATTCAAGCTTATTTTATTCGACCTTTTATTTTTTTATTGTCCTAATAAATCAGCTAAGACATAAACTAATCCTCGAGAAAACAAAATAATTGCATAACCAACTACAGTATAGGTAATTATTCTTTTAGCCGTATTGACTTTCTCAATATCGCCAGCGGAAGTCATGAACATGAATCCACCAACAAGTATTAATATCGGAGTTATAGCAGTAGCAAACCAAAAAACGTAATTAATAACACTATCTAATAAGTCTTCAAAGGTTGTAGATCCTGTTGGAGGGCAAAGGCAAACTTTTCCCGTAGGAGAATCATAGCCGGTTGGATTAGTATCGGGATCGCAGGGATCAGCACAATAATCTTCACAAAGACCGCTAGGAGGTGGGTTTGAACCATCACAAGCAGTAGGTGGTGGAGGTGGTGGAGGTGGTGGAGGTGGTATTAGTGATCCACAGCATAAAGGGAGAGGAGCGACACAAGCAGGAACACAGCAATTTTGGGGGATTGGACCAGGAGGAACAGGACAAGGACCAAGTGGGGCGCAGTAAGAGCTAGGCGGACAACCCTGAGCCGAAACAGAATTTACTCCCAAGAATAGGAATCCTAAAATTCCAATAAGGCAGATCAAAATAAGTAATTTTTTTTCCATATTTTATTATAATAAATGAAATTTAAGGTTTAGTAAATACCAAACCAAAATGATAATCCCCAGCCTCAAATTCTTTTTTTAATTCCAAACCAGCATCTTTAGCCAGCTTTTTCACTTCTTCGGAAGAAACCCTCCCCTCTTGAGGGCCAAAGGAACTCTCTTCCTTCCAATCAACCACCAAGATTTCTCCTCCTTTCTTTAAAATCCTTTTTCCTTCTTTAAAAACCTGCTTTTTATCTTTTAGCTGAAACAAAAGGTTGGTCATTAAAATCAGGTCAGCGAAATTATCCCTTAATTTTAATCCTTTAATTTCTTCTAAATCACAAAGTATGGTTTTAATATTAAAAACTCTTTCTAAGTTAGCCCGGCCTTCCAGAGCGGAAAGCATCTCTTCCTGAACATCGAGAGCGTAAACCTTGCCTTTTCTTAACTTTTTAGCCAAAGGAATAACCCAGCCTCCGGCTCCGGAGCCAAAATCGCAAGCTATCATGTTTTTTCTTATTTCAAGCTCGCTTAAGATTTTTTGGGGTTCTAAAAACTCTAGTTCAGACATTTTAGACAAAAGTTGCAGAAGCAACTTTATCACCTTCTTCTAATCTCATAATTCTTATTCCTTGAGTTGCTCTGCTTAATTTTGAGATTGAAGAAATTTTAGTTCTTATAACCTGACCTTTTTGAGATATGACAATCAAGTCTTCTTCAGTAGTTAGGATTTTTGAGCCTACTAAATCCCCAGTTTTTTTAGTTGGTTGAGCAGTTTTAATGCCAGTTCCTCCTCTCTTTTGTAAACGATATTCTTTGGAATCTGTTCTCTTTCCGTAGCCATTCTCAGTAACAACTAATAAATAGCTTTTTTGCTTAGGGTCTATTACGTCCATACCAACTACCTCATCTCCTTTCTTCAATCTAATCCCTCTTATTCCTGAAGCCGGTCTTCCCATTGGTCTAATATCTTTTTCTTTGAATCTGATGGATTGCCCTTTCTTAGTTACTAAAATTAATTGGTCATCTTCTCTAATTCTAGAAACCTTTCTTAAAAGGTCTCCTTTTTTCAGTCCTATAGCAATTAATCCTGACCTCCGAACGTTCTTAAAATCTTCAAGAAGAGTCTTCTTTATTATACCATCTTTGGTAACCATTACTAAATATTTAAACTGGGCTTCTTTTTCTTTCTTCCAAGAAATGATGGATAGAACTTTTTCTTCAGGAGAAACTTCTAAGAAATTAGCTAAACCCCGGCCCTTAGCTACTCGGCTTTCTTTGGGAATTTCATAAACTGGAGTCTGAAAGGCCTTTCCAGAATCAGTAAAGAAAAGTAGGGAATCATGAGTGTTGCACAAAAGGAAGTTTTCAACAATGTCTTCTTCTAAAGTCTTCATTCCTAAAATCCCTTTACCTCCCCTTCTCTGAATTTTATAGGCCTGAGGACTGGTTCTTTTAATATAGCCGCCTTTTGTTAAGGTAACTATAGTTGGCTCTTGAGGAATGAGGTCTTTTTCGGGAATCTCTCCTATTTTCTGAACAAAAACCTTAGTCCTTCTTTCGTCACCATATTTTTCCTTTAACTCCAGAAGTTCTTTTTTAACAACTCCTATTATTCTTTTAGGACTCTTTAAAATAGCTGAAAGCTCTTTAATTTCTTTTTTCTTCTGGGCCAGCTCTTGAGTAATCTTTTCTCTTTCTAATCTAGCTAAAGCTGAGAGCTTTGTTTCTAAAATAGCTTCAGCTTGAAGGACAGTTAATTTGAATTTACTAATAAGGTTCTTCTGAGCCATTTCCCGAGTTTTAGAAGCCTTAATTGTTTTAATAACCTGGTCAATTTTAGATAAACATTTATCTAATCCTTCTAAAATATGGGCTCGGGCTTTAGCTTTTTCCAAGTCAAACCTGGTTCTTCTTTTGATTACTTCTTTCCGGTGAACCAGGAAATAATTGAGAATATCAGCCAGAGATAAAACCCGGGGCTGAATTCCATCCACCAAGGAAACCATATTTAAATAAAAGGTTTTCTGAAGGTCAGTAAATTTGTAGAGCCGGTTTAAGATTTTCTGGGAAAAAGCTCCTCGCTGGAGATCAATGACAATTCTCAAACCTTCTCTGTCTGATTCATCTCTGATATCTTTTATCTTCTCAATCTTTTTCTGTTGAACCAAATTAGCTAAATGTTCTACTAGAGTAGATTTCTGGACCTGAAAAGGAATTTCAGTAATCAAAATCTGAGTTCTTTCTTTTTGCCGAACTACCTCTGTTTTTCCTCTCATCACTATTGGCCCTTTGCCTTGAGAATAAGTAGTGATTATCTCCTTTTGATTATAGATTTCGCCTCGAGTTGGAAAATCTGGCCCTTTAATAAATTTGAAAAGGTCCTCGGTGTCAGCCTTAGGATTGTCCAACAGGTGAATTGAAGCATCTATTACTTCGGAAAGATTATGAGGAGGAATGTTAGTAGCCATTCCTACGGCAATTCCTAAAGAGCCATTTAATAAAAGTTGGGGCAATGGCGAAGGTAAAACAGTAGGTTCTTTTCGAGTTCCATCATAGTTATCAATAAAATCAACGGTCTCTTTTTCAATATCTCTTAGTGATTCTTCGCCAATTCTTGAAAGCTTGGCCTCACTATATCTCATCGCACTCGCGGAATCCCCGTCAATTGAGCCAAAGTTCCCTTGACCTTTAATCAAAGGATATCTTAAAGAAAAATCTTGAGCCATCCGGACCAAAGAATCATAGACAGCTTGATCGCCGTGGGGATGATATTTTCCAAGGCACTCCCCAACGACTGTTGCTGATTTTCTAAACTTTGCCTCAGGTCTTAGCCCCATCTGGTGCATGGCATAAAGAATTCGGCGATGGACAGGCTTGAGACCATCTCGAACATCAGGTAATGCCCGGGCAACAATCACTGACATAGCATAATCAATGTAGCTTTCCTTCATCTCCTCAGTAATCTCTCGAGTTTTGAAATATCCTGTTTCCTTATTTGGTTTTTGAGAATCTTTAGCCATTTTTATATTTACTCGGTTTCGAGCCCAGGAAGACCTTCAGGAACTTCTAATTTAGGAAGGTCTTCTTTCAACCTTTCTCTTAAAGAAGGTATTTTAAATTCTTCCATCAGTTTTTCTCCTTGAAAACCTTTGAATCCTTTACTGAAACTCTTAGCCCAAACCCAAACTAGGACTATTCCTATAATAATAACTATTGCAAACAAAATAATTTTTTTTATTCTTAAAGGAAGCTTTTGGATTTTTTTTAAAAAACCCATCTTATTGAGGTTTCAAAACCATTACTTTTGTCTTCTCTTCGGAGATGTCTCTCTTTTTAATTGATAATTTATTCAAATGTTCTGGATTCTTTATCCCCATTACTTTTAGGAATTTATCCAATCCTTCAAATTTATATTTAAGCTTAGGAATCTGATAATGCATAGGAATAATAATCTGAGGCTCAATTTGATTGATAATCCTGGAAGCTTCTTTGGAACCAATAGTATAAACTCCTCCTACGGGAATCATTAAAACATTGACTTCGCCAATTTCTTCCAGTTGTTGTTCGGTCAATTCTGCCTGACCAAAGTCAGAAAGATGACAAATCTTAATTTCCTCAGCCTCAATAGTAAAAATAGTAACCTTACCTCGTTCTTTACCCAGAGAATTATCATGAAAAGCGGGAATTCCTTTAATATATATTCCCTTAACTTCATACTCGCCTGGGCCTTCAATTAAAAAGGGGCTTCCTGAAACAGCCTTAACATTAGAATGATCGTGATGGTTATGACTTACTAATAAAATATTGGCTTCTAATTTAGGAACCCTAAGACCCAAACTCTCATCAAAAGGATCAATGATGATTTTTATTTCATTGTTTTGTTTAGGTTTGGCAATTATTTCAAATAAAGATTGACCGTGCCAAATGATTTTCACCCTGTTAGAAGTCGTCGTTATATAACCAAATAGGTTATTTCGGACAACTTTTGTTTTTGATTATACCCCGTTGTCAGCAAGCAGAAAAAATTATTTATTTTTTCTGCCTTAGACTTCTAACGGGGTTCATAGTTTATAAAACAAAAAATATTCTCTACTTAAATTTATCATAGCTGAAGGTTTTTTTCAACTAAGAGGGGTTGATTAAATTAAATTTTTAATATATCATTGGAATTATGAAAAACTTTATCCAAGCCAAAAAAGATTTAATTCAACCGCCTCGAGCAGGAGAAGTAGTTGAAGGCAAAGTAATAGGGATAGGAAAATCAGCCCTTTATTTAGACTTGGGCTCTTTTGGGACAGGGATAATTTATGGAAAAGAATTTAAAGAAGCTAAAGATATATTGAAAGATTTAAATATCGGAGACAAAGTTTCAGCTAAGGTAATAAGCTTGGAAACCGAAGAAGGGTTTGTTGAGCTTTCTTTAAGAAAGGCTGATCAGGAAATGGCTTGGGAAAAAGTCAAAGAAAAGAAAGAAAAAGGCGAATCTCTTAAAGTAAATATTTTAGGGGCTAATAAAGGAGGCTTGCTAACTGAGCTTTTTGATATCCCGGCCTTCTTGCCAGTTTCTCAACTATCTCCAGCCAACTACCCTCGGGTTGAAGACGGAGACCCAGGGAAAATTTTAAAGGAACTTCAGAAATTCGTAAGCCAAGAAATAGAAGTGAAGATTTTAGATTTTTCTCCAAAAGAAAATAAATTAATTCTATCGGAAAAAGCTAAAACAGCCGAAAAAGTAAAAGATATTTTGGAGAAATATAAAGCTGGAGATGTGGTCAAAGGAGAAGTTACCGGAATCTCAAATTTTGGCGTTTTTATTAAATTCGGGGAAAATAAAGATAATTTGGAAGGACTTATTCATATTTCCGAGCTAGACTGGAAATTAATCGAAGACCCCTCGGAAATAGTAAAAGTCGGTCAGAAAGTTAAAGCCGAGATTATTAATATTAAAAAAAATAGAGTCTTTCTATCTCTCAAAGCTCTTAAAAAAGACCCCTGGGAAGATATTGAGAAAAAATACAAGAAAGGAGATATAATTAAAGCTAAGACCGTTAAATTTAAGCCCTTTGGCGCTTTGATCCAAGTCACCTCCAATATTCAGGGATTAATCCATATCTCTGAATTTGGTTCCCAAGGAAAAATGGAAGAAACCTTGAAAATTGGAGAAAAATATGATTTCAAGATTTCCTTAATTGACCCAGCCGAACATAAAATAGTTCTAAAACTAGCCTAAAATGAAAAATCTAATTAAAAATTTCATAATCATCATTATTATCTTCCTGATAATCTCTGGTATTTTTGCCTTAGTTTCTGAACCTTTTGAAAAAGTGGAAGAAATTTCTTTAACTCAGCTAGTTGAAGAAGTCAATCAAGAGAAAATTAAAAAGATTGTTGTTTCCGGCAGTGAACTCCAGATAACTTACCAAGATGATTCTCAGGTTTTTTCAAGAAAAGAACAGGAACTAGCTCTAACTGAATCTCTACTAAACTATGGAGTAACAATCGAAAGTCTAAATAAGGTAGATATCGAACATTTAGAAGAAACAGATTTAATTACTTGGCTAGGACCAATTTTGTTAATTTTACCTTTAATCTTATTTGCTTTTGTCTTCTGGATGATTTTCCGCCGGGCCAAAGCCGGAGCCATGGAGGCCCTTAGTTTCACCAAAGCTCATCCTCGTTTATTCGGAGCTGGCTCTCAAAAAGAAAAAATTACCTTTGATGATGTTGGGGGTCTTAAAGAAGCAAAAGAAGAATTAAAAGAGGTAATTGAATTCTTAAAAACTCCTAAAAAATTCTTAAAAATGGGAGCTAAGATTCCTAAAGGAATTCTCTTAATCGGTCCCCCCGGAACAGGAAAGACTCTTTTAGCTAGAGCAGTAGCCAATGAAGCTAACGTTCCTTTCTTCTCTATCTCAGGTTCAGAATTCATTGAACTCTTTGTTGGAGTTGGCGCTGGCAGAGTAAGAAATCTTTTTGCTACCGCCAAAAAGAATCAACCAAGTATTCTCTTTATTGATGAGTTAGATGCTATTGGCCGAGTCAGAGGAGCTGGAGTTGGTGGCGGCCATGACGAAAGAGAGCAAACTTTGAATCAGATTTTAGTAGAACTAGACGGTTTTGAAAAAGAAGCTACCTCTATAGTTATATCAGCAACTAATCGCCCAGACGTTCTTGACCCCGCTCTTCTGCGACCAGGAAGATTTGACCGAAGAGTTATCCTAGACTTGCCTGACATAAAAGGAAGAGATAAAATTTTAAAAATTCATTGTAAGGGAAAGCCCTTGGCTTCTGATACTAATCTAAGAGAAGTTGCTGAAAGAACGCCTGGTTTCTCCGGAGCTGATCTGGCTAATGTTGTCAATGAAGCAGCTATCTTAGCGGCTCGAAGAAATAAACATCAAGTCTATCAAACCGAACTTTTAGAATCAATTGAAAAAGTATTGTTAGGACCGGAAAGAAAAAGCCATATCTTAACCAAGAAAGAAAAAGAAATTGCTGCTTACCATGAAGCTGGTCATGCTTTAACCTCAGCTCTCTTTCCCGAGACCGAGCCAGTTAGGAAAGTTTCTATTGTGGCCAGAGGATTAGCCGCTGGCTATACCTTAAAAACACCAAGAGAAGATAGAAGACTTAAAACTAAATCTGAATTCTTATCAGAAATGGCTGTTCTGTTAGGTGGTTATACAGCTGAAAAAATTAAATTCAAAGAAATTACTACTGGAGCTTCTAACGATTTAGAAAGAGCCTCTGATTTAGCCAGAAGATTAGTCAAAGAATACGGTATGTCTTCTTTGGGACCAATTTCTTTTGGTAAAAAAGAAGAGTTAGTTTTCTTGGGTAAAGAAATTTCGGAACAGAGAAACTACTCTGAAGAAGTAGCTACTCAAATTGATAAAGAAGTTGCTAAATTCGTCAAAAATGCTGAAAGGAAAGCTAAGAAACTTTTAAGCAAAAACAGAAGATTATTAGAAAAATTAGCTAAAACTTTAATTGAAAAAGAAACTATTGAGAAAGGAGAGTTTGAAAAAATTACCGGAAGAAAGAAGAAAACAAAAAGATTTTCAACTAAAAATAAAATCAGGAAAAAGAAGAAGAAATAAACATTGCTAAAAATTATAAAAAAGCCGCCATTAAGGCGGTATTTTAATTATTAGAGATTCTTGAAAGCATTTGTTGCTTCAGATACAATCTCGTAATGATTTTTTACAGTTTCAAGATCTAATCCTTGGCGATAGCCTTCTTTGCTCAGTTCAACTCCATTTGCATCCTCGATTCTCCAACTGTCATTGTCAATTACATCAGCCACAATCAGTCGTCCATACGAATCCTTGCCAAACTCAATCTTTAGATCCTTGAGAGTAATTGGTGCCTTCGTTAAATCTTTAAGCTCTTCTGGTATCTTTACGTTTTTGAAAGCTGATTCTATAGCTAAGAATACTTCTCTGGCTGTCTCTTCCACAAACTGAGCTTCTTCTTCGGTACAAAGTTCTTCAATCTCGTCTATGTAATTTTCATAGACTATTGGCTTTTTAGGATGATAACGTTCCCAGTACGGTGATTTTCTCCAAATATAAGGATCATGCAGTTCATCATCTTTGTGGAAAAATTCCACTTTTACTTCGTCAAAAACTGTACCATCTTCAACTTCAGGATTTCTCTTTAGATAGCTACCTGTTGCTATTCTTCTTTCCACTACCTCAACAGGAATCATCTTGCATAACTTTGCTATAAACGAATTCACGCTGTGTCTTTTTATAAAATGAGTTGATATCCCTCTACGATTTAGTAACTCAAAACAATTGCAGGTCGTATTGTTAGCTAATACGTCTTTTCCTTTAATTACGTCTCTTTTTTCTCCGTCTTCAGCCGTAATATCAGGTTTACTTAATATTTCTACTTCGTTATTCTCCAGCCTATAAATTATTTTGGTTTTTCCTTTATCGATTTCTTCTTTCATTCTTTTTCCTCCTTAGATACCAAACCTCTCATAAATAGCATCTACATTCTCCAAGTGTTTTTCCCAGTCAAAGCAATCATGGAATTTCAATCTTGTTTTTGCGTTCACAAACCAGGGACCTGTTTCTTTATCGGCAAGAAGAAGTGGCTCCAGCTGTGTTCTTTTGCTAACCGCCTGGAAAGACAATCTTTGAACTGCTCGGTAAGCTTTTTGGGAATCCATTCCTTCATTAGTAAGTAGAATGGTAATATCTTGAGAAGCTATCGTGCCGTAGGTTCTTTCTATATTCTCTTCCATTCTATCTGGGGAAACTTCCAGTCCTTTGATTACCCAAATCATTTTATCAAGTATATAGTCCAATAACTGAAAACTGTCAGCGAAAATTATCCTCTCGGTACTAGACTGCGTTATGTCTCTTTCCAGCCAGGTATTAATATTCTCTATAACAGGATAGACATATCCTCTGATAATCCTAGCCAAGCCGCAAATTCGTTCACAAATAACCGGATTCTTTTTGTGGGCTCTAGCCGATGAACCCATTTGTTTCTTTTTGAAAGGTTCTCTCACCTCTCCTATTTCTGGAATTCCTAGAAAACGGATGTCTTCGGCCATCTTCTCTAAATTAGCAGCCGTTATTGCTAATACCGCTATCACAAAGGCATGCCTGTTTCTAGATATAATCTGAGTAGAAATATCAGCTGGCTTAATTCCTAACTTCTCACAGGCAAGTTTTTCAACTTGAGGATCAACTGTACTGTAGGTACCTATCATTCCTGAAATTTTACCGTAATTTATGGTATCAGTTGCCAAATGCAAATACTGCAAATCTTGTTTTAGATCATAATAGTAATTCAAGAATTTCAAGGCCAAGGTGGTTATCCCAGATGGCTGGCCATGGGTTCTGCCAAGCATTTTTGTATCTTTGTGCTCTCTAGCTCTTTTCTTTAAAGCTCTCATTAAGTCCAGTACTCCTTTTTCTATGAGGTCAATGGATTCCGTCATTCTTAAAGCCGTTTCTGGCTCTTCTGCGTCATAAGAAGTCAAACCTTGATGGAATAATCCTGCATATTTTGGGTCAAGTCTTTCTCGAACTGCTCTCAGAAAGGCGTTCAAATCGTGTTCGATTTCTTTATCAATCTCATTGATTCGTTTCAAAGTAAAACCAGCATTTTTTCTGATATGGGCCGCCCCTTCTTTTGGTATCAGTCCTAATTCAGCTTTTGCGTCCAGAACTACTAATTCTGTTCTAAGCCTCTGTTGCCATTTATTTTCATCACTCCAAATCTCCCTCATTTTTTTTCTTGTATATCTTTCTATCATTCATTTCACTCCATATATTCTTTTCAAAGAGCAAAAGTTTAACCAAAAAAGGTCAACTTTATTGCCCTCCGAAATAAATACTATATATAATAGGTAGCTATGTCAAGTTCCGTTGACTTAGCAAATAAAATCAGATACACTATATAATGTTTAAAGGGCATGTAGCTCAGTTGGTTTAGAGCTCTAAGCTTATACCTTAGCGGTCCCAGGTTCGAGTCCTGGCATGCCCACCAAAGCAAGAATTGGATTTGAAAGAGGGCGGTTAGCTCAGTTGGTTAGAGTGTCTCGGTGACATCGAGAAGGTCACTGGTTCGAATCCAGTACCGCCCACATGAAATTGAAAATTATCTATGAGGATGAAAATGTTTTAGTAATTGATAAACCGCCGGGAATTGTAGTTTTTCCTGAAGGAAAAGCCAAAGAAAAAACTTTAATTAATTACCTCGTTGAGCAATTTCCAAAATTAAAAAATACCGGGAAGCCTTCCCGGTATGGAATAGTCCATCGTTTAGATAAAGATACTTCAGGAATTCTCTTAGTAGCTAAAAACAATAAAACATTAAAACTCCTTCAAAATCAATTTGAAGAAAGGAAAGTAATTAAGAAATATTTAGCCTTGGCAATAGGTGAAATCAAAGAAAATCAAGGAAAAATTGAAACCTTAATTGGGAGAAGTCCTCAAGATCGAAGAAAACAAAAAGTTTATTTAGAAAGCGAACCGGACTCTAAAGGAAAAAGAGAAGCAAAGACCTACTATAAAATCACAGAAAGATTTAAGAATTATACATTGCTGGAAGTAGAGCCTAAAACCGGCCGAAAACATCAAATTAGATGTCATCTCAATTGGCTCCATCATCCAATTGCTGGAGATAAATTGTATGGATTCAAAAATCAACCTCTTCCTAAGAATCTTACCAGACAATTCTTACACGCCAGCTACCTAAAAATTAATCTTCTAAACAAGGAAGAAGAATTTAAATCAAACTTGCCTGAAGATTTAAAAAAAGTAATTATAACAATAAAAAATGACAACAAAAGCTGAAAGTTTTTTACAAACTTCTTTAAAGAAAGATTTACCGGACGTTCGTCCTGGTGATACGGTAAAGATTTACCAAAAAATTAAGATAGGGAAACAAGAAAGAACCCAAGTTTTTGAGGGCCTGGTTTTAGCTAGAAAGCACGGCAAAGGTATTTCTTCAACTATTACTGTCAGAAAAGTAATCTCTGGAATTGGAGTAGAAAAAATCTTTCCTCTTCACTCCCCTATTATTAAAAAGATAGAAATAGTCAAAAGAGGAAAAGTCAAAAGAGCTAAACTATATTATCTAAGGGAAGCTAAAGGAAAGAAGGCTAGATTAAAGAGAGTAGAATTTGAAAATAAAGTTATAGAGAAACCAAAAGAGAAAAAAGAAGAAGTTAAGGAATCTGAAAAAACTGAAGAAACTGAAGAAAAATAAGCCCAGGTGGCGGAATTGGTATACGCGGTAGGTTGAGGGCCTATGCCGGTAACGGCGTGTGGGTTCAAGTCCCACCCTGGGCACCTGAAGGGCGGTTAGCTCAGTTGGTAGAGCGTTTCGTTTACACCGAAAAGGTCGTAGGTCCGAATCCTGCACCGCCCACAGATACTACCTAAAAAGGAGGGGTGCTGGAGCGGTTTAACAGGATGGTTTCGAAAACCATTGTGGAAGGAATTCTACCGTGAGTTCGAATCTCACCCCCTCCGCTACTAATTATGTTCAAGATTTTTAAGAAAAATAATAAAGAACCAAAGAATTTCAAAGAACTTCTAAGTTGCTTCAAACTCTTAGAAGAAGATTTGGAAAAGATCTCTAATGAATTAAATGGCCTGAAAAGAGAAAACAAATTCTCGGTTCAAAAGATTGGTTTAGTTAGATTTAACCCTTTCAAAGAAGTAGGAAGCAATCAAAGCTTCTCCATGGCTCTATTAAACGGGAAAGATAACGGTATTGTAATTACCAGCCTATATAACCAGGGAGGAAACAGAGTTTATGGAAAGCCAATCAAGAATGGTAAATCTCCTTATTCTTTATCTAAAGAAGAGCAAACAGCTATTGAGAAAGCTAAAGAACCTAAATAATTAGGAAGTAAATAATTATTTGTTTCTTCTAAATCTTTTTTTTATTTATGGAAGCTTCCAAAAAGAAAAATTTAACAACTCGGTCGCCAGTAGTAGTGGTCTTAGGCCATGTTGACCATGGTAAATCAAGCTTGCTCTGCGCCATTAAGGATTTCAAGATTACCGAGAAAGAATCAGGCGGAATTACTCAGCATATTGGCGCTTATGAAATTGAACATCAAGGAAAGAAAATTACTTTTATTGATACTCCTGGCCATGAAGCTTTTTCAGCTATGAGATCCCGGGGAGCCAAAGTAGCTGATATTGCTATTCTAGTCATAGCGGCTGAAGAAGGAGTAAAACCTCAAACCAAAGAAGTCATTTCTCATATCAAGAAATTCTCAATTCCAGTAATTGTCGCTATCAATAAAATAGATAAGTCTCAGGCTGACCCTCCAAGAGTCAAAAGAGAACTAGCCCAAAATGATATTCTGGTTGAGTCCGAAGGGGGTGAGATTCCTAGTGTTGAGGTTTCAGCTCAAACCGGTCAAGGAATTACTGACCTCTTAGATTTGATTTTGTTGGTAGCTGAAATGGAAGAATTTAAAGCGGATTTATCTCAATCTCCCCAAGGAGTAATAATTGAATCTTATCTAGACAACCAGAGAGGACCAACCGCTACCCTGCTGCTGAAACAAGGGGTTTTAAAAGTAGGAAATGTTGTCGGAACTAGCTCCACTTCTGGGAAAGTTAAAATTATGGAGGATTTCCAGGGTAAACCAATTAAAGAAGCTTTACCTTCAACACCAGCTATTGTTTTAGGCCTGGAAAAAGTTCCTCAAATTGGTGAAAAATTTGAAGTTTTTCCAAATCTCGAATCTGCCCAGAAAAATATTCAACCAGAAGAAGAAAAGGCAGAAATGCCTCCTATTGAGCCCGGAGAAAAAGTTATTAATTTAATTCTAAAAGCCGATGTTCTAGGTTCTTTAGAGGCAATTGAGGAAGTCCTAATGAATCTTCCTCAAGAAGAAGGCAAGTTGAGAATTCTAAAATCGGGAGTAGGAGAAATTACTGAAGGAGATGTAAAATTAGCTCAATCATCTAAAGCTAAAATCCTGGGATTTAGAGTAAAAACAAATCCTCAAGTTTCCCGATTAAGTCAGTTGCAGAAGATTAAAATAATGACCTTTGAAGTAATCTATGATTTAGTAGAAGCAGTTAGGAATCTAATGGAAAAAGAATTCAAGTCAAAGGAAGAACTAAAAGAAATTGGAAAAGTTGAAATTTTAGCTATTTTCCGGACTGAAAAAAATCGCCAGATTGTTGGTGGTAAAGTCATAGAAGGAGAAGTAGCTAAAGGAGCCAAAATTGAGGTCTTAAGTAACGAAGAAAAGACAGGCGAAGGAAGAATGATTAGTCTCCGGCAGAATAAAAAAGAGATTGAAAAAGTAAATAAAGGAGAAGAGTGCGGAATTTTATTTGAAGGAAACGTCAGAATTAAAGAAGGAGATATTTTAGTTATAAAGACCTATGGTTAAAAACCGTATCCCCCAGGTGAATGAACTCATAAAGCGAGAATTAAGCAAAACCATCCTTAAAGAAGTTGAATTCCCAAAAGACACCTTAGTAACAATTACTAGGGTTCAAACTTCATCTAATTTAATTCAGGCCAAAGTTTATGTTAGTGTAATGCCTGAAAATCAAACCTCAAAAGTTCTTCAAATTTTAAATCAGCAAATTTTCAATCTTCAGCAAATTATAAACAAGCGTCTCAAAATGAGACCTATTCCTAAAATAAAGTTTGTGGAAGAAAAAGAAACCAGGAAGGCGGAAAAAATTGAAAAGCTTTTGGAAAAAATTACAAATAATTGAAAAAAGCTAAAAAATGAAGTAAGATTAGCTAGTGGCGCCGTAGCGAAGAAGTTTACGCGACGGTCTGCAAAACCGTTTACGCCGGTGCAATTCCGGCCGGCGCCTCCAGCCGGGGTGACGGAATCGGTTTACGTGCGTGACTTAAAATCACGTGGGAGAAATCCCATGAGGGTTCGAGTCCCTCCCCCGGCACCAATACCAAAACCCCGTCTTTCGACAAGGTTTTTATTTTTAAATAAAATAGTTTTTATAGATTATTACCCTTCTAAAACCTCAATGTAAGTTCTCTTTGCTCCGAAGATCTTAGCTTCGTCTTTTGAAGGAAACCAGATATCTACATGGTAATAGCCTTTTTTCCGATGCATCCGGTCTTCAATTACAAAGATTTCATCTCCGTAGATCTCCGGAATTCTAATTTCTGTTCCAAAAGGATACTTATTATTAGCTACGATTCCTTCTCTCACTTGAGCTCCACTAGCAGTAATTAAAGGACTTTCATCGGTCTCTTCAGGCGAAGAGGAATAACCAGTAATTATTACTTTTATTTCTTTAACTACTATTTTATTCCTAACCGGGACCAAACTGTTATCTTGAATAGTAATTAAATTATCTTCTAAATTTTTCATTGTAAAATCAACGGATTCTTCAATCATATCTGCTTCCATCTGTTGAACTCCCAGCCAAAAACAAAGAGTAATGGCAATTATTCCTCCCCAGAAAAAAATAATTAAATTTTCTGAATTTCTAAGCATTGTCCTAAGTTAACTTATCTAAAATTGGTTGTCAACCCCCTAATAAAAAAGGGGTTATTTATATAAATAACCCTAAAATATGTCCAGCCTGTGGCTTTTTACAAAGCGATGTCGATGCTTAGTTCCTCAGCTAATTTCTTGTATCTGTTACGGACAGTAACTTCTGTAACTCCAGCCACATCAGCTACTTCTCTCTGGGTTCTTTTTTCTCCGCAAAGTATGCTGGCAATATAGACCGAAGCAGCGACAGTTCCTGTTGGGCCTTTCCCAGTAGACAACTCCTTTTTAGCAGATTCCTCTAATATTTCTATTGCTTTACTACGTACTCCTCCGTTTAGCTTTAATTGACTACAGAATCTTGAGACGTAGTCTATAGGTGAGGTTGGCATAAGTTTTAGACCAAGCTCTCGAGATAGAAGTCTGTAAGTTCTTCCGATTTTTTTTCTGGGAATTCCGGAGACACTGGCTATCTCATCTAAAGTTCTTGGTACGCCGCATTGTCTACAAGCAGCATATAAAGCAGCAGCAGTTTCTTTTATAGCTCTTCCTCTGGTCAAACCTTTCATTGTCGCCTTTCTATAAATTACACTTGCTGTTTCTCTGATGTCTCTTGAAAGCACTGCAACAGAACTCATTCTGGCTATTTCTGATAAGGCAGTAGATAAGTTGGCTTCTCTTGAACCCTGCATCGCGAGTCTTTCTTGCCATTTCCTTAAACGATACATTTTATATCGGGTTTTCGCAGAAAGGGACTTTCCGTAAGAATCTCTACCTTTTCCTATTACAGTGCTTAGATCTCTATCATATTGAGTAGGAGTTGTTGGTGGTCCAACTCGTTCTCGTTTGTCTCGCTGTTCTTTATCAAATGCCCTCCATTCAGGACCATAATCAATTAAATCCCAATCAAGAACAAATCCACAATTCTCACAAACAATTTCGGCACGTGCTCTATCTCTTTCAAAATTAGTACCGCCACATTCTGGACACTTAGTTGTTTCTTCTATTTCTTTTCTCTCTTTTTTCATTATTGTATCCAGCTCCTATTTATTTTTAAAATTGTTAAGCTTCTAATTATTGATTGTCATATTACACTCTAAATGTCAATGGTTTAACTGAAAAACCCCGATATAGTCGGGGCTTTCCCTGAGCGGGAGACGGGGGTTGAACCCGCGATCTTCTCGTTGGCAACGAGACGTTCTACCACTGAACTACTCCCGCTTAATTGTGCCGCGGGCCGGACTTGCACCGGCTACCTCGAATTTTTCAGATTCGCGCTCTACTACATGAGCTACCGCGGCAAATATTTTCCTTTTACAAAATTTTTAAGACATAAAAACAAAGGTTGGGGTAAATTTTTCCAGGAAAACCAGCCAATTTCTGACATTTCCCGATTACAAACTTTAGCTTCTCCGGACTTCCAATCAGATTCAACCCATATTGTAATATAATGCTTTTTTTCCTTTTTGAAAAGGTCCTCGGTAAAGCCAATTACCTTTAAGTTTTTAATCTCAACTCCCACTTCTTCTTTGGTTTCCCGTTTGGCGCATTTTAAAATATCCTCTTCAAAATCAAGGTGTCCGCCGGGTGGGGCCCAAGTCCCATTACCATGAGAACCCTTTCTCTTAATCAAGAGGGTTTTATTATTTTTCTTCACTAAAGCTGATACTCCAACTTTAACTGATTTATTTCTATAATCCATTTTAGGGTGGACCCAGAGGGAGTCGAACCCTCGACTCTTCCATGCCGAGGAAGTATTTTACCGCTAGACTATGGGCCCGAATTGTAATATTTCTGTACCCCCGAAAGGAATTGAACCTTTATCTAGAGTTTAGGAAACTCTTATTCTATCCGTTGAACTACGGGGGCAATTCAGAGACAGTATAGCAAAATTCTTTCTGGTTGACAATGTGATTTTATGTTAAAATTACTTATATGACAGAAGAATCTCAAGTTATTAAAACAATCAAGAAAGTCTTACCGGCAGTAGTCAGTATTACTATCTCCAAGTATCTGACTGTTTTTGAAAATCCATTTAAGCCAAACCCCTTTGGCTTTGAAGATTTCTTTGCTGTCCCTAAGGGCAAAAAGAAAGTAAAAGTTGGCGGTGGCTCAGGATTTATAGCAGATAAATCAGGAATAATTTTGACTAACCGTCATGTAGTCATTGATCCTCAAGCTGAATATGTAGTAGTTCTAAATGACAAAAGAAAGTTTAAAGCCAAAGTCATAGCTCGAGATCAGATTAATGATATTGCCATAATTAAAATTGACGAAAAGAATCTTCCAATACTGGAACTGGGTGATTCTTCTAATCTTGAACTAGGCCAAACGGTTATTGCTATTGGTAATACCTTAGGAAACTTTGCAAATACAGTTTCCGCAGGAGTAGTTTCCGGCTTAAGCCGACAGATAAAAGCAGTTGATGTCCTAGAGCAAAAAGTTCAGAGTTTAAAAGGGCTAATCCAAACTGATGCTGCTATCAACCCAGGAAATTCCGGGGGTCCTCTAGTAAGCACTCAAGGAAAGATAATTGGTATTAACGCAGCTATGGTTCTTGGAGCTGAAAATGTTGGTTTTGCTATTCCTGTCAATGCAGCTAAAAAGGATTTAGCTGACCTCAAGAGATATGGAAAAATCCGCCAGCCCTTTCTAGGCTTAAGATATATTCCCATAAGTAAAAAATCGCAAGAGGATTACAATCTTCCAGTAAATTACGGAGCTCTGGTTATTTCCGAGGAAATTCCGGGTGGCGAAGCCGTAGTCCCCGGTGGTCCGGCTGAAAAAGCTGGGATTAAAGAAGCCGATATAATTTTAGAAATCCAAAGTAAAAAAATTACTCTCAAAAATCCCCTCCAAGACATTTTACAAGAATTTAAAGTCGGTGATGAAATTAAATTAAAAGTTCTGAGAAAAACTGAAGAAAATTTATTTAAAGCAATCTTAGCTGATAAGAAATAAAGATTTTAAAATAAAAAAACAGCTTCTAAGAGCTGTTTTTAATTTGGCAAATAATTAGAAATGGTCTTTTGGTTTAAACTTAGAATAGATTTCATTAAATCTTTCTTCATCAAGATAAGTATTGTATTTTGTATGGTTTTTAATGTTTTTTACAATCAAATAAAAATCTCTTAGTTTATTAAATTTATCATTATCTTTGTATTTATCTAAAACTTCCTTATCATTTCTATCTATAGCTAAAAGAAATTCATCTAAGCTAATGGTTGGTTCTATAATCCTGATTCTTTTTTCTAATGATTCTAAAGCTATTTTTTCAGGATATAGATAGCCAATAAAATATAATATAGCTCTGGCTTCATTTAATTCCTCCCAAGATGGTTCCTTATTACCAAGTATTCTCTGGTATCTTTTCCAAAGATCTTCAAGGCTTTCTTCAATTTTCTTTGTGTCTAGTAAATAAGTATATTTTAATAAATCCTTCATATTGTTTTAATAATCTTACTATCAAAATCAATCATTACTTCGTCACCAGTCCTAAATTTCTTAGTTGCTTCATTAACCCCCATTAGAAGGGGTTTATTAAATTCCCTGGCAATGATAGCAGCATGACAGAGCTTGTTATCAATTTCAGTAACAATTGCCTCTATATTATTGATAACAACAACTAAATCAGGAGTTGTATTTTTAGCAACTAAAATTACCTTATCTTTTATCCTATAGTAATCCTCCTTATCATTTATTACTATAACTTTACCTTTAATAATGCTCATAATTTCATCCTATCAAAAAACCGCCTCCTTGTCGCTGACGCTCTAAAGCTTTAGCGACGGAGCGGCGATTTTTTCGTGGGTGGTCGACCGGGATCGAACCGGCAAACCTTCCGGGCCACATCCGGATGCTCTAAACCAATTGAGCTACGACCACCATATCGTTTTTTTATTTCAAATCTAATATTAATCGTCTCGCGTAACCCCAGTCAATCCCTAATTTTTTACCAATTTTTCGATAGCTCCAACCCTTCTCTCTTAATAATTTCGCTCTAGATTTTCTCTTTCTATATGTTTCTTTTTTTCGCTTCATTTCTAGTAAATCTCTTCTTAGCTGGAGTATTGCTCTACAAGCCATCTTTCTTTTAAGAATAAGACAAGGAACTACTTTCTTTAAAAACTTATAGATGTCTTCCTTGCGAGCAATGTAATAGAGCCAAGCATCCTTCCAATGTGCTTTTCTTTTTTTCAGTTTTATTACATGACCATAACCTGTAAAATTACAAATCTTATTAAGAATCTCCTCATTTGTCTGGGGAATTGTGATCCTAAACCCTTTTCCATTGGGAGAAATAGAGCCCTCACCATCAAAAAATCCTGCAATATATTTCCATGTCATACACCTCTATTCTATCATATTGTGGTTTTCCTAGCAATGGCTAACACCTATCTTATCCACAAGTGAATCTAGTCACCATATGCCCTCAAGAGGAGTCGAACCTCTATCACCGGCTTAGAAGGCCAGTGTTCTATCCATTGAACTATGAGGGCATTCAATCTTTATACTTTACCCAAATTAATCTACTCAGTCAATTCCTCCTTGAGTTTTTCCAGGAGAATCATATTCTGATATTTTGACCCCTTATATTCATCTTCAAGACCTAAGCCTTTCTCTTGCCACATCTTTGCTCTTTGCCAGAGAAAAGGCATTCTCTCCCCCTTTATCATATAAAATTGAGTAAGATTAGATGCCGTTAATAATTCTTCAATATTTGAAGGCAGACTAGGTTCTTCAGGAAGTAGTTCTTCTGGAGGCAACTCCTCTGGAGTTGAAGTAGCTTCTTCAGGTAGAACTGGAGGAGAAATCCCTCCTCTCGTCATTTGGAAGGGATTAATATATTGTTTGGAATTAATATTTTCTAAGCTCTCTTCCCTTTGTTGCCATTGATTTATAACCTCCTGATAGGTTTCTTGTTTAAATTTTAAAAGCTCCCTAGCAGTCTCAATCTCCAGTTTTTCGGCTAAGATACTATATCGGTAAAAAACAAAGCCGCCTAAAATTAAGGCTATAGATAAAAGACCCCAGAAAGATAAAAAGGGATGGAGAGCTAAAGTTTTAGGTAGTTTTTTAAAAAGATTTTTTATTCTTTCAATTTTTATCTTCATGCTTCAGTAGAATTCAGCATGACCCTGAGAAATTCAAAGGGTCATTTTGTGAAAACTTTTAATGAAAAGCTAGCTGTAATATCTCTCGCTGAAAACTTAGCTAACTCTTTAGTTCCAAGACCGCCTTCAGCCAGTCTTTTTAGATTTAACTCATAAATTTCAATTAAATAAGAGCTATTTTCCAATTTTTCAATAAATCTGGAAAAATCAGAAAAAGAGCCAAGGGCTTGTAAACGAAAATCTAGAAAAGGCCAAGGGCTTTCTTTGGTCCTCTCTGAAACAACTGAAGAAATTTCTATCAGAACATTTGAGTTAGAAGCAGTTTTCTCTAAAAAGTTAATAAATTCAACCGGAGATTCTGAAGTAATGAATAAATCCTCTATTTTTTCTAGATCAGGTTTAATTTCTTGATAAACCGTTTTAAAATTTTGGAAATTCTTTATTTCCTCAGAAAAAGTAAGACGAGCTTCTTCTTCTAAAAGCAACTGCTGGGAACTTTCTTTTATTTCTTCAATCAAAGGAAGAATTACAAATAAAATTAGAATAAGGGAAATTCCTATAAATAGAATCAAAGATATATAATTTTTTTTATCAAGCTTTAATTTCATTTTTTGATTTTGATTTTAAACCTTGAATTGAAATCTATGTCAATAGGCTTAATCCAGCAAGAAGGAGGAAAGTAAATCTCCTCAAAATTTTCTTTCTGTTCAAGATTTTCTTTAAATTCTAATAAAGCTTCTCTACTTTTAGAAAAACTAGAAAGGCTAACTTGGGAAGTGTTTTTCTGATAAGAAAAGTTATTTAAGTATATTTCCTCGGGTAGAGTTTTTGAAACTTCTTCTAAAATCTCAGTCAATTTAACCTGATTTTGATAAAAAGAATTTAAATTGGAAAAAGTTTCATTGGCTAATTCAATTTTTTCCGAAAAGTTTTTGATTTCGGAAACCTCAAATTCTCCCTGTTCTTGCTCAAGAATAATCCTGGCCGCCTCAGCCCGACCTAAGATATAGATTCTCATTGAAGCCAAAATTAAAACTAAATACAGAAGAAAAATAAAGCCAAGAATTTCTAAAATTGAAACTATTTTTTTTCTCTCTTCGGTCTGAAGAATTTCTTTCTCTTTGGAAGGTAAGATATTAATCATGTCTTTCTCTGGCCCCTCTTAAAGCTAACCCTAAAGCAACGGTATATTTAAGAGATTCTTTATAAGATAATTGAGCTGTTTCTTTTTGAGGTTCTGGCAAAATATTTACCCAGGGATTACCTAACTCCACTGGAATTTTAAGCTGGCTACTTAGAAAATCAGTTAATCCTTCAAGGTTAGCTCCTCCTCCACACAAAAAAATCTTTTGGACTCCTTTATGGCCGGGAGGTAAGTGTTCATGAGAGTTATGAGTCCGGTAGAAATTTAAACGTTTTTTAATCTGCTCGACCAGCTCAGTTAAAACAGAAGAAAGGGCCTCGGACACTTTCTTGGCTTGAGGTCCTTTACCTCTGAGACCGTATTTTAATTTTAATCTTTCAGCTTCTTCCAAGTCAATCTTTAAATTTCTAGCAATAGCTTCAGTAAATTTCTGAGAAAAAACAGAAATAGCACTAGTAAACCTTAATGAATAGCCGGAAAAAATAATGAAACTACTTTCAATTGCTCCCAAGTCAATTAGAAGTAAACTATAAGGAGCAACTTCTTTTTTGACTAAAGCTCGAGCAACAGCTAAAGACTCAAGCTCTAAAACCTTGGGTTGAAGTCCGGCTTTTTTAAGGCAGGAAATATAGGAGTCAACAACTTTCCTGGGAAAAGCAACAATTAAAACATCGGCGTGATCTAAATGATTATAGACGGGAGGAATAATTTGAGAATCGAGATAAACTTCATCTATCGGCAAAGGAATATAATTTTCGGCCTCATATTGAACGGCTTTTTTTAAATCTTCTTTTTTAATCTTGGGCATTTGGATTACTTGTAAAAAGCTTTTTTCTTCTGGCAAAGAGCAAATTACATATTTAGTCCCCAATTTTTCTCCTTTTACTTCAGAAATCCCTTCTTTAATAATTCCGGCTAAAGCTTCTTCATCTTTAACTTCTCCGCCTTCAATTACCCCTGGTTTAATTCTTTGCTCATTAAAAGAAGCTAAAACAAAATTCTTTCTCCTTTTCTTGAGTTTTACAATCTTCAAAGATGAATTAGAGATATCTAATCCAAATATTTCCGGTTTTAAAGTTAAAACTTTCAACATACAATTTTATTATATCATTAAACTTTATAAAATAAAAAAAACAGGATTATAATCCTGCACGCTGGTTAGTAGTTAATGACTGGTTATTCTATCTCTTCCCAATCCAAGATTTCAAACTCAGGACTAGCATAGGGAACAAAGGGAGAAGGACTATAAACTAAATTAGGATCAAAATAATTCTCTCTTTTTAAATACCCAGAGATGCCACCACTCCATCTAGTTCCCACTCGGCCGTTGCTAACTATTGAACCAGTTATCTCTAGTTTACTCCTTACGCAATGAGGTGAGTATTTGCTGCAGGGATAATGATTCCTTCCAAAATGGCCAGTCTGGGCAAGGAAAATTCCTTTTAGCTCCATTGCATCAGGAGAATACAAACCAATTAGATTATTGTGCTGAGCAAGAATAGCCAACCCATCGGAGCCATCTCCAACACTATAAGTAATATCTCCTTGTAGCCAAACATCGGTTTCCTTGCCGGGGTCTATTAAATCAGCTGAGACAACAGTAACTTTCCCCTTTATCTTACCTTCTAAATCTTCCCTCCCCACCCAAAGGTCGTCTTCAAAGAAAACAACGCTACAATCTCCAGGAATAAGATAATTATCAATAAAACTCTCGCTTTCTATGACCGGGTCTTCTACTACACATTTCCCACTTTCGCATTGAGGGCATTCTGGCTCACAAGGACCATCATCGCAGATCACTTTGGCACCGACGGTCGTACAAACATCGTCAAGCATTTGAACGCTATTCACCTCCCAAATATCGATACTTCCATCTTCTTCAAACATAATATGATATCCTTCCTGGCCTGAAGGACCAAAATAGAGTCCTTGTCCTCCCTGAGTTAAGCTTTTCATTTGAGCCAAATCAACTGTAATTCCATCAAAATCAAAAGGAGGAACAGGAAAGTCAAATAAATCTGGGTTTG
>CAYYDV010000002.1:0-47753 GCA_964470765.1 uncultured Candidatus Saccharibacteria bacterium
CTTTCTTTGTAGCCGCTAAAGTCTCTTCTACTTTTTGAAGAGTAATTCTTTTTTTCAGATTATTTAATATTTCCTGGTCAGCAGATTCTACTCCATACATAACTTGATGACAACCCGCTTTTTTCATTTCCTGGAGAGTCTCAGAATCAACCGTATCCACCCTTGAAAAACAACACCAGGTTAAGTCAAGATTATTTTCTAGAATAAGATTACAAAAATCTATCACATTTTTTCTATTCTTAGTAAAAGTATCATCGTAAAATGTTATATCTTTTATTCTATAATTCTTCTGAAGAAATATTATTTCTTCAACAATACTTTCATCTGACCTAAATCTTATTCTCTCTCCCAAAAAATTTCCTTTACAAAAAGTACACTTACCAGGACAACCTCTAGAAGTAATCATTCCAGAAGAAGGTTTTCGCTTGTAAACACCAGAGGCAGGATAATACTTGTCCATGGGTAAAAGATCATAAGCCGGGAAAGGAAGACCATCAATATCGAGAATCATTGGCTGGGGCGGGTTTATAATAACTCTGCCATTTTTTTTGAAGCCAATCCCTTTAACTGCTTCGGGAGATTTATTAGAAAGCAACTCTAAAAGAGTGTATTCTCCCTCCCCTATTACTGCATAATCCACCTCTTTGAAGCTTACTACTTCTTCCGGTCTAACGGATGGGTGAACTCCACCAATTATTACTTTTGTCTCTGGATAATTTTTTTTGACTATTTTAGCTACCTCAAGGGCATTATTAATAATGACGGTAGTAGCTGGAATCCCAATAAACCTAGGAGAAACATCTGGCAGGTATTCTTCAATTCTATCTAGCCCTATCTCTGAGGCATTACAATCTAAAATAGAAACTGAATAACCTTTCTCTCTTGCCAGAGCTGCTAAGAGGGCTAATCCAAAGGGAGGAAGACAAGCAGAAACATTTTTCCAAATATTTCCCGATTCTCTATACAAAGGAGGGTTTATAAATAATACATCAATCATCACTTTTTAAATAGAAATAGAAACTGTTTCAGTTGTTCTAATTTTTTTCCCAACCCAAACCTTAACTATTTCATAAGCTCCGAAAAAAACAGTTACATAAAACAAATTTCCAAATATAGTATTTCTAAAAAAGGGCAAGGCCATTAGATAACACTGAATCAATCCAGAAAGAGTTTTTGCATACCAAGGAGTAAATATCCAAACAGCAAAATTAGTTAAAAAGAAGAATATAAGGGCAGCTAAGAGAGAGCTTCCTAAGACTGTATACCATTTCTTATGTTTCTTTAGCCAAAAACCTAAAACAACGCAAATTAAGAAACTTCCATAAACAATAATCATTAAGTTAACCTCGTAATAACCAATAAATATATCTGAAATTATTATTATTGCTAAAGGTAGGATAAAAGCTATCTTCTTGCGAAAGTAAACTCCCCCGAACAAAGCTATAGCTAGGATGGGAGAGAAATTAGGAGGATGAGGAAGAAACCTTAAACTAACTCCTATTAAAATCAGAACTGAAGCAATTAAGAACTCTAAAATTTTGGTGTTTTTTGTTAGATTAGACATATGTTTTTTATTAACTTATATTATATTTTTATTTTTAGATGAATAATGTAGATTTTTTTACTAATTGCAGGGGTCACCTTTGATTATATATATTTTCTAAAATCTTTGTATATTCCTCCAATTTCCCATTATCGTTCCATATACCATCATTGGCCAATACGCAAAGTTCATATATTTTGAATGATTCATTTGTTAATTCTTTTCCGATTCTATCATTTTTCTCTGAGCGTTGAATGTATTTATAAAAACTGTAGGGCATTTTCACATATAGCACAAATCTATCAAAAAGAGCCATCAATTCTTCTTTGGAAATATTAGGAAAAGTTAAAGTCGGCTCACCTTGTTGGAATACGGCCGTAGAATCTTTGTCAAAAAATCCATTTTTTATAGCAATTTCTCTCAGTTCGGTTTTCTCAAGGGGAAAGAAAAAACCAAGATTTGGATAGCGTACTTCGGCTTTTCTGTTTAGCTCAATGGTTTCCATTATGGTTTCTCTATTTTCAAAAGGAAGCCCCAGCATGTTAAAAGAAGAAGTGCGAATACCTGCTTTATTAAACATCTTAGTTGCTGCTATAATTTCTTCTTCAGCTTCGATTCTTTTAAGCATTCTCTTTCTCATTTTATGATTACCCGTTTCAATGCCCAGGCTTACGCTTACGCAGTTCATTTTCTTCAAAAGGTCTATTTTTTCTTCATTTACGTTTCTGGCATTGGCCATTATAGTAAATGGGATTCCTACTTCTTGTTGATATCTTTCAGCTAAATTACGGAAATAATCCATAGGTTTGAGACAAAAATCTTCATCATGAAATTTAAAGAAATTTATATTCCATCTATCTACTAAACATTTTAATTCTTTTATGATTCTATCCACACTATAACCTCTTAAGAATGGTCCAGCTTTTGGCCCATAAAGCTTACGATAAGAAGCATTGATACAATAAGTGCATTGGTTAGGGCAACCCCAATACAACATATGGTCGCCTCCTGTATAAATTTTTCCATCAAAAGGTTTAAGGAATTGACGCTTGTCAAAAATCGACCAATCTAAAAATGGTAAAGAATCCAAATCTTGATAATAAGGCCTCAGTTCATTTTTTTGAATACTTCCATTCTTGTTTCTCCAAGCGATATTTTTAATTTTTTTAGGGTCTTTATTCTGGGAAACATATTCTACAAATTCAGACATAAACTCTATGGCTTCACCAATACAGACAAAATCTATATCTTGACAGTTCAAGACCTTCTCAGGAACCATTGTTGCAATTTTATTTCCCCAAATAACTATAATTTTTTTATTCCACTCCTTAGCAATTTTAGAAGCTTCAAAACCAATATATGTTTCATCCGATAAAGCAGATACTCCTAATATATCAGGTTGAAATTCTTCTAATTTTCTAATAAGTTCTTGCTTAAAATCTATCTTTTTCTTAGCTACATCAAATTTGCTAAAATCAACTTCTTTAAAGATTTTAACTTTGGCACGAACTTCGGTAGCATCTTTAAAGCCGAAATCTATAGAAGTTGTATCAAATAAATCAACGCTATGTCCTTCTCTTTTTAAGATGGCAGATAATAAAGACAAACTTATTGGTTTAAAACCAAATTGGTCTTTATTTGGCCATACAAATAAAATTTTCATTTTATTTTTAAAAAGGTGATTTTTCGAACTTAAATTCTATTTTATCACCTGGATTTATTTCTTGTTTATCAGCGGCGACCATAGATATTTCTCCATTAACATAATACATCCAATATTTTTCATCCTGACCATTTTCTTTATTTCCAATAACCTCGATAAAGATTCCAATATCATAACTTTTTGTTTTCAAAGCTAAATTTAATTCTAATGCCCCTTTCTTTAATAAATCAAAAGCGGTCATTCCTTCTTTAAATTCAGCTTCGAAGGCCTTAGGTGGTTCTTCGCCTTCATCAATAACTAAAACTACTTCTTGTTTAATCTCCTTTTGAGGAATTCTAATTTCTTCTTGGAAGACAGGTTGGCTAATCTTCTCAGAAAATATCAACCAAGCACTACTGATGATTACTCCTATACCAATTATTATAAAAATAGTTGTTTTTTTCATATTAATTTAATTATTGAAGGTTGCTGTTATAAATAAAAATTGGAGCCTAATATTCGCCACTTCTCACCCTGCTTAGAACCATTCTCAGTATCCCACGTAAGTTAACAAATTTAAAGAGATTAAATATTCTTGACGGCCTAAAATAAAATTTAAAGCAAGCTCTTGAGTACCATTTTTTAGGTCAGCATTAGTAAGATTGTTAACAGAAAGCACAGAACAATCCTGTTTTGAATAACTATCCCATTCACCACTATGGATCTTCAAACCATATTCTCCCCGTTTTGCCATTTCCAATATCTCTGTCCCCGGAAACGGTGTCATCATACCTATCGTTACAAAATCAGGATTTATTTTCATCATAAGGTTTATGGAGTCATTTATTGTTTCAACTGTTTCCTCAGGGTGGCCAAAAATAAGGTTCATATATGTCCTCAGCCCTATTTTTTTTGACCACTCAAAGGTATCAACAACTTGCTTAACTGTTATCCCCTTCTTTGAGTTTTTGAGTATCGTGTCATTTCCTGATTCCACGCCATAATTCACCATTACACAACCAACTTCTTTCATTTTCTTTAACATTTCGAAGTCAACATCGTCAACCCTTGTTTCACAATGCCATTCTATTTCTTTATTTATCCCCCTCTGTCGAATATTTTAAAATTAAGGATTTAGCTTTTATGATATTTTATTGTTACCAAAAAAAGCCACCTTCATAAGAGAAGATTTTGAAGACGTTAACACTTGAAATAATTATTAAAAATACAAAAACCACTAAGTAAAAAACTGGAGAATACCAACTTTTGTATTTCTTCAGAAATCTAGCTACTCTATCTATTCCTAAAATGGTTAGAGGATAGATAACTGGAAATAACAAAAAAGCATGACGAGGAGAATAATAATTCATTATAAAAAATAAAGTAAAGAAGGAGAAAATTAAACCGAAACAAAAAAGTCTTTTTCTTTTAAAAGAAAGATCTCTAAAGCCGATGAGAGCGAAGAGGACAGGCACTAATAAAAATCCGTAGATGATAACATTAGTAAATTTAGGCAAGGCTTCAAGAAAAACTTCAGCTGTTTTAAACCAAGGCCAATAAAAAATCTTAAACATCCAAACACCCATATCAAAATCTATCACTTCAGTGGAAAAATAACCAATCTTAAAAACTTTAGTTACCCATAAATACCATAGAGCCCGAGGAATTAAATGAATTATCAGAAATAAAACCCCTTCTTTATAACGTTTGAAGTAAATAGCTAATATTAAAATAAAAATTGGTATAGCAAAAATCATTTTCCCCAAAATTAAGATACCAATAATTAATGAAAAAATAATTAATTTTTTAATAGAAGGATGAGTTATATAGTTATAAAGCAAATAAAGATTGAAAATCACCATAAAAGCACCGAAGATATTAGTTTCGGGCTGAATTAACCAAATATGGGCAAAAGGAGAAAAGATCAATAAAACAGAAGAAAGAAAAGCTACCCGCCAAGATATTATTTTCTTCACCAATGAATAGAAAAAAAATACTGTAAGAAAAAATAGAATAAAATTAAGGAAAATACCGGCAAGAAAAGTTAAAGCATAAGAAGAACCACCAATTAAATGTATTGGCCGAGAAATTAAATATACCAAAAAAGGATAGAGGGGACGGTTTAAATTGGCAAGGTGTCCCCTAAAATAATGCTGAGGGAAATCATGAGCCAATAACATATAACCTCCGCAATCAGAATTAATATGATAATCAGATAAAAATGGGTAAATTTTTCCTGCTATTAAATTGTCAAGGGAATCAAATGAATAATCCTTATGAAAACTTAATTCTTCAATGGTTTTCCAATAGTCATTTGAAATATTATAAGCAGGAAATAAAAAACTGTAGAATAATTGACACAATATTAAAAAGAATAGAATAAGAAAAACTTTTTTCTTATTTTGAAGCAAACTTTCAATTTTGGTTAACGTATGGTTCATAATAATATTATTTAGATGGTTTTTGAGCCGAAATTAATAAAGAACCAGCCAATTCTTTTATTAAGGGAATTTTCTCTAATAAATAATTAATACCCTTTGCTGGAGGAACAAAAAATTTCGGCAGAAAAGGATGGAGAAAATCAAAGGGTATTACGTTAATATTCTCAAAGTTATTTTTCTCTAAAAGGCAGCGTATCTGCCAGCGAAAAAAAGCTGTCTCGTCCGGAGAATCACCAAGTATTTTTTTAATAAAGGTTATATTTTTTTGTATAAGAATTTGGGGGTTCAACATGTTTGGTTCGCTGAAAATCATAATTCCTTTTGGCTTTAACACACGATAAATATTCTTCAGGGCTAACTCTATATCTAAATGATGTAAAATAGATATTCCACAGACTACATCAAAGTAATTATTAGAAAAATTTTCTAAGCTTTCTCCTCGGGCACACTGAAATTGAACATTAGAAAAAGAAGCTTTTTTTCTAGCTATATCCAAGAATTCTTTAAAAATATCAGTAGCAATAATTTTTGATTTTGAACGACTTAAATAATAAGTAAATTCACCCGTCCCGCAACCTATTTCAAGAACTTTTTTATTTTCGTCTAAACTGGCTTTTTTGATAATAAGACTTGCCCTTCTCTTTACTCTCATTTTACCAACTAATCCTTCCCTCCCCCAAATTTTATCGGCCTGATTCAATATCTCTTTATCGTGTTGAATTTCTCTAATTTGACGCAACGTTAAATTAGCCATGTTTAACTTTGGGTAAGTAAAAACTATTTTCTAAAAAAAGTAAAAATAAATTTAAAACCAATGATTAAAATATTAAAAAGCTGGGTAGGAGTTTTTGCTATTTTTATAATTTTCCAAATGATTTGAGGACGAAAATAAAATTTCTTATAAGCCAAAGAGATGTATTCTTTTACAATTTGTGATGTGAGCCACGGTGTCGATAAATTTGGTATTTCTTGATTAATATCTTGCCAACTTTTACTAACTATCCATCTTTTTTCTGTGGCTTCCCTGTACAATTGAGACCCAGGGAAAGGAGTAGCAGCATAAAAATGAGCAAAAGTAAGAGGTAGAGAAAGAGCAAAATTAATAGTTTCTTTTAAAGTTTCTTCCGTTTCACCCGGGTAACCTAAAATAAAATGTCCATCTACAACTATTCCCGCTTTTGCCGCTTCTTTAACTATTCTTCTTCCTTCTTCAATGGAAGCAAGAGGTCCCTTATCGGCAAGTTTTAAGATTGAATTAGAACCAAATTCTAGACCAAAGGCAATTTGCCAACAGCCGGCTTCTTTAAGTTCTTTAAATAAAGAGGGGTCAATTCTACTAGGTCGACTATTACTGACCCATCTAATTTTTTTATGCAATTCTTTTTTCTTTATTAAATTCAAAATGCTTCTTAAATATCTACTATCCATTGTTACAAACTCTGTCCAAAAAAGAAAATCTTTGATCCCATAATCTCTTATATTCATTTCTATTTCTTCGATTATTTTCTGGGGACTTCTTTTTCTCATTTTTTTTCCATAGTAAACAGAAGCGTTACAAAATTTACAATTAAAAGGACATCCTCTAGCGAAAGAAATCAAATTAAATGGTTTATTTAAAATCGGTAATTTATAATTATTAAAATCAACTCCTTTCCAGTGGGAAAATTCTAATTTATCTAAATCCATCAGAAATTCCCTATTGGGATTTAAAATAATTTTTTTGCCCTCTCTGAAAGTCAAGCCTGGAATATCTCTAAAGTCATATTTATTTTTAAAAAAATTAGTTAAATCTTTAGCGGTAAGTTCTGGTTCGGCTCTAATAATAAAATCTAAAGAAGGAAATTCTTGAAGAGTCTCTTTAGACAGCTCGGTAACGTGAATTCCGATGGCGGCTACCTTGATAGAAGGTTTTAATTCTTTAATTTTTGGCAAAAACCAACCCAAATCAGTAGCAATGGTTGGAGTGGTAGTAGAAATAAATATTAAATTGGGATTATAATTTTTTATTTTCTCAAGAGTCTGTCCTAAATCTAATGCCGCTGGACCACTATCAATAATAAGAGTATCAGCTATGGACTTTATCTGGCCTGCAATTAAAGCTAAACTTAAAGGCGGAAAAGGTGCACCCCAGATATCCCACTGTTGACAACGTCCTTCTCTTACCCATCTTTTTTTATCGGGAACAGGAGGATTAATAAGTAAAACCTTCATAATTAACCAAAAAATAAATATTTTATAAAACTATAAATATAACGAAAGGCAACTTTTCTTAATTTAATGACTGACTCGCCGTATTCTCGCTTATACTCATGGGTGGAAACCTCCACCACTTTATACCCCTTCTTTAAAGTTTTAATCAGCATTTCTTGTTCAATGGTTGTAATATTTTCTTTAAGATTTAATTTTCTAGCAATCTCGGTCTTAATGACCCTAAAACCATTTTGCGAATCAGTCAATTTCACTCCAAAACGATAATTTATTCCTAATGTTATAATATCGCAGGCAACCATTCTTAAAAACTTATTAAGATCTCCGTGCAATTCATCACTCCCTCCTCTTCCCCGAGAACCAATCACATAATCTGCTTTCTCTTTTATAATGGGTTTAATTAATTTGGGAATATCATTTGGATCATGAGATCCATCAGCATCTATAAAAACAATTATATCTCCTTTGACTCTTTTTATACCGCATCGCAAAGCATCACCCTTTCCTTTTCCATTATCTAAAATCACTCTGGCGCCCAAACTCTGAGCAATTTCTTTAGTTTTGTCTTGTGAATGACCATCCACTACTAATATTTCGTTTCCATAAGATTTACATTTGTTAATAATTTCCCCTATTGTTTTTTCCTCATTTCTTGCTGGAATAATAATAGAGATAAAATTTTTTTCCATATTAATTAACAACTAAAACTACAATACCATTGGATAGTTTTCTTAAGACCTTCTTCAAATGAAGTAGATGCCCTAAATCCAAATTCTTTTTCAGCTTTGAGAGTATCGAGACGACGCCGGGGCTGGCCATCGGGTTTGGAAGTATCCCAACGAATTTCTCCTTTAAAATTCATCAGTTTACAAATTAACTGAACCAAATCTTTTATTGAAATCTCCATTCCCGAGCCCAAATTTACCGGTTCTGATTTATCATATTTCTCAGTAGCCAAAATTATTCCCTCGGCCCCATCTTTTACATAAAGAAACTCTCGGGTTGCTTTACCTGTCCCCCAAGCCTCAATATAATTTCTTCCTTCTTCCTTTGCCTCATAAACTTTTCTAATAATGGCGGCAATAACATGGGAGGATTTGGGATCAAAATTATCCTCAGGACCGTACATATTGACCGGCAAAAGATAAATAGCATTAAACCCATATTGCTGCCGATAGGCTTGAGCTTGAACTGAAAGCATTTTCTTGGCTAAACCATAGGGGGCATTAGTTTCTTCGGGATAACCGTTCCAGAGATCTTCTTCCTTAAAGGGAAGAGGGGTAAATTTGGGATAGCTACAAATTGTCCCAATAGCTACAAACTTCTCTACCCCGGCAAGTCGGGCTGCCTCTATTAATTGAATACCCATGATTGCGTTATCGTAAAACATTTCTCCGGGAATCTCTCGATTCAAGCCAATCCCCCCAACTTTAGCTGCTAAATGAATAACTAAATCTTGGTTTTTAACTGCTTTCTGGCAATTCTCCCATTTCTTTAAATCTAATTCTTTAGCCCTTGGCAAAAATAAATTTTGTTCAGGAACCTTTCTTTTTTCTAATAAATTCTTAACCAAATGCTTTCCCACAAAACCATGGGCACCAGTTATTAAAATTTTCTTTTCTTTAAGATTAATCATATTAATCGGTTTTCCACCATCTATTGGAAAATCTTTCTTTTAAAATTTTGTCTCCCTCTCCTGGTGATTCTAACTTCTGAGCTCGAAAGTCAGCATCAACCATAATCTTTATTAAATCTTTGAATTTAATTCTTGGCTCCCAGTTGAGCTTTTCTTTAGCTTTAGAAGAATCACCAATTAAGGATTCTACTTCAGCTGGGCGAAAATATCGGGGATCAATTTCTACATATTGTCTCCAGTCACCAAAACCAGCATAATTAAAAGTTTCTTCTAAAAATTCTTTTACTGAATGAGCCTCACCGGTAGCAATAACAAAATCATTGGGTTTTTCTTGTTGAAGCATTAAGTACATCGCATATACATGTTCTGGAGCATAGCCCCAGTCTCTTTTTGCCTCTAAATTTCCTAAATAAAGTTTTTTATCCAAACCGGCTTTAATTCGGGCAACCCCCCGGGTTATCTTCCGAGTAACAAAAGTTTCCCCTCTTCTCTCTGATTCGTGATTGAATAATATTCCATTGCAGGCAAAGATACCGTAGGCTTCCCTGTAAAACTGAGTAGTGTAATAAGCAAAGACTTTAGCGCAAGCATAGGGGCTTCTGGGATGAAAAGGAGTATTCTCATCTTGGGGAGGAAGTGAAGAACCAAACATTTCTGAGCTGGCAGCCATATAAAACTTTATCGGTCGACCAGAGTTTCTTATTGCCTCAAGAATCCTTAGGGTTCCTAAGCCATCAGTATTGGCAGTATATTCAGGCATATCAAAACTCACTCGGACATGAGACATAGCGGCCAGATGATAAATCTCATCAGGTTTAATTTGTTTAACCAATTTCTCAATATTACCAGTGTCAGTAAGGTCACCGTAATGTAAAAACAACGTTCTATTCTCTATATGGGGGTCTTGATAGATATGGTCAATCCGACCAGTATTAAAACTGCTAGACCTCCTTATAATTCCGTGAACTTCATAGCCTTTATCTAATAAAAGTTCAGTTAAATACGAGCCGTCTTGCCCTGTAATTCCCGTAATGAGAGCAATTTTTTTATTTTCTTGATTCATAATTTTTTATAATTTAGATTGGATTTTTCTCTTAAAAGCCAAAGATAATCTCCAAGGATAAAATAAGGATATCATTGAAAAAACCCGTCTGGGAAAAGGAGGCTTTCTCACTCCTTCAGAAGTTAAAACCCAATCGGCATCTCGAAGAGTCAACATATTGACAAAACCACCGGCTAATTTCAAAGTCCTCTGAACTTCAGGTCCTGTCACTTTTTCTTTCCTTCCATAAGGAGAATGGGAATAATCATGGTTTTGGTGAATAACTGTAGTCACTTCTGTAGCATCTATCACTGGTATTCCTAAAGAGCGAACTCTATAAATTACCCAGTTGTCCCAACCAGCCCGACCAACAGCAAACCCTGGCATTTGAAGAGTATCGGGAAGATTACGAGGAAAAACACAATAGTCCATTCCCAAAGGACCATGTAATTCGCTATAATCATTAATACATTCACGAAGTTTCTTTTCCCAATCTGATTTGTCAAAATTAATTTCTTCTTTTAGGTTAATATTCCAACGTTGTCCGCTCATTAAAAATAAAGATTTTTTAATCTTTTGAATCGCTTCAGTAAAATCATTCAATAGAATAATATCCGAGTTGGTATAAACTAAAATTTTGCTCTTTGCTTCTTTTTTAGCTATTTCAAAAGCTGAACTCAAAAGGGGTGTTCCTAGTTCAGTCTTTTCAATCTCGGGAATATGTCTAATTCCAAACTCAGCTGCCACCTCAGCCACTCCTTCATCGTCACCAAACAAAATTACTTTACATTTTGGACGAAGTGCTAACCAACTCCTAATAGCATTTCTCTGAATGGTTCCAACATGCCCCTTAAATGATTTTGGAATAGTAAATACGGTTAACATTTAATCTTCACAATTTTACTATTATTCTCTGCGCTTTTTTTAAGGGCGAGGAGGATCTCAAGAGCGGCCAGACCATCCTTTCCCCTACTCACTGGTTTCTCCTTTCCATCTAAACAATTAATTACATGATCAACCATTGAAGCCATAAAAGTCTTTTTTTCTTTATGAATCTTTGGGGAGGTCAGCTGATAATAATCTTTATAATATTTATTTTTTATCAATCTTTGATGTTCAATCTCGTAGCCTAAATTTTTTATTGAAAGTCGTCCAGTACTTCCATAAAAATAAAAATTAGCAAAAACATAATTTCGGGGAAGCGACTGCATAGCAACTAATCCTCCATTCCGAAAGCCAAGAAAGGCGTTAACATCAGGATCGTTCTTTTTCCAAGATGTTTTTTTGTTGAAAGAAGCACTAACCCAGTTTATTTTTCCTAAAAAAAACATTAAGAGGTCAATCGTATGAGTTCCGCCATTAAACAGTCCGTTAAAGTAATAACAATTGCCACTAACAACTCTACCGATTTTTCCTTTCTTTACCTTCTCTCGCCATTCTTTTATTAGAGTTCCAAACCGCCGATGATGATTAATGAATAACAAAGATTTACTTTTCTTACAGGCTCTTATCATTTCTTTAGCTTCTTTTACAGAAGGAGCAATTGGCTTTTCACAAACTATGGCTCGGGTTTTAAATTTAGCTGTCAGCTTAACAAGAGGAGAATGGAAATCATCAGGAACAGTAATGGAAACAATATCTGGCTTCACTTTTCTAAACATTTTTTCTGTCGAAGTAAATAATGAAGCATTAGGAAAATACTTACCAGCTATCTTGAGCTTTTTCGGATCAATATCTACAAGACCCACTAATTCAATCCGAGGATGGTCTTGATAAGCACCGGCATGAGTAGCTGGTTGAATCTTCTTATGATAGCGAAATGCTTCCGCTCCAATCCGGCCGCATCCAATAACCACTGCTCTATATTTTTTGTTTTGTTTCTTCACAAATTATTTTCTCCTTTAAGAATTCTTTCAACTTCTTTTACTTTTTCTGGCGGCATCAGGGAATATTTTTTCCCTATTCCTGATTGAGGCTCTGCTTTTATTGACCCTTCCTTCAATTCTCTAATAACTTCAATCGTTGTAGTTACGCAAAGTCTCATTAACCTTACTCTGATACCTAATAATGACTCACCTTTCTCCCATTTTGATTTCTTCTTCTTGAAAATTGGACCGCTATCAATGCCTGAATCAACAAAATGACAAGTAACTCCAATATCGTCTCCGTTATAAATAGCCCAACCAACAATATCCATCCCTCGATACTCCGGTAACAGCCCGGGATGACAATTTAAAATCCCAATTTTGGCAGTTCTTATAATATAATCTTTTAAAATTCTAGCTCCACCAAGCAAAACAATATCCGGCTTCAAAGATAATAACTTTTGGTGACAATCCTTATTATTATGATTTTCAGTATAGACTAACTCTAAATCTTGACCTTTTATGATTTTTGACAAGAAGGGGGGAGAATAAAAATCATTCTTAAGATAATCTTTGCACATTTCAGAATATTCACTTCCCTTTTCTACAATTATCGCCTTAATTTTAAATCCAAACTCTAAAAATCTTTTTACTAACTCTCGACCGTAAATATTCTCCTCGGTCATCAAGACAACAATATTAGAAATGGGGATTTTTTTGCTCAACATCTTGATTTATTTTTCATCTTTTAGAATTTTAGTTATAAAGTTTATTACTTTTTTAGTTGAATTGTTCTTAGTATATCTCTCAACTAATTTAAGATTTTTCTTTTTAGTTTTAGATAAAAGCCTTTTCAATGCTGAACAGAGATTCTTCTTATAATAGACAGGGGTAGAAATACCCAATCTATTACTAATCAAAGAATCCTTTCTATTCAAATCGGGCTGATAACTAAGAACGCTTTTACCCATCATGGCTGCTTGGAATAAAATTACAGAATTCATACCAATAACAATCCTTGATTTCTTAATCAAATCTTCGGAAGATAATTTTCTTTCAATTGAAATATTTAGTTTGGAGTTTTTAATCATTTTATCAAATTTATTTAATTTCTTAGTTCTGGGATGAAACTTTATTTTAATAGGATTCTTTAATTGAAGCTTTTCTAAGCACTCAATTAAATCTTCAAATACCTGCATCTCATCGCAACCCCAGTATTCTTTATCTTCTTTCTTATATATCTCAGAAAAAGGTTGGCTGAAAAAAGAAATAAATTTTCCTCTTTGATTTGACCTAGAGAAAGTATCAAAAACAGGACTGCCAGTAATAATTAATTTTTTAGGATCAAATCTCTTTTCTGTCATTTCTTTTTTCATTATTCTATCTACTATTAAAATGTAGTCTGGAAGGATATAAAATCGAGGTTTGTAACTAGCCCAGAATTCTACCAAAGCAACAGTTTTAACTCTCTGAGCTTTAGCAATTTTAACTATCCTGTCTTCAATGCTTCTTCCCATACTGGTAGCAGTAAAAATTAAATCAGGATTTTCTTTTCTCGCCAACTGAGCTAATTCTTTATCAGTTAGTTTATTTCCATCTTGATAACTTATTTTATTTTTCTTGGCTATCTCCCGTGATTCATTAGCTAAGATTAATTTCAATAGAAAATTATTTCTCTTTTTCAATTCCTTAATCACTGGCAGAATTGCATTAAATCCACCCGGGTCTTGAGCAGTAAAAATTATTTTATAGATTTTCTTCATATCTTTTAAGTTCTTCAATGTTTTTTTCTACTTTATTAATAGCCTCGATAAACAAGTCAATTTCTTTATTGGTCTGAGGGGAACAACAGACGGTAGTGAATAAAAATTCCTTCTCGTACATTCTCTCAGTCACTGGGCAAATACCTTTTTGATAGTTTATCTTGTGGGGATAATCTTCTGAAACAAAGGGAAATTGAGAGTTAGGAAAGATTTCTTTTTTCTGGTAAACAGGCATTAAATAAATTGGTCTCTGATAACCTTCACTAAGATTAAATCCTTCAGCTTTCATTGCTTTAGCAAAAGTTGCTCTTCTAATACCTGCTTTATCTTCTAGAAATCTAAAAGGATAAACATAATAAACATGAATACTATCTTTCTTAACTCTAGGAGGAATTAACCAATCAAATTGTTTAAGTTTTTCAGTTAAATAATCGGCTAAGAAAATTCTTTGTTTATTTAATTCATCTAACTTTTTAAACTGTTCAATAGCAATTGTAGCCTGGATTTCAGTTAGACGGAAATTATTACCTAAAATTGGCTCATAGGTTCCGCTATCATGATATAAATCATCAATTACTGCTTCTCCATGGTTTCTAATGAGTTGGGCTCTAAAAGCATATTCCTTATTATTGGTAATCAAAACTCCTCCTTCACCACACTGGATAACTTTATGAACATTGAAACTGAAAACACCAACATCTCCTATTGTTCCGGTAAATCTTCCCTTATAAGTAGCTCCGGGAGCTTGAGCATTATCTTCAATAATTTTTAAATTATTTCTTCTAGCTATTTCCAGAATTGAGTCATACTCAGCCGAACCACCAAATAAATTAACTGTCATTATTGCTTTTGTCTTCTCGGTAATGTTTTGTTCTATACTCTTAGGATCAAGGCAGAAAGAATCTTCTTCAATATCAGCAAAAATAGGTAAGGCATTGTTAAAAAGAATAACCGAAGCAGTAGCAGGCATAGTATAAGGAGAAGTAATTACTTCGTCCCCTGGTCCAATGCCTAAAGCTCCTACTGCTGCTTGAAGAGCAGTAGAAGCAGAACTAAAGCTAACTGCATATTTTACTCCAAAGTATTTACAGAAATAATCTTCTAATTTTTTTACGTACTTACCCCCTAAGAAATAATCACCAGCTCGGCCAATAAACCCAGAAAGACTTTTTTCTCTCATTACTCTCTCTACCGCCTCTATCTCCTCTTCGCCAATAGAATTATAGGAAGGTAAGGCTTCTTCTAAAATTGGCTTTCCACCTAGTAATGCAAGTTTTTCCATAATTATTTAATTAATTTATTTTTCTAACTAATTCAAAAGCTGAACTCAAAAGAGGTGTTCCTAGTCCAGTCTTTTCAATCTCGGGAATATATCTAATTCCAAACTCAGCTACCACTTCAGCCTCTCTTCCTTGATTGTTTTGGATATATTGATACACATATACCAGGATTCTATCGAATCCCGGTAAAAACCGCCATATGTCCCTGCACATTACCGTCACAACTTGACTTTTTTTAATTTATCCGTAGAATTAAGATTATTGTTATTTGAAAAAAGGAGGTAATAAATTGGATTGGCAAATAGTAGTATTGTTGAATATTGGAATATTTACTGTTGCACAGATTTTTATTAGATTGAGCGTGAGGAATCTTCCGAGAGCCAAGGCTCTTTCCTTCATGTTCCTGATCTGCGCTGGAGTGATTTCTTTGATTGGTCTAGCTACTGGTAACCTACGTTGGTCTGACAGTGCACTTATTGTAATAACCGTTGGGTTCTTTAATTGTTTCGGTGCTTATTGTCAATGGCGAGCTATTGGATTCAGCCTAAGTAGAACTTCTCTCTTTAATCCTTTATCGTATGGGTTAGCAATGATTCTAGCTGGAATCTTCTTAGGCGAATTTTCTCAATGGAACTTAAGATTAATAACTGGTATTGTATTGTGCTTTTCGGCAGTTTTTCTTTTTACCGCAAGCTCAAAAAGGATAGTTGAAAAAGAAGAAGTAGAAGATGATCCGAAAAAGTGGCTAATTTTTGTCTTGGGAGCAGTAATAATCTTTGGAATGGTTATTTTCCTAATGAAAGTTTTCTCTTCCAGCATCCCTAGAGGACAGTTCTTGATATACTGGTACAATGGGGCCTTCCTAGGATCATTGCTTCTTATTAAGCTGGATAAGCAAAAGGAGAAGAAGAAATTTTTCAAACATCCCAAGCTGTCAATAATGTTCGTACCCATCTTAAGTCTCCTCATCCTTGGCAACCTAGCAACTCAGTACTGGGCCTTTGAATTAACTTTAGCTAGCCAGGTTCTTCCTTTTATTTCAGTAGGTACTGTTTTTCTACCAGTACTTCTCAGTTGTTATCTTTTTGGAGATGAATGGAAATTCATGAAAAAAGCGAAATTAGCTTCTGTTATTGCTGTCATCGGCGCTCTACTAATAATCTTGCCCTGAGTTAATCAATGAGTTAATACATCAAATAGTATTAACTCTTTTTTTATTTTCAAGAAACAAACTGCTTATTTTAGTATTACCTCAATAACCTTTTTCTAATTATTATTTTCTGGTCCTAAATCTTTTAAAATTCTCCCCATCTCAAGACTCTGCTGATGATTACAGGATATCTCTGCCACGATTAAAACGGGATGGTCAGGTCCTATCATTTTATTGCCTATTTTAAAGTTAATTTTGTTCATAAACTTAAAATATATATCAACCAATTTCCTTTTTTTGTTTTAAATTTAAAACCTAGTTTTTCAAATAATTTTACGGAAGGTATATTATTTTCATTGATTTCTGCTATCAGTTTTTTTGCTTTCTTTTTGTTTTACGTTTTTATTTATTTCCATTAGTTTGGGGTGCTGTTTTAAAAAAGCTAGTATATCTTTCATTAGAAAAATCTTTTTTTCTCTATATAGTCCTTTATAAATCTGCCGAACGAACTCTAAATCTTTGATCTCGTCTACTGTCCAACGCATATATGAAAGATCTTCATTGTTCTCAACATTGATAAGGTAAAACTCCTCCGGATGCTCACGAATATATGATGTAACATGCTCTCGCTGATAGGATTCTTTTGCTTCCTTAAAAGCTGTCTCTAAGATTTTAAAATTAAAAACCTCTATATCTAAACCTATAGGAAAGGTTCTCTTAAGATTATTGGAAGTATAGTCAGCTCCCGAATTTAAATGCTTCTCAATAATTAAATCAACTATTTGAGGATCTAACAAAGGATTATCCGCTGTTACCCTCACTACTATATCACATTTAAATCTTTTAGCGGCTTCATAATATCGAGAAAGAACATCACATTCTTTCCCTCTAAAATATTTTAGATTATTTTCTTTAGCAAATTTTTCTAATATATCGTTTTCTTTTGTGTTGGGAATAGCAAGAATAATATCATCAAATTTCTCTGAAAATTTTAATCGATTAAGTATATGCCAAAGCATTGGTTTACCCTCTATATCCATCAGGACTTTTTCTGGCAATCTACTTGAGCCAATTCTTGCCTCAATAATAGCAACGGTCTTTTTATTAATATTTTTATACATATTTCTTAGATGAATTATATTTTAGCCGATTAAAGTCTTCTATCTTCTTGACCTTAAACAACTTCTTCATCTCCAAGATACTTTCTTCCATTGTTTTTTGGGCTTTAAAATCTAACACCTTTGCAATCTTATCAAAAGAAACATTATAATCCCTGATATCATTTTTTTCTCTTTGAACCTCTATTTTCGCATCAGGAATAATTTTTTTAACAGCCTGGCCAACTTCTAAAATTCTATAATTCTGTGAATTTTCTCCTACATTAAATATTTCACCCCCGCTTTTCTCGATTGGAAATTCAACCCATCTTAAACAAGCCTCAGCAGCATCACTAACATCTAAATTTGGCCTCCATTGTTTCCCTCCAAAAATAGTAATTTTTTTATTAACTAGTGCTTTTGCTGTTAATAAATTAATTACCAAATCAAACCTCATCAGGGGAGAAACACCATAAAGAGTGGCAAATCGAAAGATGGTAGGAGAAAAATTTTCATCAGCAAGATCTAAAATACCTTCTTCTGATTTTAATTTTGTTTCAGCATACAAAGAAACTGGGTTCAAAAAAGAATTCTCTCTAAGTCTATCTTTTGGACTCTTATTTGCCCCATAAACACTACAAGTAGAAGCAAATAGAAGTTTATTGATTTGATTAAATCTACATGCCTCAGCAATAGCTTTAGTGGATAAATAATTTATTTCAATAGTATCTTTAGGATCTATCTGGCAAGCTGGATCACCAACAATTGCTGCTAAATGAATTACCGCATCTACTCCCTTTAGGGCTTCTATAACTTCTGAAATATTTCTAACATCTCCTTTCAAGAATTCAAAATTCTTATTTTTATACAATTCTCTTATTCCCTTGTCGCCATAAGTTAAATTATCTAATATTCTAATTTTGTATCCTTGGTTTAATAATTTTCGACAAAGTACTGAACCCAAATATCCGGCTCCACCGGTGAGAAGAATTTTTTTAACTCCTTCTCTGTTAAACTCTAGTTGATACTTTGATAGTTGAAAAACATTTTTCTCATTAATATAGACAAAAATAACATCTTTTATCTTTCCGGTTTCCTCAACTACCGGAATTTTTAAGAAGCCGCTAAATGATATTCTCTTTTTTATCTCTTTGACAGTCTTGGAATCTAAAAGTTCCCTTTCCCCAACTTTGCCCTTAATCACTATCGGATTCCTGTTGGTAATATCCTTGACTGGTTTTTCAATATTTATTCCTTTCAGAATAGCCCGCCTTATGTCGCCATTAGTAACTACTCCAAAAAACTTTTTACCTTTATCAGTAACAAAAGCTATTCCTAAACCCCCTTTATCAATTATCCTCATTGTCTTTTTTATTGAGGAATTTTTGTTTATTAAGAGTTGATTGATTTTTTCTTTCATACTTTAAAATGCTTTAATTTTCCTCACTCTTTATAAATTTTTAGTATGTATTTGTGACCTTTATTTTTAAAAAAAACGGGGTATCTCTCGTTATCTGCTACTCGAAAACTATTAAAAAGCTGAATAATGGGTTTATGAATGTCAATTTCACTATCTTTGGGGGTTCGTTTTTTATAAAATGTTTCTTTCTCTTTTTGTTTCCTTCCCGTTACATTTGGATAATTCTTTACAAATTTTAATACAAGTTCATTTGTCTTTCTTCCTAACTTTTCTCTCAGTTCCTCAACCAATTCGTGTCCTTCAAATTTTATAACATCTTGAAAGTAGATTAAGCCACTATCTACCTTCTCAGCAGCTTCAAACAAAGTAATGGGTATCTTGTTCTTCCCCTCTAATATCTGCCAAGTTGACGGTGCAAAGCCTTTGCCTCTAGGTAAAGCACTGGCATGGGCAACTAAATTATACCTGTGAAGACTTAAAATTTTCTTGCCAATAATATGGGGCCAACTGAGAATAACTAAAATCTCTCCTTTTTTAATTTTATTCTCATAAGTTATCAGTTCGGTTCTGTATCTTTTGGATTTTAATATGGCTTTCAATTTTTTTACATAGGGTACAACCCAACTATTCCTATCTACCAAAAGTTGAATATGTAAATTTTTCTTGTTCGTATGGTTCATGTTAGTTATTCTTTGTTAGTCAGACCTTTTATTTATCTTTTATTGGTTTAAAATCTACACAACTCCATCCGATTTTTACATCATCTTCAATTTCTGCTCCTTTATTCGCATCAATTGCAGTAAAAGAACCTATTCCAGTGTTTTTACCTAATTTAAAGTTTTCGGGATAAAGCACTCGCCAATACCATTGGGTTAATCCTTTTTCATTGAATTTTGGCTTTTCCATAATTTTAGTAGCTTCTTAAACCTTTAATGAAGCCATATTTAGCAAATAATTGTTCTTTTCCAATTCTAACCTTTTCTTTGTTGGCCGTAATACTGGCTCCGTGTCGTTGATAAATAAAAAGTGGCTGAGAAATGTATGCACTTTTATATTTTTTTTGAGCTTTAATTAATAAATCATATTCTGGAAAAATTAAATTTTCATCATACAATCCCGTTTCCTCCAATATTCTCTTTCTAAACATAATCCCCACAGCGACGCTATTAAAAACATTATCTCTCAAAGAAACTATCTTCTGTTTACCACTTGTCATATCTTTTTCATAATAATCGCAGTATACAAAATCTATGTCTTTTTCATTTTCAAAAACGTCGAGCATCTTTTTTAGAATCTCTGGCTTAAACAAATCATCACTGTCTAATAAAATTACGTAGGCCCCTCTGGCTTGAATTATGCCCGTATTGAGCGCCCTTATGTGTCCTTTGTGTTTTTGTCTTATCAGCTTTATTTTATCTTCATAGGAACTCAGAATCTTTTCTGTCTCATCAGTTGAACCATCATCAACCACCACGATTTCGTATATTTTTGGGTTGATTGTCTGACGGAAAACACTTTCAATAGCCTTTCTAACAAAACGGCTTGCGTTATAGGCGCGGATAATGACAGAAATTTGTGGTAAACTATTTTTCTTTCTCATAATGTTATTACTTTTGTAATATATCATCCCAAGTAATGCCTTTGGCTTGGGGAATATTTCTTACTGCTTTGTATCCCTTTATTAATAATTCGTAATACTTGGGCTTCAATCCCCTTTTTTTCTTGCCAGGTCGCAAGACAATAATATTATTTCTGGTAAATTTTTCTCCTTTTTTTATATTTCTCTTGGCAAAAAGACAGCGATAAGTAAAATCTCTGAGCCATTTTTCTCCCGGGTAGGTCTTTCTTTCAGAAGTACCAAGAAGAATAGGATCAATCTTAATCCTTTTCCCCTTTTTCATTTCCTTTTCAGTTTTCCTGATTGTTTTAACCATTAAGGTTAATTCAGCAGGATTAAGAGCAAATGAGTGGTCAGGACCAGGAAAGTTTCTATCTAAAGTAATATGTTTTTCAATAATTTTAGCTCCCAGGGCTACGGCTGCTCGAGGAGCAATTACCGGATCAGAACTATGGTCAGAGTATCCCACAACCACATCGGGAAAAACTATCTGTAAGGTGGTAATTATACTGAGATTCAAAGATTCAAGGGGTGCTGGATATTGTCCAATACAATGCAATAAAGCTATATTTTGGTTCCCTTCTTTCTGGAAAACCTCCATTGCTTCAGCTACCTCTGGTAATGTCGCTCCACCGCAAGAAAATATAATGGGTTTCTTTTTTTTAGCAATGTGTCGGATGAGGGGAATGTGAGTAATTTCATAGGATGTATTTTTATAGGCATCTCCTCCATATTTTTCTAAAATGTCGGCACTTTCTTCATCGCAAACACTAGAGAAAAATTCCAAGCCTTTTTTCTTTGTATAATTCCTTAGCCTTGGTACCCAGTCAATTGGTAATTCTCTTTCTTTAATAATCTTAACTATGTCTTTTTTTTCACCTCTAGCAGTCAGATATTTCCCTGCTTCTTTGGGATACATTCTTTCTGCCTTAAATAATTGAAATTTTACAGCGCTACAGCCAGCTTTTACGGCCGCCTTTATCAAGGTAGTCGCCTGTTCGTATTTACCATCAAAATTAATCCCTATCTCTGCCACAACAAAACAAGGATTATCCCCTCCTACTTTTGTTTTCCCTATAATAATTTCTTTTTTATTCCCCATCTTTTTTGTAATAATTAACAATTTTTTTAATGGCCGATATAACATCTTCGGCATCTTCTAAACTCATTGTTGAATGAATAGGTAAAGAAATCACTCTCTCGTAAACATATTCAGTATTGGGAAAATCTCCTTTTTTAAACTTAAATGTTTTTTTGTAATAGGGATGGAAATGAACAGGAATAAAATGAACACTTGCACCAATATTCTCAGCTTTTAGGACTTCGATAAACTTATTCCTATCTATATTCAATAAATCAGTGTTAATCAAAACAGGGTAAAGATACCAGGCATGTCTTACCTCTTTTTTTATTTTTGGAATTACTATCTCTGGCATTTGCTCAAAAGCATTTTTATACATTTGGACAATTTTTTCTTTTTTCTTAATAAATCTCTCTAATTTTTCTAACTGATGAATTCCCAAAGAAGCTTGAATATCGGTCATATTATCCTTGTAGCCCGGCTGTAATACTTCATAATACCAAGAACCCCTAGAAGAATATCTTTTCCAAGCATCCTTGCTAATTCCATGTAAACTCAATATTTTAAGTTTCCTTGCCAATTTACTATCTTGAAGACAAATCATTCCACCCTCAGCGGTGGTTAAATTTTTTGCGGCATAAAAGCTAAAGCAGGTATAATCCCCGATTGTTCCAATTTTTTTTCCTTTGTATTTAGCGCCGATGGCATGAGCAGCATCTTCAATAACCACTAAATTATGTCTTTTAGCAATCTTTAAAATTTCATCCATCTGGCAGGGTTGACCAGCATAATGAACAGGGATAATCGCCTTGGTTCTTTTGGTAATTGCCTTCTCAATTTTTAAAGGGTCAATATTAAAAGTATCTTTCTTAATGTCAACAAAAACCGGCCGACCCCCTTGATGTAAAATTACATTAGCTGTTGAAATAAAAGTAAAAGGGGTGGTTATCACTTCATCTCCTGAACCGATATTAGCTGCCACCAAAGAAAGATGCAAGCCAGCTGTACAAGAACTTAGGGCAATCGCCTCTTTGCAGCCAATATATTCTCTAACCATCTTCTCAAATCTTTGAACCTTAGGACCGGTGGTAAGCCAACCTGACTTTAAGGTATCAACCACTTCTTTTATTTCCTCTTTTTCGATTGTTGGTCGAAAGGGCAGTAAGAATTTTTTTCTTGTTGGTTTCCCTCCAATTATTGCTGGTTTTAGCATAAAATTTAATGTTTGACTTGATATGATTATTTAATTGAACGGATTTATAATATCCTCTTTATTTATAATCTTCTGGCAAATCTTCATTATCTGACTATTATCGCTTAATAATTTTTCAATTCTCCATACATTTTTCCAGTTGACTGTTGACAACTTATCATCTCTATATACAGGAACTCTTATCGTTAACATAATGTAATAAAAATAGGTATATTTCTTTGCTAATTTTATGTTAGCTCTGGCAAAAGAAATCAGTTTCTCTGGATTATCAAGCAAGTTCAGATATTCTTCTACTGTCTTAATCCTATGGGCTATACCCGCGTCCTTGTAATGACTACTACCGGCAACTAAAACTGGTACTCCCTGGGTTGCCACTTCCATGCCAATTGTTCCATTGAATGTTATACAGATATCTCCCGGAGCAATTAAATCATACGCTCTTAAAGGAATGTTTGCTTTCAGAACTACAATGTTCTCCGGTAAATTTGGATGTTTCTTATAAATATAATCCGTTATGCCTTTGGTGTTTTTTTCAACTAATTCAAAAGGATGTGGTTTAATAATTAACTGATAATCTGTCTTTTTCTGAAAATAATCAATCGTTGTATCAAGCCAAGCAAAAATATCTTTGAAAATAATAGAACCTCGACTCTCAACACAAGCATCCCAAGCTAAATTAGGATATAACACATAACGTCTTAAATATCTTTTATCGTGTGGGATAAGAAGCGACCTGTCTTTTGATGATTTATCAAAATTAACCGCACATAATGAATGGTCATCTGCAGCACCCTTTAATCTAGTAGACATGTAGGCATCAATTTGAGATTCTTCTTCTTTTGATAAAGAACGTTGGCTAAAATTATTCCATATTTCTTTGGAAGCCAGTTTATATCTTCTGTTATTACGATTGAAGAAAAAACTGCCAAAACGAAAAACTACCTGACCATAAACAATTACCTCAACACCTTTTTCCCGAAAATAATCAAAAAAAGGTCCTAATCCACTGTAAATACCATGCATAATAAAAATCATTTCCGGTTTTTCTTTGAGATATATTTCATTGGCAACTTTCGTCGCAATCATCGCATAAATAACCTTTTTCCTAAATGTTGCTATCACCTCAGGATTACTTAAATCAAATTGGCCTGAAAGGTAGAATCGGATGGTAGAAGCCCGAGCATGTTCACTTACTTTAACTCCGAAATATTTATAATCCATGAGTTCTTCTATTTCCATATCTGATACTATTCTTTTTATTTCTTCAATCTCTGAATCCGAAATATATTGTTTATAGGAAATCCAATCCAGATTCAAAGAATTCTTCACTAAAGACCCTAGAGTCTTGCAGCTAAAACATTGATTCTTTTGATCCTTAAAAGCTGTATCTACATCACAGGAGCCCAAAACTCCATCACAAGATAGAAGTTTAACATCACAACCTAATCTCTTAAAAGCATGTCCAAAAACCGCATCGAAATAAAGCCAACTTGAAACGGCAATTGTTCTAATTGTAGGAATAATAATTTTACAATTACCTTTTGGCAAATCATGTTTAATCCTTTTAAAAATAAGGTTAGCTCTAATAATACATAAAATGCTCCAAAAAAATAAAACTGTTCTATGTAAAATTTTATTCCCTTTTATAAAATTTTTTATTTTTTTCCAAAGTTTAATCATAAATTTAAGTTCTAAAAAGGATTATAGCACTATGGCTATTGAGTCTATTGATTTCAATCATTTCAATGGGTTCTAAGTTGATTAAAGAAAGCATATCTTGAACACTACGAACAATCTCATTGCCATATTTCTGTTCTTGTGGTTTGTAAAACGGTTGAAATGTTAAAAAATATCCATTCTTCTTTAATACATTTTCCATTAAATAGTTCATTATCTCTCGAAATTCAGGCAGGATATACCACATCAGTCCCGACATTATTATTAAATCAAACTTTTCCTTAATCTTTTTATATTCTTTTTTAATATCCATTACTCTGAAATCAATATCGGAGTAATCTCGTTTAGCTTTTTTGATGGCCATGGGTGCAACATCTACCGCTAAGATTTCGGCTTTCGGCAGTTGCTTTCTTAATCTGGCAGTAAATGCTCCCCTTCCACATCCAATATCTAACACTTTTGTTCCTTTTAAGTTAATCCTATCAAGCAGGCAAAGCATTAAATCATACTGGAGAGCTTGAGCTTCTCCGCAATACCAAGGGTCATCAATATTCTGATACATTTCCTCAAACTTTCCAATAAATTTGCCATCCTTAATGACGTAGTCGTGATAATCTTTAGATTCAAATATCATAAATTTTGTTCTTTAGATTTGACCATTTTTTATTTTTTATTTTAACATACTAAACTTTTTTATTCATTATTACCAGAAAATTGCCTTGATAGATGTATTATATTTGCTACTAAATACAAGATAAACATTAATAAAGAAAGTATTAGAGACAATATTAAACATTCTTTAATAATATTAAATATAGGACCAATAATAAGAATTAAGGTAGCGGCTTCAAGTGAAGTAAAGAGAGGAATGAGTCGTTTTTTTTCAAAATAGTCCTTGATTTCTTTTATTCTTCCAAAAAAATTATATCTGTTAGTTTCTGTCTTTAATCTTTGTTCTTTCTTTATATAGAAATCTTCTGCCTGTTCTCGTTTGATTCCAAATAAATATATAGTAAACCATAACAAGATAATACCCACACCCAATAGCAAGAAATCGCCCTGATTATTAATTCTAAACTGACCATAAGCAAGAGCAAAAATATTCAAATACATGAAGAATTGATCAAGAGAGCCATCTAAAAACATTGCTACCGGAGAGCCTTGTTTTTTTACTCTGGCTATTTTTCCATCTGACCAATCTAAAACAGCAGCTAATCCAAATAATAAAGTTCCTAAAACTAAATAAGGCGGTACCCCCTGAAAAAAACACCAAGCAGAAGACAGTCCGGCCAAAAAACCTAAAAGAGTAATCTGAATAGATTTAATTTTTGTAAAATTAGCTGCAAACCAAACTAATCTTGTAGAAATAGGATCAAAAACTAAAAATGATGCCAAAGGAACTTTGGGGTGACGAATTTTTTTTATGTCTTCAATAGAATATTTTATTTTCATAGCAAATTAAACTTCTCTTTTAAATTTCCACAATATAATCATTAAAATAGCAGTCATCATAGCTCCCAATAACCAGAAATTAAATGCGTAATTCCAGCCAAAATTATCTAACAGAAATCCTGTTCCCACTCCGGTTAAGGCTGCTCCAATGTATCCCCAGCCATCAATAAAACCTGTAGCTGAGGAAGCCATCTCTTTAGTGCCTAAATCCATAGGTAGAGCTGCTACTATTATCATATGAGGGCCATAAACAGTAAAACCAATCACGGCTAAAACCACTAAGCTAAGAAGCCAAGAATTTACTGGAATTTGAGGGAAAATCCAGATTGCCAAAATTAAGATCAGTAACATTAATACAGCCATTGGGGCTCGCCTACTCTGAAAGAGCTTATCTGAAAGCCAACCGGCAGTTAAAGCTCCTGCTGAACCGGCCAAAGGAAAGACCATAGCCTTATAAGCTGACAAAGAAATAGCTGCTTTCTGAACTTCAAAGAAGTAAGTAGGCGCCCAACTTAAAAACCCATATCTGACTATATTTAAAGCGAAAAGTGCTAAAGCAGCTACCCATATTCCTTTACTTCTTAAACATACCTTAACTGTATCCTTTATTCCGTTCGATTTTCTGCAAATTTCTACTGGTTCCAATCCAACATCTTCAGCTTTTTCTTTTACCTTCAAAAACCAGTTTATAGCCAAAAATGGTACTATCATTGCTGGTACCCAGAAAGCCCATCTCCAACCTAATAATCCAACTACAAGTCCAGCTAAAGCCCAAGAGATTACATTACCAATCTGGTAAGAAGAACCTAAAATGCCAGATGCTTTTCCTCTTTCACGAACTGGAAACCAGTTTGATACTATTTTTACTGTTGGTGCCCAACCCATAGACTGGAAAAATCCGTTTAAGGCCCAAATTAGAATCATACCAGCCAAGAAATAACCAGTAAAACCAAATATTATATTAAGTACTGCCGAACCCAGCAAGCCTATTCCTACCAATTTTTTAGCGCTAAATTTATCTCCTAACTGTCCATTAATAAATTGACCGGCAGCATAAGCTATGAATAAAGCAGTTAGTACTCCACCAATAGCAGTTTTGGAAATACCAAACTCCCTTATAATTCCTGGAATAGCCACCGACATATTGACTCTCAGCAAGTAGAAGCTAGCGTAGGTAATCCAGCTGGTAAATAAAATTCTTTTTTGCCATTTGTTCATATTACTGTAAAGAATTTAATTTGGATGTAAGCAATCTTGGAATAGTGATTTTCTAACGTTGACAAATTTATTTTAATGATTTATAATGTAACTAGCTGCTTAGAATGAAAATACTTGAAGCAAAGGAGGTAAAAAATAATGTTTGATGAGGAATTAGTAGGAAGACTCTATCAGGAGACTGAGATTCTCAATCCTCAACATATATGGCTCCTTAATCATATGATGGGGGTTAGCCATGTAGCTGGCTTTTTGGGGCGTAAACTTGAACAACATGATATAACAATCGATGTTGAACTATTAGAAACTGCAGCCTTAATCCATGATATTGGAAAAGTGTTTGACAGAGGAAACCAAGAACATGTCATTAAGGGTGTAAAATTCCTTCGTGAGAAAAAGGTTGATGAAAAAATTGTTAGACCCATTGAGCTCCATGAAGTATATAGCTTTGAAAAAGATGTCCTTCCAGAACCTTCTAGTTGGGAAGAAAGAACTCTTTTCTTAGCAGATTTAGCTTTTGGTCAGCATGTTATGTTGGTCAAGGAACGAGTAGAAGATATTATAGGAAGATATTCTATTCTTCCCGACAGAGCAAAATGGTTAAGAAAAATGTCCCAAGAAATCTACCAAGAAATATCAGAAATAATCTCACCAGAATCTCTACCCTTCTAAACAACATATCTTCAGTGTAGAAAACTCGCTTTTTCTGCGCTGTTTTTTTGAATATTATTAATTAATTTTATAAATTTAATTTTTGCTAAAAATTTTTCTTACCTTTTCCAAGTCCTCGTCGGTATCAATCTCCCACCAATTTTTCTTAATTTCTGCAGGGTGAATATTAACCCCTTGATCTATTAACTCCTGAAACATATCTGTTAGGTAGGCTCTTTCAAAAATCTCTGCTTCGTGAAAAGGTTTTCCGGAATATTCTTTTTTTACTCTCAAATATTCTTCTCTAAAAATCTCTGCCCCTTTCTTGCTAAACTTAGCTAAGCCAATAAACTCTCCATCTGACTTCCCTGCCGTAAGGTTCTTGCCAATTTTTATTATCTTTCCTTCTTGGACAACCACATTTTCTGCTTCTCCTATTGGATGTTTTGTTCTTCCCTTGTAATAATCTTGCCAATCTACATCAACAACCAAATCAACATCATTTTGACTGGATAACATTTTTCTTACCACATTTTCTGTGTAAATAATATCTGAGTAGGAAAAAATAAAACCATCTTTCATTTCTTCTTCAGCACAAAATAGTCCTCTCAAAATACTGGGAGTTTGATAACCGCCATCGTAACAGTATTTTATATCTGGATAGTTGATTTTTTCTTTTTTATAACCGGTAACCACTACAATATCATTTACCCCGCATCTTCTAAGAGCTTCTATCTCTCTTTGAAGAATAGTTTTTTCTCCCACTTTTAACATGCATTTAGGTCCATTATTCGTTAGGGGGTACAAGCGGCTACTTAATCCACCGGCTATAATTATTGCTTTTTTCACTGGGTTTATTTTATTCATAATTTATTTTAGATTAAACATTTAATACTTTACGGTATCTTTCGTCTATATTTTCTAAATCTACATAACAATCATGAGATTCTAAATTATCTATTTTCCCTATTTCTTTTAAATCTGGCATGTGTAAAAGAAATTTTGACTTCGTATTATCTTGATCGAATAAATTATCAAATTTTTCGATCCCGGCCGAATTAAACAAATATCTGTAAAGGGTATAGGAAGGTATACCGAAAAAGGAACCCAGTATCGCCGAACTAGAAATAATGCTATAAACTGCTTTTATTTTTTGATTATAGGTATCTAATATTACCTGAGCATTAACTGTATTATCAAATAAATTATACTTTTTAATGTTAATTCCGGACATAACTCTGTTTTTATCACCAGGATGAGGTTTATACCATAACTTACAATCAGAGTATTTACCTTCAATACTTTTAAAGAAAGCAGTTAGTTTTTCAATGAATACTTTGTTGCTTGGGAGATATTCAGAAAAATCCTGACAAATACTTGTGTCTCCAAATATAATAACCATATCTCGTTTAGAGGTTGGCGAATTTTTAGATATAATCGGGTAGGGTAAAATATTTTCTTTTTTATCATCGAAAATGTTTACTACTTCTCTAACCGGACTGACTATCCTAAAAGAAACCCCGGGGATTCTTTCGGCATAAACAAAACCAGTAAATTCTCCAGCTAAAGTACTTGTTACTTTTATTTTGTAACATCCAAGAAATAAAGAGTGTAAGTTGCAAAAAAGGGTCTTTATCCTGTCTATCTTAGTTTCTGAATAAGCTTTTTCCTTTAAAATGAATTTAATGATATTTTTAACATTTTTCTGTTTGCTTAAATTATAAAGTAGGATATTTACCGTTGGCCAGGTTGATTTATGAAGAAATAAATCTATTGTTTCAAAATTCGCCAAAAAAGAAGATATTACCTTTTTTAATTTCCTTTGAAAAGCTGACATTTCCCAAAATCCAACTAAGAAATTCTTCTTGTAGTGTATAAAATCAAACTCTATAATTCTGGTGATGATGATGTTACTTGGTCATTATTTATTCTAAATAATATAATCTTTGAAACTGAGTCATACTTTTTTATGATTTTGATAAGATTTTTATATAACAATAAATCAGCGGGGTGATTGCATATAAAGAGTTTTGCCGTGTTTTTCATAAGTTAAGTTATTTTATCGCTTCTAAGTTAAGACTAATTGGCCAGTCCTTTCCATTTAAAGGAAACTTTCTTCTCGTCTTCTTATAAATTCTTTTATTTTTTTCTTAAAATTATTCGTTTTCATAATAAATTCTAAGTTGATGTGGGTACCCCCCAAAATTCACAGTAACTACACAATGGCACTTTATTTCTTTTGCCTTCTATATGATATTTCAGCCATTTTCTTCTTTTGGGACTGTTCCAAATACCAACCAAAGGAGTTTTATTAGCATCTCCAATAACTCCTAACCTCAAAGGATCAAACCTAACACAAATAGAAACTTTACCAAATCTATCTATGCACATGTGATTGAGTAGGTCTAAACAGATTCCTATTTCTGGTTTGGTAGGATTTTTCTTATACTTAAAACTGCCTAGAGGATTATGTAATACCCTGGTAGCCACTATTCCTGGTAATTTTTTCCATTTTTCTGTATCTACTTTTCCAAGACATCTATATATTAAATTGGGTTTTTTATTACCTTTAATCCTTAAAAATTTTTTAACTAATTTATATTGTTCATCGCCTTCAGGATCATTTTCAATTACTGAAATAGTCAAAGTTTCTAGGTTGCTAATTATTTCATCAGCTTTTTCAACAATTAACTTCCCATTAGTATCTAGACACCTTATCTGTCTCTGGAATAACTTAGCAGCATCGCCAAATCGGGGATAAAGAAGAGATTCTCCGTTATTATGTAATTGGACCACTATTCCTTCGGGCAGTTGCTTAGCTATTTTCTCTACCAACTTAAAGTCCATATCCCCCCAATCACATAATTCAGGATGTTCTTTTTCTAACTTACGTCTTCCACAACAAAAACATTTTTTATTACATCTACTGGTTAACTCAATATTAACTGTGGTCAATCCATTAAATTGTTTTTCTTGTTTCATGTTTAAAGATTTTATTCTCTACTAACCCGCAGATAATATGACCTATGGTAATATGGGCTTCTTGAATTCGGGGAGTATTATTGGAGGGGACATTAAGTAGGGTATCAACTTTGTCTTTTAATTTACCGCCACTGCTCCCAGTCAAGGCAACTGTCTTTGCTCCTTTTCCTTTAGCTTTCAAAATTCCTCTGAGGACATCCTCGGAGTTTCCACTAGTGCTAATGCCGATAACTATATCTTTATCAGTAACCAAACTCTCAATCTGTCTTTCGAAAATCTTATCAAAATCATAGTCGTTGGCAATTGCACTCATTATCGAGGTATTAGTGGTTAATGCTAAAGCTGGTAAACTTTTTCTTTCTAGTTTATATTTTCCAATCAGTTCAGCAGCAATGTGTTGAGCATCAGCTGCTGAACCGCCATTGCCAAATAAAATAACTTTACCCTCATTTTTATAACAATCAATAATTAACCGGGCGATTTCATCTATTTTTTCTATCCCATTGTCCAATATTCGATTCATAACTTCAATATGTTCTTTTAATTCGTGATTTATTTTTTCCATATTAAACTATTTAATCTTTCTTAATTTTTCAATTATTGGCTTTTCGCTTTCGAAAACTTTTTTTATACCATCCCCTAAACACGCTGGGATATTCCTAATATCCCTCACTACCCTATATATACCATCTGGCCCCAAACTAGCTGCTTGATCGCTTCCCCACATCGACCTATCTAAAGTAATATGAGCTTCTACTATAGAAGCACCAACAGTTGCAGCCATTACCGGTTCAACTATACCAGCTCCATGACTGCTATAACCAATAGGGCAATTAAAAGTTTTTATCATCCAAGGAATAACATTTAGATTCAATTCTTCTATTTTTGAAGGATAAGTTGAAGTACAGTGAAGTAAAGCTGAGTTGTCTTCGCTAATGACCTCTATCGCATGTCTAATCTGTTCGGTAGTACTCATACCAGTAGACATAATTATTGGTTTTCCTTTAGATTTAATTTTCTTTAGCAATTCATCGTCTGTCAAACAAGCTGAAGCTACTTTATAACAAGGAACATCGAACTGCTCTAGAAAATCAACGCTTTTTATGTCCCAAGGAGAGGCAAACCATATTATTCCTTTTTCTTTACAATATTTATCAATTTCTTCGTATTCTTTTTCGCCAAATTCAAGTCCTCTTTTCAAATCACCGTTGGTCGGACCAAAAGGATTCTCTCTTGTCTTTGCTAATTCCTCTGGCGTATAAACTAATTCAATGGTCCTTTTCTGAAATTTTACTGCGTCGCATCCAGTAAAAGCTGCCATGTCTATTAACTTTTTAACATTGTTCATATCGCCATTATGATTAATGCCTATCTCTGCTGTTATAAAAACTTTCTCACATCTGCCTATTGTTTTATCTCTTATTTTTAATTTTTCTTCTTCTGCCATGTTTTTATTTTATTTGATTAATTTTTCCGACCTTTTAGTTATTTTTAATTCCGGTTCCCAAAATCATTAATTCTCTTGACCATCTGATAAACTTATTCTTGTATGTCCTTCTAACTGGTCCTAATAATTGCAAAATCTTAGAAAATATCTTTAAACAAGGGTATTTCCATAAAACGGGTAATTGATAAAACAATTCTGATTTTACATTTTTAAAATTATGTATCTTTAACAAATCACTTATAGACTTTGCAGTATAAGGATGATGATGAGTATAATCATCATAAAATACATGTTTCACGCTATGCCAATCTGGAGTCATAATAATTATTGTTCCTCCTGGTTTTAAAACCCTTTGGCATTCTTTAATAAAATGTTCTGGGCTCCAAAGATGTTCAATAACTGATTTGGAAAATACAAAATCAAATGTTTCATCGTTGAATGGAAAAGGACCCTTTTCAATATTAGCTAATTTAATTTCGATATCTTTTAAAATCTCTGAATGACTTTTTTCCCAATCTAATCCAAAAATTTCTAATTTTAAATCTTTAAAACCTTTAGTAAAATCGCCTCGACCGCAACCAACATCTAAGAGCTTGTCGCCGACTTTCATATTGTAACGTTCAAATAAATACTTACAAAGCTTATAGGGATAATCAGTATAAGGTCTTTCTCTTTCGTTGTAAATGGTTTTGATATAGCCTGACATAAGTTTAAATTTCTTCGACTAATTCAACAGGAACATTATCAGGATCAAAGCAAAACACGACTTTAGCTTTTCCGTTCGGAGATAATTGAGGAGAAGAAATAAATCTAATCCCTTTTTCTTTTAATCGTTTGTATTCAAAATCAATATCTTCTACAGTAAAAGCTGGATGAGAAGCACCGATATCAAAGATTTCTTTGTTTTCCATTTTTTTACCCCCATGGGATTGATATGATAGAAGCTCTATCAAATTTCCATCATCAGCTATCATTTTTACTGTTCTTACTTTTACCTTTTCAAGTCCTAATATTGTATCAATAAACTTCCCTTCTTCTAACGCATCAACTTTGATTTCAAATCCTAACAGATCTCTGTAAAATTCAAGGGATTTTTCAATATCACTTACCACTATTCCGAAATGACGTATTGCTTTCATATTTTTAATCTTTATTAATTAATTCTTCGAAGCACTCTCCTAAGACCTTGACTCCTTCAGCTAACGCCTCTTCAGGTATAGTCAATGGTGGACCTATCTTAATTGTATCTCCATAAGTACTGACTAAGAGTAGCCCTTTCTCTGCACATCTTTCTATAATCTTTTGTGTTAACTCCGCATCTCCTGTATATAATGCCCATATCATTCCACGACCATATACCTTGTGATTAGGAAATGTTTTTCTTAATAATTCCCCGAATCGATTACCTTTTGCAGCGGCTTCTTCTAATAATTTCCGGTTCTCAATAATTTCAAGTGTAGCTAAAGCAGTAGCACAACATACTGGATTTCCGCTATGAGTAGACCAAAGGTCATCACTTAATTCTAATAGCTTTTTACAACCTACAACCGCGCTAATAGGCAACCCTCCACCAATAGCTTTACCAATAGTGATGAAATCTGGTTGAATATCATAATTTTGATAACCAAACCATTTAGCTGTTCTTCCAACTCCAGACTGCATTTCGTCAAAGCCAACTGGGATATCATTTTCCTGCGCCCACTTAGACCAAGTTCTAACCCATTCATAAGGCAAAAACTTTGCATCTCTTCCTCTAAAAGCCTGTAAGAAAACACCCGCAATCTCATCGTGATTGACTTTATCAGGAAGCATTGACTCATCAATTACATTGTCTAAAAGCGATCTACAAGCTGCGGTACTACCGTAATAAGCTCCTTTTATTGATAATATCTTTCCTTTTTTATTTCGCTTCATCATCTGTATTACAGAATCGTTAGCTTCTGAGCCGGTAACAGTAAATAACACTTTATCCATTTGAGTAATTTCACATAATTTCTTTGCCAATTTTATACGGGAATCATTAGGAAAAACATAGGAATGTATTAACTTATTATTGACTTTATCTGTAATGGCGGCGCTTACTTCCTTTGCACAATGACCAACATTAGCCACAAATATACCAGAAGTAAAATCTATCCATTTATTCCCCCATTTGTCATAAACTTGGAAATCATCCGTCCTGTCCCAAATTACAGGCAATTCATGATCGCATATACTACTTGCCTCATATTTTTTCATATCTTCTAATAGAGGTATGGAATCAGGAACAGGAATTTTAGTCTTTATCCTTCGAAATTTTGTATCAATTGACTGAACTTTTTTAGACATAGACATAATTTTTAATATTTTTTAAGTTATTGGCTTGAAATTATTCTTTAAGAATTCATGTATTTTATATTTTTGTTTTTCCAAATTAAATCTAAAAAATTCTAAATCTTCCGGACGATCTAATTCTCCGGTATCTGGTGAAATGAAAGCCATTATCTTTGACCCGTGAAAAACACCTTTATCTGTTATGGTTTGATTCTTTACAACATCTACGTATCCATCGGGCTGATAAACAGGTGAAAAAGATTGACGCGGTAAATTGTAATATTCGGGCCTTGTATCATTCGGGAATAATCCAACAAAGAAACCATTTTCAATAGCAAAACATTTATAAGGTGATTCTCTTAATTCATGACCGGATCGAAGAGAAGTAGCCTCTTTATTTTGAACAAATTGTTCAATCGCCTTATCAATTAATTCGGGATCTCTCAAAGGAGTGGTGGGCCTAAGATGAACTAAATATTCAGGGCAATATCCTTCATTATTTTTAAGCCATTCAATAGCATGCTGAAACAATTCTATATCAGGAGAGTCGTCTCTAGCAAACTCTTCTGGTCTCAGAAAAGGAACTTCAGCTCCATAAAGTCTACTAATTTCGGCTATTTCTTCACTATCAGTGCTAACAACAACTCTGGAAATAAGCTTTGAAAGTTTTGCGGCTATTATTGAATAAGCAATAAGAGGATAATCTCCTAAATTTACTATATTTTTTTTAGGAATCGATTTCGAGCCACCTCGAGCGGGAATTATAGCAATGACTTCTTTATTCTTATCCATTTTTTATGGTTTAGCTATTGAAATTAAAGTATCTGATTGACCTTTCTGACATAAATATTCTTTATAATAATCTTCTAGCCACTTATAAGAGCCTTTAGTTTGAAATACAGGCCTCTCTATCTGAGGTTTTCCAAGAATAAACCAATTCATAAAATTGTCTATACTATATCTATGGGTATAAAGACTCCTAATTATAGAAAAACCTGCTTTTTGAACAACTTTTTTCAGAGTTGTAGCATTAAAGTAAGATAAATGTGCTCTCTGCCAATAAAAATCTCTATAATTTTTGGAAACTGTAAGCAATAAATCATCTACATTAGGAACCTCTATAATCAATTTTCCATTTTTGTTAAGGTGTTTTTTTATAATTTTTAGAAATAGTATGGGGTCATAAAGATGTTCTAAGACATGAAATAATGTAATGCAATCAAATTTAGATAAACCAGCTTCGTTGTGATATAAATTAACATCTAAAACCTTGGCATCGGTAATTTTAGCTGATATTAGCCGTTTCTCTTTTGAAATCTCAATTCCAGTGACATCATATCTTAGATTTTCCATTTCTTTAAGGAAAAATCCGTAACCAGAACCTATGTCTAAAACTTTTTTTCCTTTTAGCACTTCTTTTGAAATCAATTCTGTTCGTCTTTTTGTGTCAGCCAAGGATTTTTTTCTAATTACTTTTAAATCCTGTGGTTCTCCGATATTTTTCGATTGACGATCTTCGTCATAAAACTCCTTATCCTCCTTAATCGAAGGCGTTGGAAACAACTGCAAAAGCTGACATTTTTGGCATTTCACAATTTTATGTTTATTGGAATCCCGAACTCTTGGTGAAATTATCTTAAATTTTTTGCCGTTACAAACAATACACTTCATAATTTAGTGATGATTTAATCATCTTTTTCCTTATTATAATGTCTTGGCCCTCTAAAAGAGGTTTTCCCCATAAAATATAAATCGTAAAAATCTTTTATTAATTTATTTGCCGCATCCATATCTTTTGTAGTATACATATAGTGATCTATTATTAAATCTTTATTGACGGCGAAAAGTAATTCATAGTATTTATTCAATGGGATATCAGTAAAATTTACTGTAACTAAATCTGAATTTTTGAATTTATTGAAAAAATCTTCGGGACCTGTCAAAAGACCTCTTCGAATTGCCTCATAATACAAATCAGAGCCTGGATAGGGAGTAACTGGTTTAATTGTTCGTATCTGATCATAAGTATTATATTTTTTAATTAGTTCTACGTTACCTTTTAATGACTCCTCAGTGTCTCCGACATTACCCCATATAAAGTTCAATCCTAAACCTATTCCTACTTTTCTTGTGATTTCCGCTGCTTTGATATTTTGTTCAACCGTGGTGTTCTTATTCATAAGATTTAAAACATTCTGGTCTGATGACTCCATTCCGAAATTAAGAAATTTACATCCGCATTCTTTTAACAATTCAGCGATTTCTTCATCAAATAAATTAACCCGAGCTTCGCAGTAAAACTTTATTTTCAAACCAGCTTCCTTCAGGGCATCCCTAAACTCATATACTCTTTTTTTTGAAATAATAAATAAATCGTCTTCTATTCCAAAATAATTTACACCATAATCTTTATTTAAAATCTTCATCTCTTCAATAACGTTATTTATGCTTCTAAGTCTAATGCCTTTTTCCATTCGATAACAAAAACTACATCGATTAACGCAACCCCTGCTCGTAATGATACTGAAAGTAATATCTTCATTCGTTGCGCCCGAAGGTTTAAAACATTTTGTATATTTTTCCATCGGAAATAATGACCACTCGGGAAAAGGAATAGAATCTAAATTTATAACCGGCTGACGTCTCTCATTAACAACTATCTCGCCATTTATTAAGTAAGCGGTACTTTTTACTTTAGATAAATTACCTCTCTCAATTTTACATTGTACCAGTTCGACAATTGTCTTTTCTGCTTCGCCTAAAATAATAATGTCGGCTTTTGTTTTTTGTAAAATGTACTCTGGTATTGGAGAAGAACCAGGACCTCCTAAAACTAACCAAGCATTTTTTTTATGCAAATTTATTATCTCGCAAAGTGGTTCTATTGTTTCCTTGAACCTTGCTGCTAAAAATCCAACGCCTATTATGTCAAATTCGTTTTCTTCTAAAAACTCTGCTAATTCGTCATTAGTATAATGAAATACGTCTTGACAATAAACTGTAACATCAGCACCGTTTTTTTTAAGAACGGCTGTCATATATGCAGGGCCCAGTGGAAAATAATTGTCTTCCTGATACAAATCGTGAATGATAAATAAAACTTTGGGTTGTTTTTTCGTTTTAATTGACTCGATTACGATGAAATTTTTATCTTTAGAAATAAATATATCTAAAACGTTTAATTATAAACTTCAGACCGATGAAAGTAGTAAGATAAATTAAAACTCCAGTAGATGCCGAAAGGAAAATATTAAGATTATAGATTTGAGGCTGGGATATTACAAAATACATTATAATGCTTGAAAAACCAACAGTAATTAAACTAAGAAGGTTTTTAAAGTTAAAAGGTCGAATCGGAGTAAATTTAGAGGCAAAAAGGAAGAATAAAAATAAGATTAATAAATAAGTAATTACCGTGGCCACTGCTGCTCCATACAAACTAAATTTAGGAATCAAGATTAGGTTTAAAATAATATTAATCACTGCTCCTGAAATTGTAATCCAGAAAAACTTTTTTTGCTGATTTGAAGCAATTAAAACTTGGCTAAAAGGACTGGAAAGAAAGGCAAGCACGACCATTAATATTAAAATCTGAAAGGCTAAAATAGAAGGAGTAAAATCTGCTCCATAAACAAAATTTATAATTTGAGGAGCAAGAACAATTCCTCCTATCATTAAAGGTAAAGCCAATATAATCATTAATTCCATCTGATAATTCCAAACTCTCTGGAGTTCTTTTTTTGATTCTTTAAAAAGCTTACTTAGAACGGGATAAAAATTCATAACAATAATACCCATTGGAATTGTAGTAGAGATAACAAGCCTATAAGCGGCATTGTACCATCCCGTTTCCGTAATCTGACCTAAGTATCCCATCATTACCGAATCAATATAAACGTAAAATGCTCCAAACAAGCTGGCTAAGGCTAAGGGCCAAGACATTCTTAAGAACTTCTTCCAAACTTCTATTCTCCAGGAAATTCTTAGAGGAAAAACTTTAAAGCAAAAGAGGGTTAGAATAAAAGCTAGACTAATCAATACTGAAAGTAAATACCCGTAGCTTAGATTTATAACCGTGGGAAAATTAAAAATTATAAAAAAACCAACTCCGGCTACTATCAAACCTTCTAAAACTGTTCCCCAAGATTGATATTCCATTCTTTGACGAGCCCTAAAGAAAGCATAAATACTTTCAGAAAAATTACCAATCAAGCTAAAGCCTGCTAAAATCCATATTATTTTTCGGATATTAGGATCAGAAGTAATAAAGAAAGAGCCAATTGAAATCAGAATTAATGTTCCTAAACTTAAAACAATTTTTAGGGAAAGGATAGAAAAAAATTCTTTTTCTTTTTCTTTTTCTCTGGAAAATTCTCTGGTAATAATGCTAGATAGACCTAAATCAGAAAAAACAACAAATAAAGAAATGAAGGCTAAAGCAAAAGTAAACTTTCCGTACTCGGTTGCTCCTAAAATCCGGGCAACATAAATTATCAGAACTAACTTTGAAACCTTACTTACTCCTATCCCCAATGTAATCCACAAGGTATTTTTAAAGATCGTTTGTTTAACTGTCTTATTATCAAATAAGATTGCTTTAATATCAGTAAAATTTCTAATCTTCATCTTAGAATTTTTTCTTAGGTTTGCACTTTAGAACCAAGTCCAAAAACTTACTTTTATAACATCTCTTCAGAATCTCAGCATTGGGTAGAACACAATGACCACGAATCCCATCTTTGGGTGGATAAAGAACTGGTCGAACAACATGAGACATTCCTAGTTTTTTGTATCCTTCATTATAAGTTTTATTAAAATCTGTTACTGCTTCCTCAAAATTAATTCCAGCCTTATTACAAATCTTTTTCATTTCTCCATGCCAGGCAATACAAACAGCATAATAAGAAGTAGAAAGTAATTTTCCTATTTCCGTAGTAATTGAAGGCTGAAATACCTTTGTTTTGATACCTAAACTTTCTAAATGTTTTTTAGCTAATTCTCCGGCTTTTTTATTATCAGTACCAATATATTTCACAAAGGTTTTAATCCCTGGATAAAGATTAGGATGAACTCCTCTAATTGGACTATGAACAACTAAAGCTTTAGTAGAATCAGCAATTTTCTTTGAAGTTCCCGGGGCAATTGTTGAATGGATAATAGTTAGCTTTGGTTTTATTGCTCTTATTTCTTTGCTTACTATCTTGGTAAAATCATCACTCCAGGGAAGACAGATATTTAAAATCTCTACTCCCTTTAGGTTATCGTCTCTTTTTAAATCTTTTATTTTCGCCTGTGGTGAGCCTGCCGAACCATAAAACTTAGCTACGGCTCTCCCCGCTTCCCCATAACCCAGTATTCCTATCTTGTGGTGAGCTTGCCGAACCATTTTTGCTTGCCCCGTATAATTTCTTTTCGGGGCCTGCCTCAAGACTCTAAAGGAGCTTTTCGGAGTTTTATTTTTTGAAGTCATATTGGTCTAATAATTTTAATTCTTAATTCGAGCGAAGCGAGAATCAAGGTTCTGCCAAAGGCAGGTTCTTAGAATATGCCGAAGGCATTCAAGGTTCTGCCAAAGGCAGGTTCTTATTTCCACTTTTTTAAAGCCTCACTGTAACGTTTAAAAGTGCCACAATCCATCCATTTTCCATTAAATTTAAAACCGCCTAGTTTTTTTTCTTTAGCTAATTTAGGAAAAAGGTCGGTCTCAACCATACTAAACTTGGGGCCAGGATGATAATCAAAAACTTGGGAAGAGAAAATATAAAGCCCTGAGTTAATGTAACTCGAGGGTGGATTTTTAGGTTTTTCTAAAAACTCTTGGACAATCCCTTTTTTACAAAGAATTACCCCATAATCTTGGGGATTAGGAACTTTTACTAAAGCTATTGTTCCTAGAACTGGTTTCTCTTGGTGAAACTGAGCCATTTTATTTAAATCTATTTTTTTCAGTTCATCTCCGTTACTAAAAAAGAAATCGCCATCAGAAAGCCAGTCTTTTAAGTTCCATAAACCTCCAAAAGTTCCTAAATGTTTTTTCTCCTCCTGGATTAAAATTTTATGTCTCGGATAATATCTCTTCTCCCACCATTCAAACTCTTCTTTAAATTCTTTATTGACTAAAACGGCGATATCTTTAATTCCTTTTTCCAAGAAAAGGTCAACCAAATGATTTATAATTGGTTTTCTCTTTACCGGAAGCAGAGGTTTGGGAATCTCATAAGTAATAGGGTAGAGTCGGGTCCCTTTTCCTCCGGCCAAAATGACTGCTTTACGATTCCTCATACAATTATTTAAACCCCGTAGTGAAAATTTGAATAATAACATTGAATTGAGCAAGGCTCGTTCAAACTTCTACTACGGGGTTAAATTCCAGGAAAAATACGCTGATGAAATTTAAGTAGTTACCACTTTTCAATAGTTTTCTTAGTCTTATCTCTCACTTTTTTATAAACCTTGTAAACTTTTGATTCCACTTCCGGCGAAACCAATCTTAAAATCTCGCTACCCCAAATTCGATGTCTCCCTCCTACTTTATAGGCTTTAATTATTCCTCTCTTAAGCAGTCTCTTGATAGTACTATTGCTTACCTTTAAAAAATCCTGAGCTTCTTCAGTAGTATAAATTTCATTTGGTTTAATTTCTGACATAATTTTGGACGGAGTGAAAAATTACAATCTCTTTGTCAGAATCAAGGTTCTGCTGAAAGCAGGTTCTTATTTCTGGCATATTCTTTAAATTATCTATCTACTTCAATAATAAAGCACCCATCAAAGGGTGTCAAGAGGTGTCAATAGGTATCACTAGGGATAAACTGTGGAAAACTTCTGGCTCTTCACCTACCAATTAGCTAGTTTATTCACGATCTGACGAGTTAAAGGACCGAAAAATCCAGTCCCCTTCTCTAATTCTAAGGGAGCTAAAATGTCAGCAGTGTATTTTTCCTGAAAACGAATCACCGCAGCTTCAGTTAAAGCAAGAAAGTTGCCGGTCACCAAACCTTCAGGATAAACCTTGGCTCCTTGGGTCTTCAAGAATTCCTGCAAACATCTAACTTGATTATTATTTTTCAACCCATAAAAGAGGTCTTGTTCAAATTTCTGACAGGCAAGTTCTTTCTGCAAAATAGCATTGATCTGAGCTTGGACTCTAGCTATTTCTGCTTCAAGAAAAGCGATTTGTTCCAAAAGCAATTTAATAGTTTGGTCTTCTTCTATCGCTGAAGCTTCAAAGGAAAAAGAATGAGCTAATTCTGACTCGCCGAAATCTGTGGTTTTTTCTTGGGTAAAAAGAATAAGAGTTAGAGAATCGTATCCGTTCCCAAAGTCAGGAACAGTAATTGTTCCCTTTTGTTGACCATCTAGAGTTAAAGTTCTAAGAGAACATTCTTTTGATTTTTTACAAAGCAAATAAGAAATATAGAAATCAACCCTGTCAATGCCGTCAAAATCCACCTTCAAGCTTCCCTTCCCTCCCATTAATTTATACCAATGACCCGACCAATCCTTTATATAATCCTCAATCTTTAAATTAGCTTTACTAACAAAAGGAAGGAAGTTAAGAGAAGGAACAATCCGTAAATCGGTCAAGTTTTCGTTCTGGTAGCAATATTTCTCACCAAGAGAGCAATCATTAACTAAAACAGCGATAGTCCAATCATGAAAAATCTGAGAAAAATCTTCTTCAAAACCATTTTCTGCCAAAGCTTCGTTTAAACTTTCAATACCGGATTCTTTTGACCTCAAGGAATCAATTAGAATTTCGGCTCCATAATAATCAGTAAGATATTGAGTAAAAACATTTGCAATTCCATAATCATAAATCTTACTTTGCCATTCAGTTAAAGAATCAGAAGGCTTATTTAAAAACCTCTCTACTCTCTTTTGAAGATTACTTCCCTTATATTCTGAATCATAGCCTAATAAAGTTGGGGCATAATCAGCCCTAGCTTCATCTAACCAAATTTCTTCCTGAACACCGTATTTTTTTTCTTTCTGATTAAAAGTAATCAGGTGAACAAATTCGTGAGCAAGAAAACTTTTAGCTAATGGATCAGTAATATAATCGGTGTTTAAATAAATCATTTCTCTTTCGTTTGAGTCTGGATTTTGTAATCTAGGATATTCGTCGCCATTTTTAAAATATCCAGCAACTTCATTCTTCATTCGATGAAATAATACTGTAATTCTTTCATCATCATCAATTCCTGGTTTCCACTCAGAACCAAAAGTAGAAGTCAAGGTAGGATAAATTTCACCTTCAAACACCTCAGATAAAGAACTGAAAGCTGCTTTAATCTCTGTCTGCCGCTCTGCACTAACCTTATTCCACCAATCATCATCGATATAGAAATAGAGCTGATTGCCCTTGAACCGTAAAGTAGCAGTAGCGCTATCTTTATTTCTAAAATCATAAGAAGGTTCGATGAAAAAATCTTCCTTCTCCCCCACAGAGTCAGCTTTAATAAAAAAAGGCAGAGTTAGAAATAACGTAAGAAACAAAAAAAATTTTATTGGAAATCTTCTTCTCATTTTTTAAATTTCTTTATCATAATTAATACAAGTTTTGTCTGACGACACAAAAATTTCTTTTTTTATTTCATTTATATTAACATACTTTTAAAAAAGATTGAAATTTCCTAGCTAAAAATGCCCTCAAAGAAATTGAGGGCGCCAGTTTCTTATTTCAGTTTTTAAAAATTATCTGCCTAACAAAGAATTCAATTTTGCTCTTGTCGTCCTTCCTACGAAACCAGTTCCTGTGGTTATTTCAAAAGGAACTAAAATTTCAGAACTATACTTTTCTTGAAATTCAATAACAGATTGTTTTGTAATAGAACCAAACCAACCAGTAGCAGAGATATCTATCGGATAAGTAGGAGGACCTATTTCTTTTTTTAAGATGATTTGAAGATATTTAACTTCATCTGGACTATCCCCGTATCTAAGATTGTTCTCAAAAGTGAAATCTGATGGAATTCCTTCGTAGACCGTCTCTCCAGTAACTTCAGATAATTCAGCTTTTAATACATTAATCTGAGCTAAAATTTCAGCAATCTTAGTTTCTAATTCCTCAGTGGTCATTTCACTAATTGGTTTCTCCTCAGCTTCTTCTTCCTCTTCTTCCTCCTGTTCTTCTGTCAGTTCTTCTTCCGGCTCTTCTTCTGTTTCTTCTTCTTCTATTATTTCTTCCTCTGTTATTTCCTCACCTAAAATAACAAAGTAAGTACATTGATCAGTATTAGCTGTCAAAATATTGCTTTCTGCATTAACAATAGTTTCTAGGGCAACCCACTTTAAATCAGCATTATTCCAATAATTAATAGCTAATGTTGACTCATCTAAATCTTCTATTTGTTTATCAATATAAGTTATAGTTGTAGTAACTTCCTTTTCAAAAACATTAATTCCTGTCCACGGTGTCCACGACGTAACGGCTTTAAATTTATAAAAATCGCCAACAATATACTTGTCTGAAGGCACTTTTTTTCTATATGCAGACATCACTAAGCTTGCTCTCTCTTTTAAGGTTATGGTGAAAGTGGTAATTCCAGGAACAGCATTAGGAGGAAACTCTACTGAAACCTTATTTAGCTTAACACTGCTCATACTTAATTTCCCACCATCTTCAGGAGTAATTTTAGTTCTTGCTATTGCCTCAACTATTTCTGATGTCAAGACCATCACAACCATTGAACATATAACTATAGTTAAAATAAAAAGAGAAAGTAATATTGTTTTAGGAAGATTTAAAGAATTATTTTTTAGAAACATTTTAATATAAATTAAAACTTTTATAAATATCAACCTTTTAAATTTTAAACTCTATTATTTCATTATCTAAGGTTATAAAGATTTGTCAATAAAGAAAAAAAGGAAAAACCCCGACAAATCGGGGTTTTTCCAGTTCATCCCGCTCAATCTTCCACAAGGAAGAAGATGCAGGTCTATTTCTGGTAATTACTACTTGACAAGTGTGCCAGCATGAATATCATTCTTGAAGACCTGAGCTGTCTCGACATAATCAGCGTCATTGTAGTTAATGCTCCAGATAATATCTGATCCGTCAGCATCAAGCCAGAGGTGGATGTAATCACCTGTAGTTATAAATCCTGGAGTGTCAACGTAGAAGTATAACTGTCTGGTCGCACCAGCTGGGACAACAAAGTCTTTTTCGCTGAAATCAATACTGATATTGGTTTGACCTGCAAGATAAGCTGTACTGGTAGAATCTAACAGTTCACCATCTTGATCTTTAACAGTTATATTAGCAAGAGCAGCAGTTGTTGACGCACCATCAAGGCTTGATATTTGGACGTAAAGCACATCGTCTTCAGTACCACCACTAGGATCAGCTGCACCATCCCAGGTAATATCCTTGTTTCCCGCAGCTGTTACGTCAAGAATAGCTAACAGCATGCTGGATTGAGGAATAAGATCACCAGTTGGAGAATTTGCGTTAACAGAAAATATTGGGTAACTCTCATACAGTGTGGAGGAAGCAGCATCAACGCTGGCATTGTCAGGATCTACTGCCTGGCCAGAAGCCAAACCAGTAAGATCAACGTCACCACTAGCAGCAATACTTACTCGAATAGTGTCCTTGTTCTTAACATCTGTATTGTCAATATTGTCAAAGAGGGCTTTAACAGTAATCAATTCATAACCATCAGCCGGAATAGTAACTGTACCATCAGTAACCTGAATCGAAGCCGTGGCAGCACCGGGAGCGGTTCCCAGAAGAGTATCGCCGTGATAGAAATAGTAAGTGTCTACAATGTCTCCAGTACCATCATCAGTAATCAGGATGCTGTCAAGGTCAAGGTCTTCAATAGCATGAGTAGTAGTAGCTTGAATCTTAAAGATAGCTACCGTAGCTAATTCTGCATCAAGCAAAAGCGCGGAGGATGGTGAAGAAGCATCAACTAATACATCGGCATCTCCTTTGTCGGTTACGGTCATCGTCTGACCACTACCACCAGGAGTAACGCTAACCGTTTCTCCAGTATCAGCACCGTAAGCTGTAACGTCAGCAGCGTCTGTATCTAAGAACCATGTATGCGAACTACTAGCATTTTCATCAGTGGCTAAATCAGCAAGTAAGGCAATTCTAACAAAGGTGGCTTTAGGTACTGTTATTGGATCAGTCAAGGTAAAGCTGTGCGTGTCACTCTCGTCTGGTTGCTCGGTATTAGTTACCTTGGTTTCATAGGCATCACCCCGGTCACTGTTGGCTGAAGTTAAATCAGCCCAAATTTCAGCATTATCAATTTTGGCTTTATGAGAGGTACTGTTGGAACTGGTAGCATCTTCAAGAACTATAGCTGTAACAATAACATCTTCTCCGGAAGCACCAGCATCTAAACTGGCAGTCATCCAGATATAATCAGTTATGCCTCTAGCTATGGTTCTGGCTGGTGGATAAGTAAGAGTAGTAGCTACTAAATTACGGGCAGCAACGGTTTGACGATTACCCTCAACCGCACCAGTTGGTGTAATAGTCGGTGCTTCGTTACTAGTCATACCCTTGGCAGTAATATCAGTAGCAACAGCATCAATACCACATTCAACGTAATCGCCGGTACCAGCAGCATCGGCAATCTTTGCCTTTACTGTATACTGATGGGTTCCTACCGGGACGATAAAGGTATCAGTGTAGTTTATGTGAGCATCAGGATCAGCAGTAGAAGAAGTAGCAACATCGTTAGGCCCACAAACAATATCTCCGTCTTCATCAACAATCTTAACAAGAGTGATTTCGTCATAAGTTATACCGCTTAAATCAAAGTCAAGAGTAAGAGCGGTAATTCTAATCTCTTCACCGGTAGCAGTAAAGTCAAATATTACCAGAGCTTGGTCATCACCCGCAGCAATATTGCCGGTAGCCGGTGTTGACGCTGACTTGGAAACATTTAAAGTACCTGCATTAATGGTCTGGTCATTACTACCATCACCGTCTCCAGTCCAGGTAGGAGTGACGTAGAAGCCATAGGTATTACCCTTAACAGAAGCTAAAACATCAGTTCCGTCCTCACCATCAGCATTTACAGTCAAACCAGCTCCGTCAACAATATCCACCATTATCTTAAAGCGGTGTTTTTCTCCTTTAGCAATAGAAATATTCAAGTCAGACCAGCTAGCTTTACCTTCGGAACTCCAGCTTTCTACTGTACCTAAACTCTTACTGTCAGTAACAGAATATAATTCAATGTTTTCAATGTCGCTCAAACCAGCAGTTCCCGTTTCCAAAACTGTAAGTGATTCTAAAGTAACGCCTTCGGTAGCACCGGCTGTTAGCGTGAAGTTGTTGACTATAACGTCGGTGTCGCCGACATCAGGTTTAGAATCAATAGTAGTAGGACTCTCAGCAAAAACAGCTGAACCAATGGTTAAGGTTACTACAGACATTGGATTTCCATTAACAGGAAAGTCACCGGTTACTTCTTCAGCGTCACAAATAATATCGTCAGCTGAAGCAATACCCAGAGTTGCTGTTTTACCAGCTGTGGCTCCGTCAATAAATCCAGCTCGAATATAGTAACTCTCGCTTTCGCCAGCCTCAATGACTAATTTAGGCGTGAAGTAAAGCCTTGCCTGGCTAGCAACATTAAAACTGCCGACACTGCCATGATAAACTCCGTCTATGTCATAAATTTTAACATTTTCAAGGTCAGAATTAGCAGTCAAGCCGCTTCGAGTTACGTATATCTTGGTGATGGAAACATCATCGTCGCCAGCGGTAAGGGTAAACTTAGTAAAGTAAGCATTAGCATTGTCAGCAATAGTAGCAGATTCAGGAGTGTCAGCAGCTAAATCTATTTGCAAGGCACTACCTTCAACCGGTGTTACTGATTCTAAGGTACATACTTCTGATACACACTCATAACCTGTAGCGCAATCAGCATCAGTTGTACATTCCACCGTAGGTCCACCAGCAGCTAAAAGAGTATTCAACTTAGCTCTACTAGTTGAACCAATATAACCAGTTCCACTTGTTAAGCCCCAAGAAGCCAAAACTTCA
>CAYYDV010000003.1:0-10135 GCA_964470765.1 uncultured Candidatus Saccharibacteria bacterium
TCCTAAAGGAGCTATCCTTCGTCAAATCATCGAGGATTTCTGGACAAAAGAACATCTTGAAAATGGCTATGGAATTCTGCGCACTCCTCATATCGGCAATCTCAAACTTTGGCAAACTTCCGGTCATTGGGATTTTTACCGAGAAAATATGTATTTACCTCTTGATATTGAAAAGGAAAAATATGTTCTTAAGCCAATGAATTGCCCTTTTCATATTAAAATATATAAATCTAAATTAAGGAGTTATCGGGAGCTACCAATTAGATGGGCCGAATTAGGAACAGTTTATCGCTATGAAAAATCTGGAGTTTTACATGGATTAACCAGAGTTAGAGGTTTTACCATGGATGATGCCCATATTTTCTGCACCCCTGACCAGTTAAGTAATGAAATAATCAGAACCTTAAAGTTTGGATTAAAATTCCTTAAAGCTTTCGGCTTCAAAGAATATGATATTTATCTTTCCACCCGGCCAGAGAAATACGTAGGAACTCTAAAAATCTGGAAAAAAGCTACCAATTCTTTGGAATATGCTTTAAAGAAACAAAAACTAACATATCAAGTAAACCCGGGAGGAGGAGTTTTTTATGGTCCTAAGATTGATATTAAAATAAAAGATTCTTTAGGAAGAGCCTGGCAATGTACTACTATTCAAATAGACTTTAATCTGCCGGAAAGATTCAAGATGAACTATATTGGTAAATCAGGAAGAAAAAAACAACCAATTATGATCCATCGGGCTTTGTTAGGATCTCTGGAAAGGTTTATTGGAGTTCTAATTGAAAATTGTGCTGGTAATTTCCCTCTCTGGCTTTCCCCTATTCAAATCTTGGTAATACCAATAGGAAACCGTCATAATAAATATGCTCAAAAGATAGGAGAAGAACTTAAATCAAAAGAGATAAGAATAGAAGTAAAAGATGAAGCAGAAACTGTTTCCAAGAAAATCCGAGAAGGAGAAATCCAGAAAATCCCTTATATGTTGGTAGTGGGAGACAAAGAAATGAAAGGAAAATCTGTCAGGGTTCGTCAAAGAAAGAAAGGAGATATTGGAATAATGAAACTAGATAAATTTATTAAGAAAGCTATTTTAGAAGTAGAAAAGAAACAATAAGAACCCCCGATTTTATCGGGGAACCTTGAATGCTTCGCATATTCTAAAAGGTCGAATCAAAGTTAATAATTTTAAATAAAAATATGTCAAAGTCAATCAAGATATTCTTTTTGAGCCTCGCCTTATTAGGACTAGCTTCTCTAGCTTTAGCTCAGGAAATATCTCCTCAAGAGGTAATAGAAGAAACCGGGGCAGAAGATATGATAATTGCGACTGAGGAACCAGAAGTATCTGAGGCTGAAATAACTCAAATAATAGACCTTGATGAAGAGGTTATCGCTACCGATTTAGAGATAAAGAAGCCTAAAATCTTACCAGATAGTCGGATTTATTTCTTAAAAAATTGGGGAAGAGCAATTCGTTCCTTTTTTACTTTTAACCCGGTCAAAAAGGCTGAGTTGAAATTAAGATTTGCTAATGAGAAGTTAATTGAAGTAAAAAAATTGGTGGAGCTGAAGAAAGACCCTGAAATCATCAAGAAAGGATTAGAGAACTACGAGGAAGAAATAGATAAGATTAAATTAGCTTCGGAAAAAATCAAGAAAAAAGCCTCAGAGGAACCGGAAGTTGGCAAATTCTTGGATAAATTCACGAAACACCAAGTTCTTCATCAGAGAGTCCTTCAAAAATTAGAAAATCAGGTTCCCGAGAAAGCTCTTGAAAAAATAAGAGAAACAAAAGAAGAACATCTTAGAAAATTTGGTGAAGTAATGATTCGTCTTGAAGCAAAAGAAAAAATCCAGGAAAGATTAGAAAAAAATCTCCAAGAGGTAGAAGGTTCAAAATTCAAAGAATTCAAGAACTTAGAAGTTTTAAAAGAGTTAGAGGAAAAAGTTCCAGAGCAAGCAAAGGAAGCAATAATAAAAGCTCAAGAAAATACTCTTAGAAGATTGAAAGAAAATGCCGAAGAATGGTCTCCAGAAGACCAGGTAAAGTTTAAGGGATATATTGAAAAAATCTCTGGAGTAAAAGAAAATCAGCTTGAAATCTTAGAGAATCTTAAATCAGAATTAAGGGAAACACCTCAGATTATGAATAAATTAGATGAAGCCAGAGTAAGGATTATAAGAAAATTACCAATCGAAGCAATAAGGACGGGCTGTCCCAAAGTAGAGTTGCCTACTTCTGATTTCTGTAAGAAAGGGAGAATTGTTCCTCAAAAAGACAATAAGGGATGCATAGTAGATTTCAAGTGTATAGTTCTTCAGGAAATAGAAACAAAACCTATTCTACTAGAAAGAAAAGTGGCTTGTATTACTCTTTGGGATCCAGTCTGCGGCAAAGATGGTAAGACTTATAGTAATGCTTGTTTTGCTAAAGTAGCCGGAGTAGAAGTAAATTATAAAGGAGTCTGTAAAGAGGATAAAGAAATGCCCTGTGAAGGAAAATGTAAGTCTCTGGGCTATCCCACTGGAATCTGCCGAAGCTGGGCTGTAACTGCTGACGTAGCAAAAGCAGGATGTAAAGCTGATGAGAAAAATGCAGGACAAACTCCAGATTGCCGGATTCCCACCACTGAGACAGGACAAACTTTAATTGGAGTAGGAAAAACTTGCTGTTGTCAAAAAATAACACCAACAGAATAAAAAACAAATAATCCTAATGGAATCAAAGCCCTAATAAAACTGGGGTTTTTGATTTTAACCCCCACACCAATTAAGGACTAACTTCGTCAAATTTCCCCGACTAAAGTCGGGGTTATTCTTGATATGGTGTGGGGGTAAATTGAAGAAAAGCTAAAATTCTGATAAGATAGCCAGTATGAAACACCATATCATCACTTTTGGCTGCCAAATGAACAAATCGGATAGTGAACGAATCACTACCTTTTTGGAAGATATTGGCTACAAGCCAGCTTCAAAAATTGAGGAAGCTGATTTGATTGTTATTAATATGTGCTCAGTAAGACAATCAGCAGTTGATAGGGTTTACGGAAAAACAAAAGAATTCTCCAAACTCAAAAAGAAAAACCCCAAACTAAAAACCTTATTAACTGGTTGTATTTTAAAGAAAGACCTCAAAAAATTTAAAGACAACTTTGACTATATTTTACCCATTAAGTCTTTGAACCATTGGAAAGAGTTTCTCAAAAGAGAAAAGTATTTCTATTACCCTGACCCAAGAGATTCTGACTTTTGGGTAAAATTAAGTGCTGATTATTTAAAAACCAAGCCCAGCTATTCAAGTAATTTCTCTACTTTCATTCCTATCTCCGTTGGCTGCGACAATTTTTGTGCCTACTGTGTTGTTCCCTATACCAAAGGACCATTAATCCATAGAGACCACAAGAAAATCTTAGAAGAAGCCAAAAAGGCAATCAAAAAAGGTGCTAAGGAAATTTTTCTTCTGGGCCAAAACGTTAACAGTTATCAGTCCCCTACTGACTCTTCAATAAACTTTCCTCAACTTCTTAAAATGATTAATGCTCTTCCTGGCAATTTCTGGATTCGCTTTACCAGTTCTCATCCTAAAGATTTTTCCAATGAATTAATTGAGGTAATGGCTAATTGCCAAAAAATAACTGAGTATCTTAATTTACCAGTTCAATCCGGTGATAATGAAATTCTCAAAAAAATGAATAGGCCTTATACAATCAGGCAATATAAGGACCTGGTTAGAAACATTAAAGAAAAGATTCCTGATATCTCTTTATCAACTGATGTTATTGTTGGTTTTCCCGGTGAAACTAAAGAACAATTCCAGAATACAGTAGAACTCTTTGAGGAAATAAAATTTGATATGGCCTACACTGCAAAATATTCCCCTCGCCCAGGAACAGCAGCTAACAAAATAAAAGATGATGTTTCTCACCAGGAAAAAGAAAGAAGAGAAAGAATATTAACTGAAACTCTAAAAGAAACTGCTGAAGAAAATAATAAAAGATATATTGGAAAAACAGTTGAAGTTTTGGTTAATAAAGCAAAAAATGAATTCTTAATAGGAAAAAGTAGGTATTACAAAACCGTGAAATTTAAAGGAAATAAAAATCTAATTGGGCAATTTACTAAAGTCAAAATAATTGATGCCCTTCCCTGGGGATTAAAAGGAGAGTAGGCCCTTTACCCCACACCACATCAAGGACAAGTCGCCGAAGGCGACAAATTGACAAAGTCAGTCCTTAATTCGAGCACAGCGAGAATCAAGGTTCTTGAGCGAAGCGAAAGGTTCTTAATTGGTGTGGGGGTTTACAAAACTCGCGGCTAAAGCAGGAGTAAAAGCAATTATCCAACCCGGTGGCTCCATCAGAGACGATGAAGTTATTCAAGCAGCTAACGAACACGGAATTGCTATGGTTTTTTCCGGCCAACGATACTTTAAGCATTAGAACAAAATAGACTGAGAAATAAATTTTTCTCAGTTTTTTTAATTATTTTGGGCTTAATATATAATAAGAACCTGCCTTTGGCAGAACCTTGAAGATTTCGTCTATTCTAAGAATCTACCTGTGGTAGAACCTTGAAACACTTTGTGTTATTCTAAGGAAATGAAGAGATTACCAAAACTAATTGTAATTTTAGGACCAACTGCTTCCGGAAAAACAGAACTGACAGTAAAACTAGCTAAAAAATTCAAAGGTGAGATTGTTTCAGCTGACTCCCGCCAGATTTATAAAGGAATGAATATTGGAACCGGCAAACCAACCAAAAAAGAAATGAGAGATATCCCCCATCATTTAATTGATATTATAAGACCTAATCAAGGTTTTAATGTAGCTATTTACAAAGAGTTAGCTGTTAAAAAAATTAAAAATATTCAGCAGAGAAAAAAACTGCCTTTTTTAGTTGGCGGAACTGGTCTTTATATTAGCTCAATAGTTGACAATGTTGATTTCCCAAAAGTCCCTCCTAATAAGAAATTAAGGAAGAAACTGGAGAAAAAAACAAAAGAAGAACTCTTTAAAATTTACAAAAAACTAGACCCCAAAGGTTCAAGATTTATTGAAAGAAAAAATAAGAGGAGATTAATCAGAGCTATTGAAGTTTGTAAAGTAGCAGGTAAATCTTTCTGGAAGCAAAGAAAAAAAGGAAAACAGATTTTTGATATTTTAGAAATCGGACTGAAACCAGAAAAAGGAGAATTAAAAAAAAGAGTTTCAAAGAGGGTAGAAAAAATGTTTAAGCTGGGTTTGGAAAAAGAAGTAAAAAAACTTTTTAAAAAATATGGCTGGATTCCTTCTATGCAAACCATTGGCTATCAGGAATGGTCCACCTTCGTTAAAACTACGGGGGATAAAAAAGAAATAAAAGAAAGAGTCAAGCTCCATACTCTTCAATTTGCTAAACGCCAAATAACTTGGTTCAAGAAAGATAAAAAAATAAACTGGATAAAGAATTATATCCAGGTTGAAAGATTGATAAGGAAATTTCTAAATTAAACTACTTCCCTTTCCATAGGTCATCTTCCATTTTCTTCCCTGTTTTCTTTTCCCACTCCTCAATCGGCAAGGAGTGTTTTCTTCTTATCTCTTCCCCTATTCCTAAACCATTGTAGGCGCAGAAAGGGATAACTCCTTCAGGGGTAGCATAATGGATAACACAATGCTCTAAACGGTCAAGGTTAAGATTCCAAATGTCCTGAAACCACATACTACCCAAATAGATAGTCTTATACTGAAATTCTTTTAGAGAATTATAGGTGCCGCCAATAGCTGTCTTCATCAACAACTTAGTAAGATTTAATCCTTTAGGAGCTTTCTTTTTATCTATATATTTTGATACATTCTTTAAAGAAGAAATCCCTATCTTAATTTTCTTAAACCTTCCGCCTCTCTTTGATTGCTCATCAATAAATTTCATCAACCCTTCTACATCTACAAATCTGGTTATTGGCATCAGTTTTCCCTTTTCAATAAAGACATAAGTGGCTGCCCCACACATAGGACTAGCGGTAAACTCAACTTGTTTTTTTCCAGTAAGATTCTCAACTAGTTTGGAAATAGGATAAACAAAAGGAACCGGATAGAAGTCCTCTTTTCTAACTTGTCCCTCTAGTCCTTTTTCTATAGCTCCCATCATCTCTCCATAATCCACTCTTTCCCTTTTTCTATATTCTTCAGATACATTCTGAGGTCTACCAGCAAAAGCTAAGGGCTGAAAATTAACTCCTCTAATTACATCTATATTTTTTACTGCGTATTTAACTATTTCTCCTAACTCATGGAGATTTTTGCGCATTACCACCGGAACAAGAATAATACTGGTTATTCCTCCTTTTCTTAGATTTTCCACTGCTTTCTTGTTTAGCTCTATCCAAGGGTTCACTTCTTTAGAAACTCCATCAAAACTCAAATAAATCGTACTTACCCCGGCCTCCATAATCTTCCGACAATAATCAGCTGATTGAGCTAACTTTATTCCATTAGTATTCAATTGAACATGGGAAAAGCCAAGTTCTTTGGCTATCTTAATAATCTCAAATAAATCTTCTCTGATAGTTGGTTCTCCTCCTGTTAACTGAATTGCTCTAGAAGACACTGGTTTCTCTTCTCTAGTTTGCTTCATCATTTTTCTCAACTGCTCCAGAGAAGGTTCATAAATATAGCCAGCCGCTCCGGCATTCATAAAACAATAGCTACATCTTAAATCACAGCGGTTAGTCAGCATCAAATTAGTCAAAACAGTTTGGGATTTATGTTTTGGATAAAGCTGTCTTTCTGGAGAGAGCCAGCTTTTGATTTCAACACCACTTACTCCGTCTCCTACTACTTTGTATTTCATCCATCTATGATAAAGGGAGGCATCATTAAAGACTATATCTTTAAAAAAGCCGTGCTTTGGGCACTCCTTAGTTATCCATATTTGCCCCTCTTCTTCAACAATCTTAGCATCTATTTTGTTGATTTCTCCTTCCTTAAAACAATCGGGACAGATAGATTTAGTTTTTTCTAATTCCTTCATTTTTAATTAAAATTATTTTTCTCTTTCTACAACAAAATTAGCCATTGTTCTTAAGATGTCATTCCATTTGTTTCTGGGTAAAAGATTAAGGTTTTTCTTGGCTTCATAGATAAAACTCTTTCCTAAAGCCGAGGCCTCTAAGAAAGCATTTGTTTTTTTAATTAATTTTATGGCTTCTTTTATATCCTTTTTAGCTACTTTCTTCTTTCTTATTATCTTCAAAAATCTCTTTCTACCTAACGAAGAAAAATCTCTGAAAGCAAAAAGGATAACAATATTTCCAAGTTTCCCTTCAATTATATCTCTTCCGAACTCCTTGCCAAATAATTCTGGTTTACCAAAGATATCTAGAATATCATCTTGAGTCTGGAAAGCCATTCCAAAGTTAAGTCCATATTTTTTCAAGAACTCTAATTCTTTTTTCTTGGCTCCAGCTACTAATCCTCCGATTTCGCAACTGGCCCGAGTTAAGCTGGCTGTCTTTTTACTAACCATCTTAAAATAATCCTTTTCAGTTATTTTTTGATAGCGATTGCTCTGAACAAAAGGTTCATCTTCTCGGCCAGATTGTTCGAACAATACGTCTAAAATTTCGCCATCAACTATAGCTTTCATAGTTTTAGCCATAATTTCTGAAACTTCGATGGGTTTTTTAGAACGATTTGCTCCCTGAAAAAGAGCAGCTGAATAATCAATACTTACAATTTCAGCGATAGACTTGCCAAACTTAGACCAATAAGTAAGCTCCTTTCTTCTTAAAACACTTCTATCAATCATATCGTCAATAATTAAACACAAATTATGTAAAATTTCCAAACTGGCAGCCGGATACAAAACATCTTCTAATTTCCCTCCCAGCATCTTACAAGAAGCTATGGCCAAAGCTGGTCTTATTCTCTTGCCTCCGGTTAAAATTTGGTAATAAAGAACTTTCTTGTATTTTCTATCAACACTGGAATTCAATAATTCCTTCATTATTGGCTGAATTTTTAAATCAACATAGTTTAAAAACTTTTTTAGTTCTGAATAAGTCATAATTTGAGCGAAGCGAGAATCAAGGTTCTCGAAGAGGTTCTTATTTCTTCTTCTATTCTCAGTAATCTATTATATTTAGCTACTCTTTCTCCCCGGGCCGGAGCTCCGGCTTTTATAAAGTCAGCTTCAATCCCCATAGCTAAATCAGATATAAAGGAATCAGGGGTATCACCAGATCTATGGGAAACTAAAATTTTCCAGCCATAGGATTTGGCTAATTTAGCCGCTTCAATTGTTTCAGTTATTGTCCCTACTTGATTGGGCTTAATAATTACTCCGGAACAGGCTTGTTCCTTTTGGGCTTTTTCAATCCTTTTGATGTTTGTCGTTAAGAAATCATCACCTAAAATAAATATCTTTCCCCCTAGGGCTCGCTGAGCTTTTTTAAATCCCTTAAGGTCTTCTTCGGCAAAAGGATCTTCAATAAATAAAATTGGGAATTCTTTAACTAATCTTTTATAAAAGCTCAAAAGCTGGCTTGAGTCAAGCTTCTTTCCTTCAAAATAGTATTTTTTATTCCTATAAAACTGACTAGCCGCAACATCTAAACCAATTCTTGTTTTCCTGGAAAAGCCGGCTTTCCTAATAGCTTTCATTATCAAATTCAAGGTCTCTTTAGTATTCTTTAAGGATGGAGCAAAACCTCCTTCATCTCCTAGATTTAGAGCTGACTTTCCGAATTTTAATCTCAAGATTTCTTTTAAGCTCTGATAGATTTCAACCCCCTGTTCCAAATTCTCTGAAAAAGACTTCATTTGAGGAACAACCATAAATTCCTGGATATCTAAGTTGTTGCCGGCATGAGCGCCACCGTTAATAATGTTGAAACAGGGCATTGGCAGAGGAAACTTCTTTTTGGAAGAAGTTAGCAGTTTGTCACTATAGATGTCGACAATATGTTGATAAAGAGGGATGTTTCTGGCTTCGGCTCCAGCTCGACAGGTAGCCATAGAAACAGCTAAGATAGCATTGGCTCCCAAACGACTCTTATTCTTCCTTCCATCCAACTTAATTAATAGGGAATCTATTTTTTTTTGATTAATCACATATTTCCCTTTTAATTTGGGAGCAATAACTTTATTAATATTCTTAACTGCTTTTAGTACTCCTTTTCCTTGATATCTTTTACCACCATCTCTTAATTCTTTTGCCTCATATTTTCCCTTGGAAGCTCCAGCCGGAATCGAAGCCCGAAAGAGACTGCCGTTTGTCATCAAATCCACCTCAACTGTTGGTTCTCCCCGGGAATCTAAAACCTCTCTGGCTTTAATTGATTTAATTCCTGAAGTTATTTTAATATTCAAGTTTATTGATTCTAATCTTTCTTTTAATGTTTCTTTCTTCTCGCCGTAGTGAGCAAACTTATACTTAAAAACATCTGATTTGATTCCTCCAAACAAATCAAAATAAAGACTAATGAGAGTGTATTTTGTAGCCATACTCATTCGGCCCTCCTTATCCAATCTTCTAACTGAAACAGGGATTCTCCGAGAAGTCAGATATCTAAATTTCCCTACCTTGGCTGCTCTTTCAGTATAGTCAAAATCTTCGGCCACCTTCATTTTCTCATCAAATCCATTTATTTTTTGATGTAATCTCTTTTTAATCATAATGAAGTGAGCAGCAGCTTTAGGCTTAAAGAACTGCGACAATCCCCAGTATAAATTAGCAATATCATACATAAAGGCATCAATGTTTTTATCGCTCAAAACTTGAATATAACAAGAAGCTATATCTAATTTCCTTTTTTTAAATTCTTTTATATTTTCTTCTACAAATTCTTTTGGTAAAACAACATAGGAATCTAAAAATATCAATATATTACCTTTGACTACCTTGACTCCTTTATTCCTTCCCACGGCCGGCAAGCCTCCTTCTATTACTCGGCATCCCCATTTCTTGGCTATTTGGCGAGTCTTGTCTCTTGAACCAGCATCAGCAACGATAACTTCAAAATCTTGATAGGTTTGATTTTTCAATGATTCTAAAAGAAGAGGAAGATAATTTTCCTCGTTGAGAGTTGGGATAATTATAGATATCATTCTAAAATTAATAAACTACTTTTTAAGTCTTTTAAGGTAGCTGTAAC
>CAYYDV010000003.1:10145-38353 GCA_964470765.1 uncultured Candidatus Saccharibacteria bacterium
AGCTGTAACAAGAAAGAGCGGCTTTGGCTCCTTCACCAGCTGCTATCACTATTTGTTTATAGGGGACGGTGGTAACATCTCCGGCGGCGAATACTCCTTTTGTTTTAGTCCCGTTTGTTTGAGGATTAATTTTAATTTCATTTTTTTCATTAAAATCAACTAAATTCTTAATAAATCTGCCAGCCGGAACATTGCCAATCATAACAAAAACTCCGTTCACCTGAAGTTCCTTTAGTTTTTTAGATTTTCTATCTTGATAAATAAGAGAGGTAACGAAGTTTTTTCCCTTGATTTTTTTTACTAAAGCGGGAAGGATTATTTCAATCTTCTTATCTTTCTCTGCTTTTTCATAAAGAAACTCATCAGCTCTTATTTCCGAAGAAAATTCTAAAATGTAAATTTTCTTAGCATATTTGGCCAGGTCTAAAGCCGCTTCAAAACCGCTATTCCCGCCTCCAATTACAGCTACGGCTTTTTCTCTAAAAAAAGGAGCATCGCATGTAGTACAAAAAGATACACCCCGGCCAACAAATTTTTTCTCACCGGGAATCTCTAAGGAACGGGGGTTAGCCCCGGAAGCAACAATAATTGATTTGGTAAAATATCTATCTTTTTGAGTGGTTTTTACTTCAAAAAAATCCTTTTTCCTTTTAACTTCCGTTACCTCTTCTCCTTCGTTTATGTTTATCATAAATCTATCTAAATGCTTTTTTAGTCTTTCCAAAAATTTAACTCCAGAAATTCCCTTATTGCCGGGCCAATTTTCAATCAAAGAAGACTTCCCTATCTGACCAACGAAGTCTTTGGAAATTAACAAGGTATTAAGTTTTTTTCTAGCAGCGTAGATACCGGCAGTAATACCAGCCGGTCCCCCTCCAATAATTATTAAATCCAACATGCTTTTATTCGTGATTAATGTAAAACTTCAGGGATAGCCTCAATCAAGTCAGTAGCCAAAAGCCCTTCTTTTTTGGTCTTAGCAGCAACCTCTCCAGCTTTTCCATTAATAAAAGCTGCCGCCTGGGCAGCTAGAAAAGGTTTAAAACCTTGAGCTAAAATTGAACCCGAAATTCCAGCTAAAGTATCTCCGGTCCCGCCAACAGTTAAATAAGGATTGCCAGTCTCATTTAAAATAGTTTCTTTACCGTTAGAAATAACATCAACTTTCCCTTTTAGTAAAATCGTAGTTCCCAGTCGCTGGGCTTCTTCCTTAACTAATTTTATTTTTTCTTTAGTAGGTAATTCTTTAACTTCCTTTTCAGTCAGAAGAAAAAATTCATAACTATGAGGGGTAATTAAGAAAGGTTTCTGGGCAATTAGTTCTGAATTTTTAGCTATGGCGTGAATAGCGTCAGCATCAATAACCACCGGAACTGAGACTTGAGAAAGGTAATCGCAAATTACTCTTTGAGTTTCCTTACTTCTTCCCGCTCCTCCACCAATGACTACAGCCATTTTTCCATGGGAAACAATTTCAGCGCTTTTAGTCATGGAAATTAAAGTAGATAAATGTTCTTCGGTCAAATGGTCACCCTCGAGGGGATAGGCAGCTAAATTAGGACTAAAAGAAGCAATAATATCAGCTGCTCTTTTAGGAGCAATAACTTGAACCATATCCACTCCTGACTTAAAAGCAGCCATCGCTGCTAAGGCTGGAGAGCCTGAATAAAATTCCGAACCGCCAATGACCAAGAGAAGACCGTAATTGTACTTGTGAATTTCAGGAGGTCTAGTCTGATAAATTTTTTTGATAATGTTTTTAGTTACCTTAGTCATAACTTTGCTTCATTTAAGAATTTTTTTAATTTTTCTCCAAATTCGGGATGCTTCAAACAAAGATAAAAACTTGATTCCAACCAAGATAATTTAGTCCCGCATTCTAACCATTTTCCTTCAAATTCATACCCATAAATTATCTTACCATCATCCAGCATTTTCCTCAAAGCCTCAGCTAAAATTATCTCTTTCCTTTGGTTGGGGGGTGTTTTTCCTAGACAATCAAGAACTTCCGGAGTTAAAACATATCTCCCCACAATAGCCAAGTTAGAAGGAGCTGAATCTTTATCTGGTTTCTCTATAATCTTTTTGATTTTATAAAGATGACTAGAAATCTTCTCAACTCCAACTATTCCATAGCTAGGAATTTTTTCATCAGTTACTTTCTTTAAACCGATAATCGGAGCCTGAGAGGTTCTAAAGATTTTAGTTAACTGTAAAAGACAGGGAGTTTTAGAATCAACGATGTCGTCGGGAAAAAAGACCCCAAAAGAGTCTTTTCCAATCATCTTCTTGGCTTGCAAAATAGCATGGCCATCACCTAAAGGTTCTTTTTGAGAAACTACAGAAAAGGAAATACTCTTTATAAGCTCCCTTACTTTCTGAAGTTCTCTTAATAAGTGAGTTCTTTTTCTAGCCTTTAAAAACTTTTCTAGCTTAGAGCTCTCTTTGAAATACTCTAAAATTTCCTTGCTTTTGGGCCGGGTAACAAAAACAATTTCTTTAATTCCCGAAGCCTTGGCTTCTTCAATAATATATTGAATAGCCGGTTTGTCTACTAGGGGTAGGAATTCTTTAGGGACTACTTTAGATAAAGGTAAGAACCTTGTCCCTAAACCACCAATAGGAATAACTGCTTTCTTAATCATGATTTTTTCTTTCCTCGAGGGGAAGTTCTAATTTTTTCTTTCCAAGGGCTGCGGCGAAGGAAAGCCGGAACATCCCATTTTTCTTCCTCGGCTAATCTTTTTTGCTCTTCTTGCTGGACCACTTTTTTTATTTCCAAAGCACTGAGCCTTTTCTTCTTTCTCCTCTTTCTTTTTTTCTTCTTAGGAGCAGGTTTAACTTTAATTAATTTCTTTTTTTGCTTGCTTTTAACTTTTGGCTTAGTAATCTTTTTAGGCTTTGGAGTTTCCTCAAATTCAGAAGGTTTTTTAAGAACCTCTTCGAGAACCTTGATTCTCGCTTTGCTCAAATTAGGTTTTGGAGGTTTTTTAACCTTTGAGGTTTTTTTCTTTTTTATATCACCGGTTACCAAGAGAGTTACTTTAATTCCAGATTTTTCTCTGGAAGGAGCTGGAAAGACCCCAAAAATAATTTTAGATTGTCGATTTAAATCAGAAAAGGCATTACAAATTTGTTCAACTTCTCTCATCTTTAAATCTAAAGAACCGGAAATATTAAACAAAATTCTCTTGGCTGTCTTAATATTAAAATCTAAAAGCGGAGAGTCAAGAACCTTTTTAATCACTTCTTCGGCCCGATTTGGACCCTTAGCCTCAGCAGTGTTAAAATAGAGCCTCTCTCCCTTTCCTTCTAAAATGGTTTTGAAATCAGCAAAATCAATGTTAATCAAGCCTGGTTTATAAATTAATTCAATGAAACTGGCTAAGTTCTCAGTCAAAATTTTATTTAAAGATGAAAAAGCCTGATTTAAGGAAGCTTTCTTGCCAATAATCCGAAAAATTCTTTGATTTTGAATAACCAAGAAGCCATTTAAATTGGCTTTTAATTTCTTTAAAGAATCTTTGGCAATTTTAACTCTTCTCTCCCCTTCAAATTTAAAAGGTATGGTAAAGATTCCTAAATTAATATTTCTGAGCTCATTAGAAACTTCAGTAAAGACCGGAGTAGCCCCAGACCCTGTTCCTCCTCCTAAACAAGCTACGAAAATACAAAGGTCCTGATTTTTAAGGATTTTTTTAATTCTTTGTTTTTCCTTTTCGGCAGCAATTTTTCCTTTTTCTACATCCATTCCTGTTCCCAAACCATAGGTTAAATCCTGACCAAATTTAAACCGTTGGATATTTTTAGGCAATTTTTTAAGTGCCTGGAGGTCGGTATTAGCAGCAACAAAACTGGCTTTTTTTACTCTTTTGGCCAGTTCAGAAACAATGGAACCGCCTCCACCACCAACACCAATTACCCTAATTTTTGTCTTTTTGATTACAAATTTCTCCTTCATATTCCTGGTTTAATTTTAGCACAAATCAGGTAATTATTACAATATATTATTTCTCAAGGATAAAAGACTTGATTTTGTGGTGGGAAAGTGGTATAGCCTAATATTATGCGATTAATCATCACTTTTCTCATTATTATTCTTGCCATTGCGGTTTTATCTAATTTAGGCCAAATGTTAAAGGGAAGTTTAGAAGAAGAAACTCCTTCTCAAGCTCAAGAGAATATTCCTCAGGAGCAATCCCTAGAAGGACAGGTTTTTTCAGAATCTTCCGGGCTAGCGGCAATAGTAAAACCCAAAAATCCTACTTCTTTAATTAATACCTTCATAATAGCTGGACCAGAAGAAGGAGAGATTATAGAAGATACAAATATGGTTACTTTTGAATTTGAAGCAAAATTTCCTTCAAAAGAAAATGAAGGATGGGTATCCTTTGAAACAAAAATTGAGGGATTAGATAATAATTGGGAAAGAACTTCTTCTCCTAAAAGAACGATAACTTTTCCTCTATGTCCTAAAGAATATACTTTTCTAGTCAGGGCAAAAACAAGCAATTCAACTGACCCCACTCCAGCCAAGAGAACTTTCAAAGTAAATCTTTCTCCATATTTTAGAAAAGTAAAGATTTCTAGCGTCAGAACTCCATATTCTTCTTATCCCTCGGTGATAACCTTGAAAGTTTATCTTAATAAAGAAGAAGAAATAAATATTACTGGTTGGAAAATAAAGGGAAGAAGGGGTGAATCTACTATTCCCCAAGCAATAGAAAGATATTTTCTCGGCTTTCCTGGAAAAGATATTATTATAGAGAAAGATAACACCATATACCTGTCTGGTGGTTCAAGTCCTTTGGGAGGAAATAGAAATTTTCGTCTTAATAAATGCCTTGGTTATTTAGCTAAACCTGACAACTCTTCTCTCTCTATACCAAAAAGTTGTCCCCGACCAAAGGAAGAAGAAATTTCTCATCTCAGACCCTGCTGTCGAGAATTCATTCGCCGGATTAGAGGATGTGAAGTTCCTGATTACTCTAATAACCCTAGAATTTACGAAGATTCAAGATGTGTATCTTATCTTAAGGAAAATTTTAACTACGAAGGCTGCTTCATGAACTACTCCAGAGATGAAGATTTCTTACAAAATAGCTGGTATATTTATCTAAAAAGTGACATTGCTACTAGTGATTACTGCGATACAATTTATTTACAAGACCAAAACGGCCTCTTTGTAGATAAATACTCTTACGGACAAGATATCTGCAGGTAAAGCTTCTGCTTAAAAAACTTACTTATATAGGGTAAATTACAAAAATCTGCCTTAATTACGGTAGATTTTTAATTTATCGTAAAGTTAGAACCCGAGCTATTTCACTCGGACAAACCCTGACTGGGGGTCTTGGACGAAGCCTGCCCCGTAGTGAGCTTTGCTCTACTATTCGGGGTTAGAACCTGTTTGGTAGGGGTTTAAATAAAAAAGTGCTCATCCAAAAAGTATTAGATGAGCCTAAATAGATTAAGTATAGACAGGGAAAACTGATCCTATGCCATAACTGGAACAGACAGGACAAACAATTACATCTTTTCCTCTATATTCATTTAATTTTTCATCTGAAGGACATTTTTCTCCAGCATTATAGAAAGTTCTTACACGAACTGCTCTTACACCGCAATGCCTCATAATGAAACATCTTCTACTGATTTCTGCCCGACTAAAATCTTCGTCTCCCTTTATTTCTTCAATGTTTTTTGCCTTCTTAAGAACTTTATCAACAATCTCCTTTGATAGTTCATTTTTCATTTATATTCCTCTTTAAAAGTTCAGTGTTTTTATTATAGTATTTTATATAAAAAAGTCAAATCAAATACCACCTCTATTACGAGGTGGCGTTACCATCTACGGCGCTAGGATTCGAACCCGGCTCGGTAGCCCTAGAAGGATAGGCGTCTCGGTCTCCATAATGAGCTCATCAATTTACCTCCTTATGCAACAACGTCAGAATCTATCTTATCTCCTTTTAGCATGAACTGTCAGCCAAAATGGATCAGTCCTCTTTATTTTTTTATACTTAATCTTCTTATAATCTTGCTTTAAGGTGTATTTAAAAAAGTTTTTATCTAAAATAGAGAGAATATTCTCTATGTTGTTAGATTTATTTGTGCTACTTCCATGAAACTCTATAATAATTTCTCTTACCATACAAAGCTTACCTTCTATTTCTTTTAGAACTCTCTCTTCCGTACCTTCTATATCTATTTTGATTAAATCTACTCTTTTGTTGATATAGGAAGACAATCTGACAGCGGACACTTTTATTGTTTTAAATTTCTTGGCATTGTACCATTTATTCTTCACAGCTGAATCTCCCCAGTTCCACACAGCTTTATCTCTTCTAGCTATATAAAATTTAATCCTTCTTTTTTTATTAGATAAAGCTACGTTTATTATCTTTACATTTTTTAAATTATTTTGCTTCACATTTAAATCTAAAAGTTTAAATGTGTCAGGGTTTGGCTCAAAAGCTATAATCTTCGCTTTTGGATATAGCTTTTTAAAATAAAGAATACTAATCCCAATATGAGCACCGCAATCTAATATAAAAGGTGAGGCATTATCAGCTTTAAATTCGTTAGCTTTCTTAATAAATATGTCTCTATAGATTAAGTCAAATTCTCTTTGGTTATTAAAAGAGAATTTTATACCCCCTATCTTCTTTGTCTTTAATGGCATATTTCCATTCTACCAAAAAATCGCCTTCTTGGCGATTTCCGACCCCTCTCGGTCTCTCGGACTGTGCCCTAAGTTGCTGCGGGGCTTGAACGCTATTAGAACCTATTTTATGAGTACAAAAGAGTGTTTTAAGATACCGGTTTTAGTTGCTCCGTAATCTACCCCGCCCTGCTACTCACTATTTCTTATCTGGCTACCCAAATCTCGTCTCTATTTTCAGACTCACAGGCTCTAATGGTAATAATACCAGTAGTATCACGCTGAAGAGTATATCCACTACTTGAAGTTGCCCAGGAACCTTGACCATTAGAACTCACCGGTATATCCCCAAGATAACCTTCTGATACTAAACCAGACAAATCAACACAATTATTACTATCAGTAACATTGGTATCACAATAAGTATTCTGACCATTACAACCAGTGGTTTGAGAACCATCAGTAATCATGTAAACCTCTCCGGCATTTGTACTACTAACGGATTCTATATAATAACCACCGTTATCAACCTGATCTATCTTAATAGCACTCATGATACCTAATATATCTGAATACCTACTAGAATCTCGGGCATCTTTGAATCTGGTCAAGGGATCAAGGGCAACAAAAACCACAGCAGCGATTATGGAAATAATGGCAATAACAATCAAAAGCTCAATTAAGGTAAACCCCGCACCTTTTTTATAAGATGCTGGGTATACCCTTTTTTTCTCTTCCCGCAAAAGGTGCGGGGTGAAACCTTTAGATTTAGACATAAACCTTTTTTAATCTTAGATTATTCTTTTTTAGCATATCGGGCTGCTATCCAACCTTCAGCCTCTTCATCTAATTTTATTTTATACCATCCTTCCGATTCTTCCAATAGTTGATAACTTTCACCCGGATAAACTTTAGTTATCTCAGAATAATCAGTTCCTGGTCCTTTTCTTACCCTTAACCAACCTATTCCTGTTTCTTCAATGAGCACTGATGTAGTAGCTTCAGTAGTCTCTTCCTTAGTTTCTTCTATTTCTAAAATCTCACCCTGTTCTTCCTCTGCTTCAATTAACTGGTTTAAGGAAATTGTTACTTTTCCTGCTAAATAAAATATATTGGAATTTTCGGTTGATTCTATGTTTTTCTTCTCAAGATTGTTCAGGACATAATCTACTTTGTCTTTATTTAATTTATCCACTTCTTTTAAGAACAACTTATTTGCATCCTCTTCAGAAAAGACGAGCCACTTTATTATCATTGGAAAAACAGCTTGCTCCGGGCTTACTGGCCTAAGCCATAGCTTTTCTCCTTCTTTTAGTCCTTTCTCTACGGCTATCCTTGAATGGGCTACTGCTTCATTATAATCTCCTGCCGCTTTAATGGTGTTTTCAATAATTCGCCCCCTGGCTCTATCTGAAGTATATTCTGATGGAGCTACCGCCACCGGCACCTTCAAATCAAACGATTGAGTCTTTGTGTATTGAACAATCTGAGATTCCTTTTTCCCTTCTCGTTGAGCTTTCTCATAACTCCTATACCAATAGGCCAGACCAATGACAATCACACCAATGATTAGAATAATAATTAGTAAGATTTTCTTAGAGCGTAGCTTCTTTGCTCTGCTTATATCAACAATTGATGGCAAAGAGGTTTCCTCGATGCCCTCAAGGGTGGGCATTAATTCTTCTCTTCCTTTTTTTTCTGGAACTCTTTTGGGCTTAATTTTTTTAGGAAATAATGTTTTTCTACCTTTCCGTTCTTGTAGTTTCATAGATATAGCCGGGTCCTTTCGAGACCATTTTTTATCTACTCCTCTTAGAGCCAAACCAATAGCTCCCATGTATTCCAAAGGCGCTTTCGTTTCAAGTAAAACTGGCTTACCTACTTTCACTGACAAGTCAAGATTAGTATTAAAATAATCAGCTATCCCTTCTAATTTACTAGAGCCACCGACTAGAACAATTTCCTTAACCTTCTGGTTGTTCTTCTCTTGAAAATAATTAAGCAGTGTTTCTATTTCTTTATTAATCGGCTCTAGTGACTTTATTAAAACTGGGAAAATCCGACTATTTTTATCAGACAATCCTGTTTTTATCTTCTGCTTCTCGGCTTCCTCTGGTTTAATCTTCAAAGTATTAGCAATTTCTTTAGTAAAGATATCACCAGCAACATTAATTGAATGAGAATAACGTAACCCTACTTTATCAAAGATAGCAATATTAGTAGCTGCTTTTCCAATATCAACTAGACAAACTGGAGCCTTGGCTGGTTCGCTAAATAAACCCCTAAAAATAGCCAAGGACTCAATATCAAAAACTTCTACTTCCAATTTTAATTTTTGAAAAAATTGTTGCCATTCTTGAACCATCTCTTTACTTGCTCCAACAATTAGAATTTCCACTTTCTCTTTACCTTCAGATAGCACTTTGTGAGAGAATAATAAATCATTTTCTTTTAAGGGAATGCTTGTTTGGGCTTCATTTAATACCAAGTTGTCTCTTTCCTTTTTGTTATGCGGCCCAAGTTCAAAGATATGAATATAGGCTTGACTTTCTGGCAAACCAAAGATTAGTTTCTTGGTAACAATAGGATGAGGTTTAGCCTTAGAAAAGGCTTCTTTAACTGCTTTTACTAATTTTTCTTCATCTTTGATTCTCCCACCTTTTACAATTCCCGGTTCTAATAAAGTTCGACCTAAACTGGAAACCTCTGCCTTTCCTCCCTTTTTAGCAAGTTCTACCACTTCAATAGTCTGGTCAGCAATATCTATTCCTATAGATTTTTTTTGAATTATGTTAACCATATAAGTTTAATCTGATTTCTCTTCCCAAGAATTAATAGTGATAACTGGAATTATATCGGTAGATAGTGTAATATTTGTTTCTATTTTCTTATAGTATTCATCTGTAGTGCTGGCGGTAACCGTAATGGTTCGGTCATTTCCACTGGTTTCTACATTTATTATACACGATCCATTGCTTGTTGTTAGGCTTCCACCACTATAACTTGTATCAAGGCGAATATGACGCAGGGTTTCTTCCATACAACCATCGGCTACTGAGAAAGCTTCTCCCCCCTTCTGAGAGGTATAACCCAAATCAAGCTCACCTAACCCCAATAAGGAGGCACTATAAGCCATAATTAAAACAGCCGCCGCAACAATAATAATAGTCATTAAAGCCGCAACACCCCTTTCGCCAAGTTTTAAGTTGTAAGATTTAAGTTTTAAGTACATTGAATTAAAGCTAATTTCAATCTTGAATCTTTAATCTATTGCCGGAGACTTACAGCTGTTTGTAAACTTTGGGAATACTCATATTCTTTACTGCCATCTCCAGCATATTCAACGGTAATCTCAATTCTTATATTTCCTCTTTCGCCACTGGGGGTTAAGTTAGTAAAAACCAGGTTAGTTACCTTAACTTCATCGCTGGTTATGGCTACTGGATTGGAAGTGCTGGCAGTTATCTGGAGCACTCCGTCATCTTGATTTAAATCAACTATAGTAGGGTTTTGAGTGCTGCTGGCCATAGCTAAAGATAATAAGCCAGGATCAACGTCAAAAGTGGAAGAAGCAACGTTTACTCCAGTAGCTGCTCTTATTTTTTGACTAATTAAATCTAAGGCAGTTCTAGCATTAGCTTGGACCTCTTGAGCAACATAAGTCTTTGAACGAGAACTATTAATAGATAAAGCAAAAACAATAAAGCCGCTTACCACCACCCCAATAATAGTAATGTAAATTAAGACTTCTATAAGTGTAAAACCCTTTTTCATGTTATTTGTAGTTTATTCTTATTTCTTCTAATACGGGTGTATCAGTGCTATCGCCAGACAAAGTTGCTTTATACCTAATCCACTGATCTCCGTTATGGTCGGTGTGGATTAATTGACCGGTTGAGATGGCGAAGTAATCTGTCTCATCTCCATCTTCCCCATCCGGTCCACACCAAGTAGTTGACCAAGTCCCGGGAGAGCCAGAATCATCAGTGGCTGTCTGAATCTGAAATTTAACTTCACAAGCTGGACTACAAGAAGGTGTTGTCTGGTCCCATTCAATAATCTGAATACTGCTACTAGAACCAGTATCAAAAGCAGAAGAAATTAAATAACCACTTGTAACATAAAGATTATCACGACTAAAGTGTAAAATAGTCCCATTATCTCCAACAGCCCAACCATCTAATATAGAAACCATTTCTACATCATTTAAATCATTGTTAGTCGGTGAAGTAAAACTATCCCAACTAATACCGAGCCAGTGACGAATATTACCACCATTACCAACTGCCCAGCCATCAGAGGCGTTATTTAAATAAACTGCTTCCCACCTCTCGCTTCCAGTATCTGTATGGAGTGACCAGGAAGTCCCATCGTAATGCCAAAATCTCCCACTCTCTCCAACAGCCCAAATATTAGAATTAGATAAAGCATAAACTCCATTGATATTGGCACTTGAGGGCATAGTAGACTCGGTCCAGTTTGTACCATCATATTGAGCAAGTACACCATTATTACCTACTACCCAGCCTTCTGATGCTGAAATCATAAAAATATCGTTCCAGGTTTCGTTCCCAGTATCTGTATATAGAGACCATGAAGCCCCATCATAATGCCAAATTCTTCCGCTTTTTCCAGCTGCCCAGATATTAGAAGCAGATAAAGCATAGACGCAGTTGACATCAGCACTATCTGGTATTGTAGACTCGGTCCAAGTTGCATCATTGTACCTAGCCAGAGCGCCATTTTTACCAACTACCCAACCATTACTTGAAGAAATCATAGCAATATCATACCACTCCTCGTTACCAGTATCAGTGTGTTCGCTCCAGCTTGTGCCATTATAACGGAGTATTTTACCGCTTCGACCTGCTGCCCAAATATCAGAAGCAGAAATAATGCTTAAAGCATTTAAATTCTCTGTGGTCGGTGCGTTATAAGTCATAGTAATATCCTCGAACTCTGGGGTTTGGGTTGTATCGCTTCCACGAGTAAAAGTTACTCGATACTGAAGGTATTGTCCGTCAGCAGAAGTAATAGTATCTCCAAGATTACTGGTTAACTCGCTGCTCCATGAATCCCATGAGCCGTCCGGAGTCGCGGTATTACCCGTCCGAGTCGAGATGGTAATATCTGCTCCACTCGGCAAGGTCTCTGTCCAGCTGACTACGCTCCAGTTTGTACTCGTGTCTCCGCTATCTATAATAGAAGAAAGAAATGTCCCTGAACTCTGATAGGAGGTAGTATACTGTAAAATAATACCACTAACGCCAACAATCCAACCATCAGAGTTAGAAACCATAGAGATGCCATTCAACTGACTTCCTACAGGAGAACTCGCAATAGACCAGCTAGTGCCATTGTAATAAATAATAGTGCCGCTATCCCCCACTGCCCATCCATCTGATGCTAATACCATTGAAATACTGCGTAAACGATTTCCTGTAGGTAAAGATACTGATGACCAACTTGTACCATTGTAATGAATAATAGTGCCTGATTCGCCCACAGCCCAAACATCTGTAGCTGAAACAACTGATACATCTTGTAATTTATTAGAAGTTGGCGAAGAAGCACTCGACCAGCTGGTGCCATTGTAATGAATAATAGTACCATCATTGCCAACTGCCCAGATATCGTTAGAAGCGATGGAATCAACACCATTTAAGTCTTTACTGCTAGGTGTTGATTCTGTCCATGAGCTGCCATTATAATGGGCAGCCTTTCCGTCTTTGCCAACCACCCAGACGTTACTTGCAGAAATTGTCTCAACAGCATACCACTCTTCGTTTCCAGTATCTGTATCTTCAGACCAGCTTGTGCCATCATAATGATAAATCTTTCCTTTATCATCCACAGTCCAACCATCAGAAGACGAAAACATATCAATAGCCTGAAGATCAAAGTTTCCCACATCAGTACCGGCACTCCAATTTGTACCATTATAGTGATAAGTCTCGCCTTTTTTTGCAACTGCCCAAATATCACTTGCTGAAACCGCATCAAGATCATTAAGATCTTCAGTAGTAACAATTTGACTATCAGCATGTTCAACCCAGCCAGTGCTTTGGGTAAGAACAATCTTTGCATCATTTCCAGTCCCACTGACTTCAGTATTGTTAAATGTTCCCCCGCTAAAATCAGTATCGGAAGTATGAGTTATTTCTGTTCCTCCAGAGAGTACCCAACTGCCGCCTGCAGCTTCAGCTAACTTAACTTCGCCTGCAGTACTATTATCAATATTCCCATCATCAGAATCATATTTTGTGGCATCAGACCAAGTAGTTTGCCCACTTCCGCCTGACCAATCAGTTTGGGTCCATTCCCGGGAATCCCAGTTAGTTAAATAGGCAATGCGCTGGACCGTGTTAGTGATTCCTTCCCGCGTCTCCCAACTAACACTCACCGCGGCTTGCTTACTATGAACATCGGTATAGGAGCCGGGACAAGTAGTAATATCGTTGGAACCATCACGGCAAACGTTACTAAAAGTAATTGTCCGGCTATATTGACCAATGGTTTCATCTGTTCCTTCACCGCTAAAAATCCACTGGCTACTACTTGTGGTCACTGCACTCTGACTATAAATAATCTCATTCCAGGCACCGTCCCGAATTGATCTAACTGCCTCAATTCCTTCTTGAGCCAGAGCTTCAGCTTGAGTTTGCTCACCGCCTTGAGTCAAAGCTATAAAACTACCGACAACCATAGCTACCATGGCTGCCCCTATTAAAGCAAAAATAGCCATAGCAACTATGACCTCTAAAATCGATTGACCTCTTTGATGGTTTAGACGTAGCATTTATTAACAATTTAATTAAAATTAATCTTTCTCTATCATCCCAAAACTATTGACAATGATAGACCGGCTGCCGCTAACGTCATGAGTTAAAGTAATTGTTCCCGTAGCATCAGGTACGCCCAGTCCTTTGGAGAAATTTATCTCATACTCACTTACTCCTCCGGGCAAGGATAAACTTAGAGCTGAATCTAAAGTGATTTCACGATCATAATCAGATTCTCTAGTAGCGTAAGAGCTTCCTCGGTACAACACATATTTATCTTTATCAGAAGCATTTACTTGAAAATAAACTCCGTGCTGAGCATTATTATACCTAGCTATGCTCCGTCCCCTAGCCATTCGTAAAGTTTGAATAGCTTGGGAAGAATTTTCATTAAGCTGGCCAGATACCTGGAGATTGCCATAAATAGGCACCACTACTGCCGCTAAAATAAGGGTAATAGCGATAACAATTAAAAGTTCTATGAGGGTAAAACCTTTCATAGGTTGCACTTAGCGGCTAATACCGCCGGTGAGATCATAAATTGGAGTGATAATTGACAAAGTCAAAAAACCAACAACTAAACCAATCATAATAAGCAAAATAGGCTCAATAGCCAAGGTTAAAGATTTAACAGCTGTTTCTACTTCAACCTCATAGAAATTAGCTAGATAAAAAAGAGTTTCCTCAAACTTCCCCGACTCCTCTCCTACTCCAATCATTTTAGTAACCATTATTGGAAAAAGACTTTCAAATTGAGCTAAATTGTCGGAAAGTTTTGTTCCTTTGCGAACATTTTTACTGACTTCCTCCAAAGCCTGCTTATAATAATAATTGCTCATCGTTTCTTTGGTAATCTCTAGAGCTTCATCAATATTAACACCGCTTTTCAAAAGCATCCCTAGGGTTCTAGAGAAACTGGCTAAAGTAGTTTTACGAGTAATTTTTTTTATTATGGGGGTATTTATGAGAAGCCAGTGAGTCACTGGTTTGGTGAATCTTTGTTTTACCAACCAAACCATAAATCCTGCAAAACCAATAATTCCTAAAAATAAATACAAACCATATTCCTGAATGAGATGAGAAAACCTAATCAAAATCCGAGTGGTTATAGGTAAATCTATATCCAACCCTTCAAACATAGGAGTGATTTGGGGTAAAACAAAGAAGGTTAAGACCATTCCTAAGACAAAAGCAGCTGTTAGAATCACAACCGGATAGAGCATAGCTCCTTTTATTTTAGAAAATAATTCTTTTTCTTTTTCTAGCTGTTCAGCAACATTCTCTAAGTTTTCAACTAAAGTTCCTGAAGCCTCACCAGCCTGAGTAGCACCAATAAAGAGACCAGAAAAAACCTTGGGATAACGAGCAAAAGATTTAGAAAGGGAACTGCCAGCTTTTACTGATTTTAAAATCCCAGCTATTACTTTCTTGAGCTTACCAGAAGCAGAATCTCGGGCGATAGTTAAGGCTTCGGTTATAGTAAGCCCAGCTCTTAAAGTTACAGCCAAGTGTTTAGCAAAAAGAGCCTTTTGAGTTAAGTTTATTCTGCCAATAGGAATTTCTATCTCCATTAAGTCTTTTTTCTCTTTTGGTTGTTTCTTCATAGATTTAAGTTATTAGTTGATAGATATTATTCCTCAGCAACCCTCATTAATTCTTGTAAGGTAGTTACTCCCTGGAAAACCTTTTCCATCCCGTCCTCAAGCATTGTTGTCATACCATTCTGGCGAGCAACTTTGGCAATCTCATCACTTGAAGCTCGCTTAACTATTAAGTCTTTGATATTATCGGCCATTTCCAAGACCTCAAAGATACCGGTCCGACCCAGAAAACCAGTATTAGCACAAACCTTACAGCCATTTCCTTTATATAAATAAACTTTGTCTAAATTTTTATATCCCCTGGCTTTCAAAATCTCTCCAATTCGAGGTCTGCTTTCTATAATCCTTTTTTCTTCCTTAGTCAGTTGATAGGAGCCCCGGCATTTTTCACAAATTTCCCTTACTAATCTCTGGGCAATGGCTACATTGACCGTGGAAGCTACTAAAAAGGGCTCAATGCCCATATCAAGTAAACGAGGAAGGGTGGTAGCAGCATCATTAGTGTGTAAAGTTGATAAAACCAAGTGTCCAGTTAAGGCCGAATTAACAGCAATGCCAGCTGTTTCTTCATCTCTAATTTCTCCAACCATAATAATATCCGGGTCTTGACGAACAATAGCTCGAAGTCCCTTGGCAAAAGTTAAATTTGTCTTGGGATTTACCTGAATCTGTCTCACGGCCTCAATATCATACTCGACTGGATCCTCAATAGCAGCAATATGAACCTCAGGTTTATTCAAGATCTTCATAACTGCATAGAGGGTAGTAGTTTTTCCGCAACCAGTAGGACCAGTCACCAGAATCATTCCATAAGGATGTTTTATTGCTTGTTGGACCTTTTTTAAATTGGTTTCCGCCAGACCCAAAGTTATTAAACTAAACAATCTAGCTTTGGCTGAAAGAAGACGCATAACTATATTTTCCCCTTCGGTAACTGGCACCACGGAAACTCTAACATCAACCATTTCCTGGGGAGCTTTAAACCGAAGCTTACCATCCTGAGCGGCTCGGTGTTCGTCGGTCCTCATCTTTGATAAAATCTTGATCCGCATCAGAATTAATTCGTGTAAATCTTTAGGTATATCCAAGACTTCATGCAAAACCCCATCAATCCTAAAACGGATTAGAACCTTTTTTCGGTAGGGTTCAATATGAACATCTGAGGCTTTGTTCTGATAACCGTACTGCAACAAGGTATCAACTATTTTAATGGTTGCTTCGTCGCGTTCCTCTCGACTTAAAGATTTATCTCTGAGTTTTTGTAAAATCTTCTCAAATTCATCCTTAAGACTAGGTTTGTATCCAGAAAGAGCGTTTTGAAGCTCCCCTTTAGTTATAAAAAAGGGCAAAGCTTTTTGTCCGGCCCGTTTTTCTATTAAATGCCTGGTTTCTAAATCATCAGGATTGAGCATCCCTACTTTTATGCCTTCGTCAGTCCTGGCAAAAGCAATTACTCCCTTTGATTTAGCTACTAACTCGGGAATTAAATTCAAAACCTCTTCTTCTATCTTTTCTTTTCTTAAATTAATAAATTTATATCCCAACTCTTCAGCAATTAACTTACCTAATTGCTCGTCTTTAATCAGGTCTTTTTCTACTAAAACATCCCCCAAATCCTTTTTATCTTTCTTAGCTTCTTTTAAAGCTAACTCAAAATCGGCCTCGCCTATGTGGCCAGGCTCAACGAGAAATTCCTTTAATTTTGCATTTGTAATTTTCATTATTTTTTCTTCTTTTTAGCTAGGTAAAACTTTACTTTTTCAATCACCTCTTTCATAGAAAAATTGGTTTTAATTAAATAATCCACGGCGCCAAGATCTTTGCCCCTTTCCACATCTGAATCCTGACCCAGGTTAGAAAGAATAACTACGGGTACATTCTTCAGCTCATCATCCATTTTTAGTTCTTCTAAAACTTCGAAGCCGCTCTTCCCAGGCATAATTAAATCAAGTAAAACCAAATCTGGTTTTTCCGATCTTATTTTTTTTAAAGTTTCCCTTCCACCAGAAGTAACAACCACTTCAAAACCAGCTCTTTCAAGACCATCTTTGTAGGCCCGGTAGATAAATTTATCGTCTTCTGCTAATAAAATTTTATTCTTTTTAGCCATAAAATCTTATAGATAAAAACTTATATTTCAGTTCTTCTATGTTCTTACCTCTTCTAATTTAGGTTCTGTTAACCTTTCTATTTTAACTGCTAAATCCTTTAACTTAAAGGTGGCCTTGGTAAAGTAATCGTTAGCTCCCCATTTTCTAGCTTCAAAAACATAATCTTCTTCTCCTATGTGAGCTATCACGATTACTTTAATCTTCTTGTTTTTTATATCTTTCTGTAATCTCTTCAATACCTCTACTGCATTCATAGGAAACATTACTGCATCTAAAAGAACTAGATCTATCCCATCTTCTTTTATCAGCTGGAGCGCCTCCTCACCGCTAGCCGCTGTGATTACCTCAAAACCTTTTCTAATTAGATGGGATTCAAAAATCTCTCGAAAAATCTTTTCGTCGTCAACCACTAAAATTTTAGTCTTTGGCATAAAATTTTAAACAGAAAAATTTAAATACGTTTCTATATTTCTTCTCTTTCTGTCTTTCTGTTTTTATTTTTCAATCTATTCTTAATAAGGGCAAAGATCCCCAATATCTTAGCAATCCAAATAAGGGCTAAGAGAACAAAAACATTAACCACGGCAAATATCAGCCACATAGATTCAATATTCGTTTCAAGAGAAAAGATTGCTCCTACAAAAACATCAAGAATAGCAGCTAAAAGAAACAGCCCTATTGGCTTTCCTAACTCACTATCTCTTACAAAACGAAAAAGTACAAAAACAATAGCAATACTAACTAATAAAATAATAAATGAAATCCAGCTATGTAACATTAAGCCGGCAAAAACTGGTCCACTCAAAGCTTCTGCTTCTATTGTATAAGCCTCGGCTTTATCAAAAAGAATCAAGAAACTAATTATTAATAAAAATAGAGATATTAAATTTCTTTTAACTTTGCTCATAAAATTTTGTTTTTATATTTTTTATATTTTTAAATTATGCTGCCAGCCCTTTTTCTCCTTTTTTCTTGGGCATCCCTTTTATTGGTATTGTTATATAAAATGTTGTACCCTTACCTTTTCCGGGAAACTCAAACCATATTTTCCCGCCCGAAGCCTCAATAATCATTTTACAAACATAAAGACCCAAACCCGAACCTTCAGCTATTGCTTTCATAGCATTATCAGCCCGGAAGAACTTTTCAAAAATCCTTTCCTGAGCCGCTTTGGGAATTCCAATACCATTGTCCCTAACGCCTATCAAATATTCTTCTTTGTTTCTTTTTTTTAGAGTAACAAAAACCTTACATTTTTTCTCTGGCGAATAGTGAATAGCATTGGAAACAAGGTTTCGGATGACTTGACGTATTAAGCTTGGATCAATTGGAATTTTGGCTAATTTTTTCCTTGGTTTTCGGAAAATAACTTCACATTTTCTGGTAGCAGCTTCTGGCTTTAAGGCATTAATAATTTCTCGAATAAATTTTTCCAACTGAATTAGCCTCGGCTCAATTCTTAATCTGCCAGCTTCTAACCGAGAAACATTCAAGAGCTCATTGACTAATTTTATCATCCTCTCTGTAGATTGCTGAACATTATCCATATAATCTTTCTGTTTTTCGCCTAATTTCCCCACTTCTTCATTTGCCAGCATTTCTACAAATAATTTTATAGCTGTTAAGGGTGTCCGCAACTGATGGGAAGCTATTGAGACAAACTCGGTCATCCTCATTTCTACTTTCTTCCTATGAGTAATATCATGCAGAATTATAGTACCCCCGAAAATTTGCTGCCGATAATCCCGAACCGGAGTAACAAATATTTCAAAGAATTTGTTTTTAAGCGAGACTTCCTCAAAATAAACTGTTTCTGCAGAACTGAGAACTTTATCAATGGTAACAGACATATCTATTGCTTTTTCTTCCCTGTCTATAACTTGAACGGCCTCCTTAAAAACTTTAAGAAAATCCGAAAAACCAACTTTATCATCTTCTAATTGGACTATCTTTTTCATTACTGGATTGGCAATAACCACTTTCTTATCAATATCAAACATCAAAACCCCATTGGTCATACTCTCCACTAAATCCTTCAAACGAGAATGCTCAGAAGCAATTAATTCTCGGAGTCGGACAATAGCCAAAGAGGCCTGAGAAACTATAGTGTAAACTGGCTCCATCTCCTTTTGTCTATAAAGATCAGGCTTGGTTGAAGCGATATTCAACATCCCTAAAATTTTATCCTGAACAATCATCGGAACATTGAAAAAAGATAAAGCCCTTACTTCACTCTCATTATCAATCTTCTTGCCAAAATAATGAGCTTCTAAATCTCTTGCAACCTGTCCTGGAGCTAAAGCCTGAAACGCTTCCTGGGCACTTTTTTTAATGGCGTTTAGATATGATGGCCCAACTGTTTGACCAAGATAAGCATTAAATAAAACCTCGCCTTTTTCTTTCTCAAAAAGCATGTAACAAACAGAAGTATAATCTATAAGTCTTCCTATGGATTTACTTAAAATATCTAAGACTTTTTTAAGGTCAAGGGTATAACCAACCTCTTCAGCTACCTTTCTTATAACATTAAGCTCTTCATATTTTTGTTTCAGCTCTTTCTGAGCTGTATCAACATCTTCCAAAAGACTAAAATTAACCTTGGCCTGCTGAGCCATTTTTTCCTTTTCGGCATAGACATCTTCCAGGATGCTATAAAACACCTTTGTTCTTGTCTCGGGACTTGTCTCTAATTCTTCAATCTTTGGCATTTCTTGTTTGGCCATGAATTTAGGGTTTAGGTTTAGGTTTAGGTTTAGGTTTAGTTTTCTTTGTTTTCTTCGCTGTTGGCGTTATTGGCTTTACTTTTGGAATCGGTGGAGCCGGTACTTTCTCTCCTTTCAACCTCGCAACTTCTTCCTTCAACTCCAATATCCTCATTTCTCTGCCCATTGTTATCTTATTAAATCGCTCAAGCTCAACAATTTTATCCTGAAGCTGTTTCTGGGCCACAACCAACTGCCGGTTTACCGCTTCTATTTCTTTTGCTGTTTTCTCCGCTAACTCTCTCTTAAATTTCTCTGCTGCTGCTGCTGCTGCTGCAACCTCTGTCTTTCTCTTCTCCTCTTCCAACTTCAAGATTCCCCGCATATCTTTGGCAACTATCACAATATATTCCAGTTTCCCTGCTTCATCTTTCACCGCGCTTTCGGAAACAGCCATTGGGATTTCTTTGCCTTTCTTGGTTGAATACATTATTCTCTCATTCCTAATCGCGCCGTTTTTAATCAATTTTTCTAATCCCACTCCGTTTAAGATAGTATCTGCTACTACTGTGTGATTTAAAACAGTCTCAACTGATTTTCCTACAAGCTCTTTTTCTTTATATCCTAGAAGTTCGCAAGTGCGCGGATTCACAGCTTTTATCGTGGCATCGGGATTCACCACTAACAAAGAAACTGGCATTGTTTCAATAACGCTTTTAATAAAAGTCTGTTTTTTCTCTAACTGCAACAGTTTATCTTCTAACTTCTTAATCAATCTCTCGTTATAAGTTTTGAAATAAGTCTTTTCCTCTTTAGGCAGCTTCTTTGAGGGAAGAAGTTTTCCTTCTTCATGTTTTTTAATAATTTCTTTTAATATAGCAATAAATTTTTCCGATGCCACTGGCTTTCTAATAAATCTCTCGGCTCCTAAACTTAAAGCAAATTCCTCATCTTTCGGATCTGTATAAGTAGCAGTATAAAAAACAAAAGGAATTCTCTTCAATTTCTTATCTTCTTTTACTTTACGGCACAATTGAAATCCATCCATTTTAGGCATCAGGATATCAGTAATAATCATATCTGGATGTTCGGATTTTATTCTTTCCAAGGCCTCAATACCATTTGATGCCTGAATAACTTCGTAACCAGATCTCTTAAGTAGTATTTTTAACGTATAAAGACTCTCTTTTTTGTCATCAACGATTAATATTTTCATAAGCTTTTGTTTTTTTAAACATTTTTAATAGGCAGGATAAAGTAAAAAGTAGAACCTTTTCCTTCGATTGAATTTACTCCAACCACCCCTTTATGGAATTCGACAATACCTTTCACAATGGTTAAACCCAATCCAGTTCCTCTCTTTTCTGACCATCGAGCCGCCTCTAACTGTTGAAATTTGTTGAAAATCTTGTTGAGCTGATTCTTAGGAATACCGCAGCCTGTATCAGTAACTGCAACTACCACAGAATCTGGAACACTGCCAAAATCTTCTTTTTCCTCACCATCCATCCACTTCATATTTGCTTCTCTGGCTTCTCGACTTAAACTGCCTCCCTTTTTATGGAAAAATGCTAAAACAGTAACCTTTCCTCCCGAATCAGTAAATTTAAGGGCATTAGAAATTAAGTTATTAAGTGCCTGACTTATTCTTCTTTTATCAAATTCAATCTTGAGAAGATTAGAAACAAATTTGGGGATAAGCTCTATTTTTTTCTTCTTAGCCAAATGTTTGAAATAATCAATACTCTCTTTGACAACTTCTATGATATCTCCCATGGTTGTATTTATCTCAAATTTTCCGGATTCTAATTTGGCTACATCTAAAAGATCGCCTACTTGTTCTAACATTTGCGAGGAGCTGTCATAAATCATCTGAAGGGATTCATTATAGGTTTTTTCATCCTGTTTAACATCTTTTTTCTGAAGCAATTCGGATAAATTTTTAATTGCATCCAAAGGAGAGCGAAGTTCGTGCACCATCATTGATGAAAAATCTTCTCTCATTTTCTCTAACTCTTTCTCGCGGGTGATGTTATGTAAAAGGATGACGCTGCCCAATAATTCCTTTTTTTCTTTACTCTCAACTGGAGAAATAAGTATTTGAAAAAATTGATCATTTACTAAAATTTCATCTATAGTCAACAATTTTTTAAACTTAATGCTCTTTTCTATTTTGCCTTGGACATCTAATTTTCCATCTCCTAGAATATTAATTAAATCTGCGACAAAGAACTTTTCGCCCTTTAAGTCCAACATTTTCTTGGCGGTAGAATTTATAACTATAATTTGGTCATTCTCTCCAACCATAATTACTCCATCCGGCATACTAGCTACCATAGCATTTAGCCTATCTTCTGCTTCTTTTCTTTTTGCAACAGCTTTTCCAATCATATCTAGTGCTTCAACACTTTTCTGAACTAACCTTTTATTTTTTTGTCTTGATTTCTTTAATTTCTCAGTTAGTCCCTTTGCTTTCTGTTCAAATTTTAATATCTTAACTGAGTCCTCCATTTTATTATTTTTTAATTAGGCTAAAATCTTGATTATGAATTCACAAAATTCGTATCCGTTTCCCCAACATTTATCTTCTTTGACACTTATTCTTTGCTTAAGACTTGCCTCCAATATTCCTTCAATTAATCCTTCATCAAATGCACACAAGGGTCTTCCCACATTAGGCAAGCCGGCACAATCATAACATTCATAAATATGCAATATTGCTTCTTTTTCTTTAAGCTCAATCACTTTGGCTCTCCCCATTTTTGTCGCTTCAACTACTCCAGCTAGTTCTCCCAAAATGCTTTTTAAATCAGGGGATTTTATAAATTCAGCTACTACCTGAGAGCCAAGTGTTTTTCCTATTTCACGAAAAGTCGGTGCTAATTTGGGTTCGATAAGAATCATAGTTGCAAAAGAAACACCGGGAATAAGCGCCTGCAGATTACCAGTTTCTTTTCTATAACTTAGTGTTTTTCCCTCAAGCAGGTCTTTTAAATCGCTTTTAGCATGTTTAATTAAAATCTCAATGTTTTTTTCCATAATATCTTATTGTTAATTAGAATTAGTTATTTAATCCATCGACCTTTGAGTTTTTAAAATAATTTTAACTGCCTGCCCCTATTTTCCATTTCCATTACCATATATCTTATTTTCATTCTAAATATGATAAATGGCGAGGGCATCCTTAATCCTACCTTCATCCACATAATTCCCTTTTTCTTTAATTGCGCTAATTCATCATCAGTAAAAAATTCTTTAATTTCTATGCCGGATTTCTTGGAAGCTATTCTCACTGCTTCTAGATATGAGCCGCGGACATAGGCAATCTTTGTATTGTATTTATTTCCATTCTTATAAAGATACTTGCTAATATTATCTGCCATCTCCTTTATAACTTCTTTTGAAATCCAGAGGCGGCCGCTACGGAAATTTTTGGGCGGCAGTTTAACTTTTGACTTTCTATAATTCCAATCATCACTCTTTTTTGCCTCAACAACTCCATCGGCGATTGAAATAAATACAATATCAAAATAACCTTCTATGTTTTCCGATTGTAAAAATCTAACAATTTGTTTATAAAGCAGAGATTCAGTAATCGGCCTTTTCCGTGATTCAGGAATAAGCAATAGAAACACATATTACTTTATCATCTCTATTAATTTTTCTTCAAATACAAATAATAAGACTAGAGTTGGTTTGATGCCCTCGGCTTCAACAACTAATTTTGCCTCAAAAACAACTAAAGATCTTCTCTCAGGGCCCAAAGCTTGGGTAAGCAGATAACTTCTTACTTTCTCAACTCTTTCAGGGGTCATAACTGAAACAACAGATGGCATAACAGTAGTATCTAAAAAATCACTAACAACTGTCAGATAAGTATTAGTTATAATATTCAGTGTCTCCATTAGGGCTGAACGGGTCAATTCTTCCTTCTGGGCCGGCCCAGAGGCGAAAGATTCTGTTTCTTTCTCCTTACTAATCAGTAAATCAGATAAGTGTAAAGCTTCATCAATTGTAAGACTTAGAAGCGAAATGCCAGGAATGCCTGAGAGTTTCTGGCCGTATACTATTACTGCTTCCTCTTCTGGTGATTTAATAATTTTAGAAATATCCCTGAAAGCCTCAATTCGTACCTTGGAGATTTGAACCTTTACCTCAGTGTGTAGAAAATTTGATAATGTCTCAGCAACAGTTTTAGCTCCTTTATCACTTGCTTCTTCTAAAGCTTTGGAGTTTATATTTTGCATACTCGCTCCATTAGATATTTGTTTTTTTTCTTGGGCAGTCATATTTTATAAAGGATAAACAGTTGGCAACAAGCAGAGTAAATTTACTCTGCTGCTGCTGCTGCTGCGTCCTTGGAAAATACTAAAACTAATAATGCTTTAATGTCTGTATCTACTATCCCCAATTCTGTCCTAAATACTGCCATAGCTTCTTCTGGGGTTGTTGCTTTGCTGATAAGATAATCTCTTACTCCTTTTACTTTCTTCGGGCTTAAAATCGAAACAGTCGAGGCCTGAATGGTAGCTTCCATATGTTGAGTAAGGGTAGTGATGTAGGCATTAGTTAAGATGGTTAGAAGTTTATCATATTCCATATAAACAACTTTCTGCTTAGCTTCTGGACCCATCTCTTTGAACATCTCTTTGCCTGGTTCTCCCTTTCTTAGGCCAATCATGATATCAGCCAAATCCAAAGCATTGTCTACGGTCAGGGTTAAAAGAGAAATCCCTGGAATATCGCCCATCAAAATCTGACTATATACTATCACTGCTTCTTCGTAAGGAGATCTCACAAACTTGTGAATGTCAGCTAAGGCTTCTTTTCCCACCTTAAATGATTCGGGCATCACAGTCCGGCCACATATCTTTGTCATAGCTCTGGCAGCTTCTCTTGCTCCCTCTTCACTAGCTTTTTCTAAAATTTCAGGATCTACACCTATAATTGTTTTGTTTTTATTTGCCATATTCTCCTTTTAATGAATGAATTTATTTTATTTCTTTTTCAACTTTCTCGACTTCCTCCAGTAATTCCCCCACTATCACTTTTCCAGTCAATTTTGCCAAAATATCAAAAAGATTGGCAATTAATTCTTTGAAAGAATCTCGGATTACTCCTGCATTTTCTTCCGCACTCTTTTCTAAATCTCCAAAAGAAAATCCGGTATCACCGACCTTTAAATGCCTTATAATTGGATGCTTCTTTTCAACCGTACTTATAGCTCTCTTGAAAATCGTTGAGGTGCTTACGACACCAAGAGTAGGAACAACTCTATCCCAAATTGTCTTTAGAAGGTCCTTGTAGGTTGTTAATATATCTTCGTTCATAATTTTTTAGATTTAAGTTAACCCTGTTAAATCCCGCAAAGCGGGAATTTCGTCAAAGACGAAATTATTTAACGGGGTAAATCTTAAATCCTAGTTTTGACTGTTACTAAACCGGTTTTGAGGTCAAATTCAGCAGACCGACCACAATTCTCGCCAGTATCAGTAGCCACAATCTTTATTCCTTCTTTTTTTAATTTATTAACCGCCGCTGTAACATTTTGAGCGCCAATACCTTCAGGACTAATATCAAGCACCTTAAACATATTGGCTCCTCCAATCACTTTTGCTTCTAAATCCTCTTTTTTGGATCCTTTTTTTCCAAACTCTTCAAGTATTATTTCAATAGCCCGGTCAGCAAATCGATAAGGATTAGCATGAGATACCTTAGTGCTGTTAGGAAGCATCACATGAGCTAATCCGCCAATCTTCTTCTCAATGTCATAAATGGTAACTGCCAGACAGGATCCTATTCCTGAAGCTCTCAAAATATTGGGAGCAGAAGAAATCTTTAGATCAGCCATATTGACATCAATTATTTTCGGTTTAGTAACCATATTTTTATTCCTCCATCTTCTTCCTTACTGTCTTGAGCACTTTAGCGGCTGACTCCAAATCAAGCAATAAAAAGAAGAAGCTTCTGACTTTCTCTGAAATCAATTCAAAATCCACTTCAAATGCCAAGGCCTGTTCTGCTCTCTGGCTAAATTCTATCAGCACCTGATCCACTGTAGCTTTAGCCATATCTGTAGCAATATCAGGAACAGACTCAATCATACTCACATTCAGATAATTAGTTAAGGCAGCTAAGAAAGAACCGGATAATATATTGCCAGTTTCTTTGAGGGCTGACTTGTCCAATTCAGAAAGTCTTCTTGCTGTTCCTAGCTTTCGCCGAGCCAGAAGATCTGCTAAAGCCAGGGCATTCTCTTGAGGAATAATCAAGAGTATGTTACCGGCCACATCTCCAGTTACTCGAAAAATAACAGTGGTAGATATTTCTTCTGGGCCCCCGACTACTTTGGAAATCTCTTCTACCGGCAAGGCTCGGGCAGTTAGGGCCCGGACATCTACCTTCTCGCCAATCAAAATGGATAGGGATCTGGCAGCTTTTTGGGCACCGACATCGCCCACTTTTTTAAACTCAGCCAATTCTTCTTTAGTTAATTCATAAGTTGACGGAAGTTTTGCTGATGAATCTTTATTTTTTGGCATGTTTGTCTTAATATCTAGTGATTAGCGTATAACGTTTAGTAGCTAAACCCTAAACACTAAACCTTATACCTTAAGTTAGGCTTCGACCTTTGAAAATTTAAATTAATATTACTACTAAGACTGGTTATTTTCTTTTCAGGGCCCCTGATACCTTTTTTATCATCTCAATCACTTCCTTTTCTTGAAAAGGTTTGATAATGTAATGTTTTACTCCTAATTTTTTGGTTTCTTGTTTCATTTTTTCTTGACCCACAGCAGTAACAATAATGAGTCTCTTTGCCACATCGGATTTATTCATTTTCTTTAATACTCCTCTTCCATCTACATTGGGCATTATGATGTCCAGGAGAACCAAATCAGGTCGCTTTTTTGATTCCCAAATTCTTAGAGCTTCAACCCCATCTTCAGCCTCAAGAATATCTTTATATCCTTCCTTATCTAATATATCTCTTAATTTTTTCCTCATAAATTGAGAGTCGTCGGCGATGAGAATCTTGAGCATGTTTCTTTCTAAACCCAGCATTAGAAACTTCGTTTCGATGCGGGGCATACTTTTAAATTTTAACTTGTTGAACTCGACCTTTTAGACTAATGGCTATATCTAAAACCTTTTGTACTCCTTCCCCTGTTTTGGCTGAGGTAAAAATAATTGGAGCTGAAGTTAGAGCAGGTAAATAATTACGATAATGAATTATTATTTGATCAACTATCTCCTTATCTTGACGAGGAAAGGCATCCCATTTATTAGCCACAATGATAGTTCTTTTTTTAGCCCTCTTGACTAAACTAGCTAAATATTGATCTGTGCTACATAAGCTTTTAGTCACTTCGGTAACAAACAAAACCGCATCACTCTTTTTAAGGATCTCTAAGGTTTTTTGGGTGGCTACTTTCTCCATATTTGTCCTCATGTCTGACCTTTCAACCAGGCCAAAAGTGTCTGTTAAAAGAATGGGCCTCTTCTGAAAAGTAAAAGATTCATTATGGAGGTCTATGGTAGTCTGATATACATCACTTACTACTGCTGTCTCCTCGCCTAATATCTGGTTGAACAAAGAGGATTTACCTACATTTGATCTACCAATTAATACTATTCTAAAAGGACTTACCTTTTGAATTGTCCTAGGGACAGAGGTGGGTTCAATCTGAGGTTCAACCCCGAGCGCCTCTATGATAAAATCCAGAAGGTTGTCTTTGTTTCTAGCGGTTTTGGCAGATACAGCAATGGGTTCGCCAAGTCTAAGCCGTCTAAATTCCTTCATTCCTGATATCTGTTGAGCCCTGTCAATTTTATTACATACTAACATTTTAGGAACGTTAATTTCTCTCAAAACTGAAGCTAAATCCTTGTCTTTTGGGCCCAGAGGCCGTTGTCCATCAACTAAGACAAGAAGTAAATCTGCTTCCTTGAGGGCGGTCTTTGTCTGTCTGAGCATTGCCTGCTCAAGCGGCCCTTTATAGGTTGATGAAATCTCAATCTTGGTCCTTCTTAGAGATAGAGCAAAGATACTGTCCTTTAAACTCATCAGATCAACAGCGCCAGTATCTACCAAGGTAAACAACCTGTTCTTCTGTTCCGCGACCCCAAATTTCCTATCACAAGTGGTACCCGGCAGAGGTGATATCACTGCCTCATTGCTGTTGGTTAAACAGTTGAAAAGAGCTGATTTCCCGACATTTACCCTCCCAAGAATAACTACTATTTTATTCGCTTCGTTCATATACCCTAAATTAATGTTGCAATATCTAATATAAGGGCGGGCCGACCATCACCTAAAATAGTGATTCCCGCAAAGCCTTTGTTTT
>CAYYDV010000004.1:0-32264 GCA_964470765.1 uncultured Candidatus Saccharibacteria bacterium
TGGCCGTGGTTGAAGCTGGTGAACCTCAAATAATTGAGAATAAAGAAGGGGCCAGGACAACTCCTTCAGTTGTTGCTTTGGCCAAAAACGGCGAAAGATTGGTGGGAGTTACAGCTAAACGGCAACAGATTACTAATCCTAGAAATACAATTTTCTCAATTAAAAGATTAATTGGTCGGAGATTTTCTGACCTTGAAGTTCAGAAAGATAAGAAACTTTTACCTTATGAAATTAGAGAAGCTTCTGATGGGGGAGTAGAAGTCAAAATGGGAGAGAAATGGTATAAGCCCTTGGAGATTTCAGCCATGATCTTACAGAAGTTAAAGCAGGATGCCGAGGAAAAATTAGGTGAGAAAATTGAAGAAGCTATTATTACTTGCCCGGCCTATTTTGACGATTCTCAGAGGAAGGCCACTAAAGTTTCTGGTGAAGTGGCTGGCTTTAAAGTCAGAAGAGTAATCAACGAACCCACAGCTGCTGCTTTAGCTTATGGTCTAACCAAAAAGAAAAACCAACAGATTGTCGTTTATGATTTTGGTGGCGGAACTTTCGATATTTCTATTTTAGACGTCAGCGAGGATACAGTAGAAGTAAAAGCTACTGGTGGTGATACTCATCTAGGCGGAGATGATTTTGACCAGAAAGTAATGGATTGGTTAGTTGACCAATTCAAAAAAGACCAGGGCATTGATTTATCCAAAGACGAGTTGGCCCTCCAGAGATTAAAAGAAGCAGCTGAAAAAGCCAAGATTGAATTATCTACTACTTTAGAAACGGAAATTAATCTTCCTTTTGTCACTTCTGATGCTTCTGGTCCTAAGCATCTCTATTATAAGTTAAGCCGGGCTCAACTTGAGAATCTGGTCAAAGAATATATTGATAAATCAATTGAATTAGTTAAGAAAACTCTTAAGGAAGCTAAATTAGAGCCTAAGGATATTGAAGAAATAGTTTTGGTTGGGGGTCAGACTCGGACACCCAAGATAAGAGAAGAAATTAAGAACTTCTTTGGTAAAGAGCCTTGTAAAGGAATTAATCCTGATGAGGTAGTGGCTACTGGAGCCGCCATTGAAGCAGGAATTTTACAGGGAGAAGTTAAAGATGTTTTACTTTTGGATGTTACTCCTTTATCTTTAGGAATTGAAACCTTGGGTAGTGTTAATACTATTTTGATTCCTAAGAATACTACTGTCCCAACAGCTAAAACCCAGATTTTCTCTACAGCCGCTGATAACCAGCCCCAGGTAGAAGTTCATGTTTTGCAAGGAGAGAGACCAATGGCCGGCGATAACAAAACCTTGGGTCGGTTTATCTTGGATGGGATTCCGCCGGCTACTCGGGGAGTACCCCAAATTGAAGTAACCTTTGATATTGATGCTAATGGAATTCTGAATGTTTCAGCTAAAGATAAAGCTACGGCTAAAGAACAATCAATTAGGATTGAGGGTTCTTGCGGGGTTTCCAAAGAAGAGATTGAAAAGATGAAGAAAGAAGCTGAATTACATTCTGAAGAAGATAAAAAGAAACAGGAATTGATTGGAGCTCGGAATAAAGCTGATAGTTTGGTTTATGCTACGGAAAAAACTTTAAAAGACAGTGGAGATAAAATTTCAGCTGATTTGAAAAAAGAAATTGAAGAAAAGGTTAAAGCTTTGAAGAAAGTTAAAGACAGTGATAACATAGAAGAGATAAAAAACAAAACCTCAGAACTTTCTCAGGTTATCCAAAAAGTTGGAGCTGAGCTTTATAAACAGTCAGCTGAGAAAAAGCCTGAAGAAGGAGAGAAAAAAGAAGATAAAAAGGACGCCGAAGAAGGCGATTACAAAGAGAAATAATTATGGAAGACTATTATAAAATTTTAGGCGTTCCTCGGAGCGCCACTCAAATTGAAATTAAAAAGGCCTATCGGAACCTAGCTCATAAGTATCATCCTGATAAAGGAGGAGATGAGAAGAAATTTAAGGAAATTAATGAAGCTTATCAGGTTCTTTCTGATAAGGAAAAAAGAACTCAGTACGATAGCTTTGGCCAAGTTTTTGAAGGAGGTCAAACTGGACCCGGTTTTGATTTTCGACAGTGGCAGGATTTTAAACCAGGTTTTGATTTTGAAGGATTCGGAGATTTGGGAGAGATGTTTGAAGAGTTCTTTGGTGGGGGAGTGGCTAGTCGGAAAAAGGACTTAAGGAGAGGAAAAGATATTCAAATTGGCATTGAAATTCCCTTAGAAGAAACATTAGCTGACCAGGAAAAAGAGCTTGTCTTGACTAAACAAGTTGTTTGCTCTCGTTGTAATGGAAAAGGGGGAGAGCCAGGCACTTCAGTTAAGGAATGTTTTTCTTGTCGGGGAACGGGTCAGGTTCAGCAGATTAAACGGACATTTTTTGGAACAGTAACTAGATATGTTGTTTGTCCTGAATGTAGTGGTCAAGGTTCTAAGCCGGAGAAGCCTTGTAATGTTTGTAAAGGCGAAGGAAGGGTTCAGAAAGAAGAGAAGATAAAGGTTATTATCCCAGCTGGAGTAGACTCCAATCAGATTTTGAAAATTAAAGGTCAAGGTGAGGCCGGCCGGAGAGGAGGGAAACCGGGCGATTTATATTTACGAATTTTAGTAAAAAGACATCCTGTTTTTGGGAGAAAAGGAGATGATTTATATATTAGAAAGGATATTTCTTTTTCCCAAGTAGCCTTGGGAGATGAGATTGAAATTCCTACTTTAGAAGATAAGAAAATTTTGCTGAGAGTTCCAGCAGGAACTGAATCAGGTAAGATTTTCCGAATTTCCAAAAAAGGCATTCCTCATTTTGGTGGCTTTGGCAGAGGGGATCTTTATGTTGAACTTATAATCAAGACTCCTCAAAAATTAACCAAAAAACAAAAAGAATTACTGGAGAAATTGAAAGAAGAAGGAGTATAGTTCAAATCCTAGCGCCGGAGCACCGAATTTCCGTCACCTCTCGTTGTAAAGAAGGTACTATTGACAAATCTATATTAAGTGTGGTACAATATAATTACGGAGGTGATGAAATACTTATCACTACTAATACAGAGATTACCTATTTCGTAGAAAGAGACGGGAGGGTTAGTAAGATAGTTGAAAACTCTCCTGTAGAGGTAGGGTCAGGTGGAAAGCTACTTGGCGCAAAAGAAGGTCTAAGACTATTCTTCAAGACCAATGGTTCAGACTCGGATGTCAAAGAGGCAAAGGATGTTGTTCCGCAGTCTGCACTCCCTGCTTATGTAGGACTGGTAGCTACTAGCCCTGTCAATATGGTGCTCGTCTAAATCCTCCCTCAAAATAGGTGGCGGGACTCACAAGAGTAAAGAAGCCAATATGCTTCTACCTTCCCGTCTTAATCCCTAAGTAAGCATTTGCAAAAAGGTTTATTTAGGACAAAAAATCAACTCAAAACGAGTTGGTTTTCTGTTCACAGGCAGATTCTAACATTACCCAGCCACGGGAATTTTGAAAGTTCTCAAATCAATAGAAGAAATCGCCAAGAGGGCGATTTTTTGATAGAATAAAGAAAAGATTTTTATGACAAAAATTTTCTTAACAAAAGAAGAAGAATCTATACTTGAATCCATTAAAATAGGGTCGGATAACAATCCTATGGAGCCAGGATTTCCACCAGATGATCCAAAATTTCCGGCCACGCCGATAAAAAAGATAGAAGTTTCTGAATTCAAAAACGTTTCTGTTAAAGATGAAAGCGTGAACCCTACAGGAACTTTCAAAGACAGACTTACATGGAAAATTATAACAAGATACAGGGATTTTTTAATGGCTAAGAAGGAGGGCCTCGTGGAGGGTCCTTTGCCTCAGTTTTCTTCAATAAGTTACGGAAATACTGCGATTTCCTTGGCCGAAATGTTTGAAAAATATAACCTGCCAAAACCCAAAATACTTGTGGATGTCGATATACCCGATAAGATTCATAATTATCTGAAAAAATGCTACTGTGAAATTTATACCTGTAGTTTACACAAAAAAGCTTTGTATCCTGAAGAGATACTAAGGCTAACAAATAACCTGAGCGGATTTGACATTACCTCAAATGAAGCTTTAGATCAGCATACTGCTCTTTACGACTGGATGTCTTTTGAAATTATTAACGAAATACCAGATTATATTCTTGTTCCTTTCGGATCAGGTTGCCTTTATGAAAACATATGTAACACGATAAAAAACGAAGTTCTAAAAAGTGGGGAAAAGGACCCACGATTAAATGTAGATATAAATAAAGTTAGGAAGTGTCATGTGATTGGTGTAACCGTAGATTATTCTAAAAGTGAAGCATATATGCTTTATTCAGTCTACAGTCCGTTTAGGCAATTTAATAAACAGTGGATTAGTTTCTTTAAAACGTTCGGATATGTAGGTAGACATTCGGACGTTCATTTTGTGAATGAGGAACACATAAGAGAAGCGTACGAACTTTTGAATTCTCAAGGAATTCGTTGTGAACACTCTGGAGCTGCCGGGCTCGCTTATCTTTTAGAAAATAAAGATAAATTCCCAAAAAACAAAAAAATATTAGTAATAAACACAGGAAGAGGAAAGTGGTGTGAATAATGTGGTAGATGTAGGGACAGCAACTTAGGGCACAGTTCGAGAGATCGAGAGACCTAAAAGAATCGCCAAGAAGGCGGTTTTTTGTAAAGCCTTGAAATTAAACCCAGGGTTTGTTACTATCTAAGTAGAATCTTTACAAAATTGTTTAGATTGGAGGCAAAATAATGAATAAAATAAAAAGCGAATGGGACGAAGTTATAGGTAAATATGGAGACAAGGATACATTTAAGTTTTGGTCATCTAAGATAAAAGGTAAGGGAGATGAAACTTTGGAAAAAGGAGTATCTCTTAAGAAATGGACAAAAGTTATTATTCTCAACCCGAAAGGGGAACCAGATACTACCTTCTTAATAGGATATGTTCCATATTTTGGAGATATTACAGTAGCTAGGGTGACAAGAAGAATATATAGAGGACCTTTTGGAATGAGAATGGGACCTGAAGACTGTGAATTCTTTATTGTAAGCAACCACAAAGAAGTCGAGTTAGAATTTGTGCGTTATGCTCCTATAGGTGAATCAGGAATAGACCTTTATTAAGGAGAACAAAGATTTAAATTGAGGCTCAATCCAGCCTCTTTTTTTATTTAAACCCCCACCAAAAATTTGTTTGAGAGCCGTCGCTTCATCGCCAAGAAGGCGGTTTTTTGATAAAATGAGATATATGAATGATGTTGAAATAGAAATCACAGTTCAAATTGAGAATAGTAAACCGTTAACAGAGTTTTTAGAGAAAGAAGCTGAATTTAAGAAGGAGAAGCATCAAATTGATGAGTATTTTTCTCCAGCTCATCGTAATTTTATTGAAATTAGGCCAGTTAAAGAATGGTTAAGGTTGAGAGATGAAGACGGTAACTATTCTCTAAATTACAAAAACTGGCATTATGATGAGAACAATAAGAATTCTTGTTATTGTGATGAATATGAAACTAAGGTAGAGAAGATAGATAAGGTTAAAAAGATATTAGAAGTTCTTAATTTTAAATCTCTGGTTATAGTTGATAAGATAAGAAAAACTTGGGTTTGGAAAGATTATGAGATTGATGTAGATACAGTTAAAGGATTAGGAGATTTTGTAGAGATTGAATACATTGGCAAAGAGGAAGTGGAGCCAAAGAAAACGACTGATGAAATGGTAGATTTTCTTAAAAAGCTTGGTTGTGAAAAGTTAAAAAGGGATTATGTAGGTTACCCTTTTAAATTACTTTTTCCCGACGAAGTAAAACTTGAAGAACAGTAAATAAAATATATGAAAAAAGATAATTACGCAACCTTCGAAATTGGTTTTAAAATACTTTTAAGGAAGGGCGATAAAGTGTTGTTTTTGAGAATGGCTCATAAGAATTATTTTAATCTACTGGATTTACCAGGCGGTCGAGTTGATAGAGGAGAAGAAGGAGCTCCGTTTAAAAAGATAGTCAATCGAGAAGTTAAAGAAGAAATAGGTAAAGGAGTGAGGTATAAAATGGGTGGCTTTGCCTTTCAGCATCGGAGATATGACAAATCAAGACAGATTTACGTCCTGATTAATATCTATGAGGGAAAATACTTATCTGGCAAGATTAGGCTTTCGTCCGAACACCTTAGTTATGAGTGGATAAATCCAAAGAAATATAAATTTAGAAAAAAGAATTTTTTCTGCGAAGAAGAATATTTAGCTTTCAGAAGATATCTTAAATTTAAATGAAACTAATACTTATTCGGGTCTTTATGATTTTAGTCGCCAAGGGGGCGATTTCTTGTTTACACTGAGTTCATCGAAGTGGTAGAATAAAGAAGTAAAAAATATGAGTAAAAATAAACTTTATTTTGTTTCTGATGCTCATCTCGGCATGAATACAAAAGAAGAAGACATTAGTGAGAAGAAGCTTGTTGATTTTTTCAACTTTATAAAAGATTCTGCTAAAGAGCTCTACTTGGTCGGTGATATTTTTGATTTCTGGTTTGAGTATAGAACAGTAATACCTGCTGGGCATTTTAAGGTTTTTGTCGCTTTGCACAACCTTTTTTTATCAGGAACAAAAATTATTTATGTTGGCGGAAATCATGATTTTTGGAAAGGTAATTTTTTAACAAAAGAAGTAGGGATGGAAGTTCATTTTGAACCTATTACAGTAGAAATTGGAGGAAAGAAGGTTCTTATTCATCATGGTGATGGGTTTTTGAAATCTACTTTGAATTTCAGTTTTTCGAAAAAAATACTTAGAAACAAAGTAAGCATTTTCTTATATAAATTAATTCATCCTGATATAGGTATTCCTTTAGGAAGAAAGGTGGTAGGAAGAATCAGGGAAAATGTGTATAAGAAAGTGGATTTAGATAAGGCCCGTTTAGAGTATAGACAGGCGGCCATTAAATTCCTTGAAGATTCTGATGTTGATGCTCTTATTATGGGGCATACTCATAAAGCTGATTTTTATAGCAAAGATAGTAAAACCTATATAAACCTAGGAAACTGGATTTCTGATTTTAACTATGCAGTTCTGGAAGACAGGAAATTTTATTTGAAAAATTTCTAAACAATCCTACCTTGACTTTTTTTGAAAATATATTATACTATTATTAGTAACATTGAAAAGTTCATATAGAACGGAGGTGAAAGAATAGTAGAAATCAAGAATGCTATTTTTGATTGGTCTGGCACAATAAGCAACTCTTTGGTTCCTGTTTATCTCCTAGTAATGGGGATATTCCGAAAATTAGGTTTTAAAGAAATGAGCGAAATGAGTATTAAAGAATTTAGAGAAAGGGTTTCCTTTGTATTTATGCCTTTCTATAATTTGGTTATAAGATTATTTAATCTGGAACTAGAAAAGGTGCTATTACGGATAACTCGTTCAGATGAAAAACCAGAATTGTTTCCTGAAATAAAAGAGTCATTGGAGTTTCTACATGCGAAAGGGATAAACTTAGCTGTTTTGACTTACCATCTTCAAGAAGAACTTGAGAAGGATATAAAAGATTTAGGACTCCAGGGTCTATTCATTGACATAGAAGGCAGCGTTAAAAACAAGAAGCGAGCGATTATTAGGATGATAACGAGAAACAAGTTTAAACCTGAAGAGACGATATATTTCACAGATATGGTGTCTGATATAAAAACTTGTAGAGAGGCAAGAATTAGAGTCATTGCAATTACTTGGGGAAATGGACCAAGGTATAAGTTAGTTGCGGCAAACCCAGATTCTCTCATAGATAATCGATCAGAAATAAAAAAGATTATTCTCTAGGCGGCCTAAAAAGTCGCGCTCTTTTTTTTGCAATACTATTGACAAATCTTATAAATTTGATATAATATAAGTAATCTTTTAAAACAGAAAAAGGAGATGAAGAAAGTTGAAATTTGGAACTCTTGTAGGAATGGGGCTGATTGCAATGCCAGATGTAGCGACGGGAATCTTGATTATACATATAGTAGGGAAACTTCTTAGTTATAATATTCCAATCTATTTTTATCCAATAGGAATGTTTTTATCTCTACTTCCTGATGCCAATCTTGTGTTAATGCTGATAAGGAAAGAAAAGAGCTTTTACGGTCATAGGAAGCTTGATCACTGTCCGTTGGTTATTCTTTCTATCGTTTTGACTATTACAATCGTTCTGTACTTGTTGAGTATTTTACCTGGATTCTGGGTTATTGTTGTTAATCTTTGTTTGTTCGGTCATTTCGTTCATGACAGTATAGAATACGATTACGGAAGGGGATTACAATGGTTATATCCTTTAGGAAAGAAATACTATAAGCTATTCGGCAGGAAAGACGGAAAGAGACGGGTGATTGTTTCTTACAATGAAGATTTAGCAGATGGTCAAGAACCGCTAAGTATGGAGCAGGAAATCAATAAATATTGGCTGAAGTTGAACCGCTTTTCATTGTCTTCCATTGTTACTTTTTTGATAGCTGTGGCTGTTTATTTCGTCTGGTAGCATCTCCAAATCTCTAAACATAGTTGCCTAAGTAAGATTTACTTAGGCAAAATTTTTTTATTTAAATGCCTATCAAATTGTTGATTTTATTCTTAAAAATGATAAACTGTAATCAAGCGCCTATAGCTCAACTAGGCAGAGCAGGACCCTTTTAAGGTCAAGGTTGCAGGTTCGATTCCTGCTGGGCGCACATTTTTTTATTTTTTAAAATTGTCTAGACTAGAATCTTAAAATTTGCTATATCAAATTAATATGAAGAAAAAATTATCCCTGATCTTTATAATCGTAATAATACTGACTAGTTTTGGTTTGGGGATCTTATTTGGAAAGTCTTCAATAGTTTGTCAGGTTTGTCCTCCCGAAGATCTTGACTTTTCTTTGTTCTGGGAAGCCTGGAGAACTTTGGAAGATAAGTTTGTAGAACCGGAAAGACTTGATATTCAAGAAATGATTTATGGAGCAATTTCGGGAATGGTAAAAGCTCTGGAAGATCCTTATACTACTTTTCTGGACCCGGAAAAATCAAAGATATTTTCTGAAGACATTTCTGGTGAGTTTGAAGGAGTGGGAATGGAAATTGGCATAAGAGAAGAAGAACTTCAGGTTATCGCTCCTTTAGAAGGAACTCCAGCTCAAAGAGCCGGATTAAGAGCCGGAGATAAGATAATAAAAATAGATGGTGAGTCAGCCTTAGATATTACGATTGAAGAAGCAGTCAGTTTAATTAGAGGGCCTAAAGGAACAGAAGTTACCTTAACTATCTTTCGGGAAGATTGGGAGGAGACCCGAGAAATTAAAATCATTAGAGCAATAATTGAAATTCCTTCTTTGAGATGGGAACTAAAAGAAGGAGATATAGCCTATATCAAGCTTTACCATTTTACTCAAAGAGCATCTTCTAAATTTGATACTATGGCTGTAGAAATTCTTAATAGCCCGGCTAAGAGAATAATTTTGGACCTAAGAAATAATCCCGGCGGTTATTTAGAAGTAGCCCAAGATATTACGGGTTGGTTTTTGAAAAGAGGTCAGGTTGTGGCTATTGAAGTTTTGGGGGAAGGAGAAGAAAAAGAGTATAAATCTAAAAGAGCGGGAGCTTTTTTAGAATATCCAGTAGTTTGTTTGATAAATAAAGGAAGCGCTTCGGGTGCGGAGATTTTAGTAGGAGCTTTGAGAGATAATCGAGGAGTGATTATAATCGGAGAAGGTTCTTTTGGGAAAGGGTCGGTCCAAGAACTGATCAGACTAAAAGATGGTTCTAACTTAAAAATTACTATAGCTAAATGGTTAACTCCCAATAGAGAATCGATTACCGATGTTGGAATTAAGCCTAATATTGAAATTGAAATAACCGAAGAAGATTATCAAGAAGGAAGAGATCCCCAATTAGAAAAAGCCATTGAAGTAGTAAAAGAATTGTAGTAATAAAGTTGAAATAATAAGCAGGAACTTATATAATACTATAATAGTTTGCAATATGAGAATTATTCTTCTTCAAAATGTTAAAAATCTAGGAGAGAAATATGAAGTTAAGGAAGTAAAAGATGGCTTCGCCAGAAACTTTTTGATTCCTAAGGGTTTAGCTAAGCCGGCCACTAAACAAAATTTGGAGTGGCTGGAAAATCAGAAAGAAACTGAGATAAAAAAAGCCGAAGAAGAATTGAAAAAAACTCAGGAAAGAGCCGAAGCCATTGATGGTCATGAAATTATTATTCCGGTTAAAGTAGGAGAAGATAATCAACTTTTTGAATCAATTACCTCTCAAAAAATTTCTGAAAAATTAAAAGAGCTAGGCTTTGAAGTTAAAAAAGACCAGATTATTATGGAAGAACCAATCAAAGAGTTGGGTGAATTCCCGATAAAGATTAGTTTCAGGCATAATTTAGAGATTGAGATAAGGCTGATAATTAGTCCCGAAGAAAAACCGTAGTTTACATTTATGGCTCGATATATTTTTGTTATTGGTGGTGTCATGTCCGGCATCGGTAAAGGAATAGCTACCGCTTCCATTGGAAAGCTCTTACAAACCAAAGGTTTTAAAGTAACTGCAATTAAGGTTGACCCTTACATTAACGTTGATGCCGGAACAATGAATCCCATTGAGCATGGAGAGATTTTCGTAACTAAAGATGGCGTAGAATGCGACCAAGACTTAGGAAACTATGAAAGATTTTTAGACGAGGAGTTAACCACCGACAACTATATTACTACAGGTAGAGTCTATCAGGCCGTAATTAATCGAGAAAGAAATTTAGAATACGATGGACGTTGCGTCGAAGTGGTGCCTGATATTCCTAATGAAGCAATTTACCGAATTAAAAAAGCGGCCCGAAAGACCAGGGCCGATTTTGTTTTAATAGAAATCGGGGGAACAGTAGGGGAGTATCAAAACATGTTGTTTTTAGAAGCGGCTCGGATGATGAAATTAGAAAACCCGGGAAAAGTCCTCTTCATCCTAATGAGCTATTTACCAGTGCCAGATACTATTGGCGAGATGAAGACTAAGCCTACCCAGCAAGCTGCCAAATGGTTGAATATGGCCGGAATTCAGCCAGCTATCATTTTGGCTCGAAGCAAATCTCCTTTAGATAAACCCAGGAAAAGGAAAATTTCGGTTTTTTGTAATGTTGAAAAAGGAGATGTCATTTCTTCTCCCGATGTTAATTCAATTTACGAAGTTCCCATTAATTTTGAAAAGGAAAAATTAGGAGATTTAATTTTAAAGAAATTTGGAATCTGGACAAAACGTCATTCTCGGAAAGATTTAAAAGATTGGAGAAAATTAGTCAGGGTGTCAAAAACTACTAAGAAACCAGTTAAAATCGGAATGGTGGGAAAATATTTTGAAACCGGGGAGTTCACCTTGATGGATTCCTATATCTCCATAATTGAAGCTATAAAACATGCTTCTTGGTATTTTAAGAGGAAGCCTGTGATTCAATGGTTGTCAGCTGAAGGCTACGAGAAGAAGCCTAAAGAGGCTGAATATCTTAAGCAATTCGATGGAGTTATTGTGCCCGGTGGCTTTGGTGGCCGGGGAATAGAAGGAAAGATTAAAGCTATTGAGTTCTGCCGGGTTAATAAAATTCCTTTCTTAGGACTTTGCCTGGGAATGCAGTTGTCAGTAGTAGAGTTTGCTCGGAATGTGGCCAAGATTAAAGAAGCAAACTCAACTGAATTTGCTCCTAAAGAAAAGTATAATGTTATCGATATAATGCCCGAACAAAAAGCTCTTTTGCGGGAAAAGAGATATGGGGCAACAATGAGATTAGGAGATTATTTATGTAAAATAAAGCCTCAAACAGTTTCTTCTAAGGCCTACCAAAAATCTCTGGTTACTGAACGTCATCGCCATCGTTATGAAGTAAATGATAAATTCAGAAAGACTTTAGAGAAGAAAGGTTTAGTTATGGCTGGAGTTAATCCTCAAAGAAACTTAGTTGAGATTACTGAGTATAAAAATCATCCTTTCTTTGTCGGGACCCAATTCCATCCTGAATTTAAATCTCGACCAACCCGTCCCCATCCTTTATTCAGAGAATTCCTGAGGGCCTGTATCAAGTAAAAAAGCACGTTATTCGTGCTCATAATTTACTGGCTTCTTGTTTCTCATTCTACATCGACAACTTTAAGTGTCCTTTGAGAATTGTCAAACTTCCTCTTTCTCTTAGTGACAAATTTAACTTTCCCTTCCTTAACCGCATAAAGGGTGTCGTCTCTTCCTCGTCTAACATTTTTACCAGGAAGGAATTTTGTCCCTCTTTGACGAATAATTATCATCCCCGGTCTAACTTTCTGACCTTCAAAGAGCTTTACCCCTAAGTATTTAGGCTGGGAATCCCTTCCTAATTTTGTTGTTCCGGTAGCTTTAGTCTTAGCCATAATAAACTATGTTAGCAGATATAAAAAGAGTTGTCAAAAGCCATAAAAATGATATAATACTCTTAATTACCATTATTCTTGTCTCTTTACTTTCCTTTGCTCTTGGGTATATAATAGCTAAATATCAGGAAAAAGAGCCAATTAGGATTGACTATGAAGAAATCTCCTTCCAAAAGTAAAAAAGAAATAAAACTACCATCTCATATTGTTTTGCTTCCTGACGGTAATCGGCGCTGGGCTAGAGAGAAAAACTTGTCTACTCTTGAAGGTCATTTAGCCGGCTACCAGAATATAAAGAGGTTTTGTCATTGGTGCCAAGAAAAAGAAATTAAGGTTCTTACTGCTTTTGGTTTTTCAGCAGAAAATTGGAAGAGGCCTAAGGGAGAAGTTAAATATCTGATGCAGTTGCTAGAAGGAGGTTTAACTGAGGAAATGGAAAAGTACCATCGGGGGGATGACGAATCTTTGTTATTTGGTAAAAAGGTAAAAGTTCGAATAATTGGTCAGAGAAAGAGATTACCTTTGAGTTTACAGAAGGCAATTAAGAAGGTAGAAGATTTAACCAAGAACAATAAAGATTATGTTCTGAATTTAGCCATAAGTTATAGTGGCCGCTGGGACATCTTACAAGCTATTCAAGATATTATTAAAAAGAAAGTTTCAGCCCGGAAAATTAATGAAGGATTATTTAATAACTATCTCTCAACAGCTAATCTACCTCCTCCCGATTTAATTATTCGAACTAGCGGGGTGAGACGTTTTTCTAACTTCTTGCTCTGGCAAGCTGCTTATTCCGAACTTTATTTCTCAGATAAGTATTGGCCTGATTTTACTGAGAAAGACTTTGATAAAGCTCTGAAAGAATATAGCCAACGTCAGAGAAGGTTTGGAAGGTAATTTTTGAAAAAAAACTTTAAGAGTATGATAACTGATGAACTAAAAAAAATCCCCAAGGAACGTTTAATTTTGATAGGAGCTGTTATTGTAGTTATAATTATTATTGCTGTAATGGCTAGTACGATGATGAAACCGTCTCCGCCGCCCGAAGAAGTAGAAGAAGAGGAAGAAGAACTAGTCTATGAAGTTGAGGTTGGTGATATAAAATTTAAGTTGAAAGAGGTGAAAGATAGAGGAGATGTTCTTAAGGCTTCGGAAAGTAAATACCCTAAATCAACAAGAGAAGATTTAACTACTACTGAAAGATTTATTGAAGTAACAATAAGTGCCCAGAATATAGGGAAAGATAATATCCGTTTTGGAGGGTGGGAAGTTAAGGAATTAATTGATAGTGAAGAAAGAAACTTTTATTCTTCCCCGCAATTAGACAACTGGATTCTAGAAGAAAATAAATGTGGCGATATCTTAAAACCAGGATTTTCTCCGACTTTCTGTACCAAGATATATGAAGTGGCAAAAATTTCTACTGGTTTAAAGGTAGAGGTTTTGGCTAAAAAAGGAGGCTCGGACTTTATTGATTTGGGAATGTAATTTAAGCGGAACAAAACCGTAATAATAACCGTAATAATAAAAAGCCCTACTAGAGGGCCGCTTTTTTTTGTTTTAGTTTATTGATTTGATTTTCAGGATGTCTTCTTGATATCTTCCTTCAAGGCCTTAATATATTTTGTTTCCCTTGGATTGACTTTGTTTTCTTTGGCTAAGAAATAAGAGACAAAATCGCCGAACATTATTAAATAAAGAATTCTTTCCAGTTTATTCTCTCCCTTTCCGTAAACTTCCAATATCTGAGTTTTGTTCCTTATAATTTTTTTAATCCCTTTGATCAAAGCTTTTATTTCTTTTGTTTCTTTTTTGTCTCTTAGAAATATTAGAGAATATTTCTTATTTAATTTCTTCCAGCTTTCTATCTCATTATGAGCAAGTTCAGGTAAGGTTTTGCTTTCAGAGATTTGCTTTGAATTTTCGCTAAATTGACTTTCCCATCTGAAACTTATTGAGGGGTATTGGCTACAGATTAGGGGGAAGGTTTTTTTGATTTTTTTGGCCAAGGCTTTGGCTTCTTTTTCTATTTTTTCTCCTTCTTTCTTTAACCTTCTAAGATTAAAAGATTCTTTAGTTAAACCTAAAGTTTTTAATATCTTAATTAAAGCCGAGAGTAAATAAGGTAAACCTTCTCTAGGCAGGAAACCAGGAGGGATTTCTATTAAAGGTATTTTTAATTTCTGGGCTTGAGCTTTAAGCTTGCCTCCAGAGGCTAGAGCAATAATCTTAGTTTTTCTTTTTATTCCTTGATTGAACTGACTTAAGGTTTCTTGGGTGTTCCCCGAATAACTTAGACAAATTAAGAGAGTATCTTGATTAGCAAAGTAGGGGAGGGTATAACTTTTGGAAACTTCCAAAGGAGACTTCAAAATTAAGCCATCCTTTAAAATCTGGCCGGGGATAGCTGAGCCACCCATTCCGGCTACGACAATGTTTTTTATTTTTTTATAATTTTTAGGGAGTTTAATTTTTATTGACAACCCCTTTTCAAAATTAGTTGGAAATTTTCTTAAATTTTGAATCATATTTTTGGATTAAATTCTTCTTTTATTATAGCGGATTAAATCAATGAAAACTACTCTTTTTTCTTATACTTTATCTATTTCATCCAAGGTAAATCTTTACTGCTTCCGCAAATGTAGCCATCTTTGATATAAGATCCAGTATTACCATGAGAACCGTAGATATAGTTGTCTTTTAAATAAAAACCAGTAGAGCCGTGGGGGCCATAGATACGATTGTTATGAACATAATACCCTGTATCTTTAGTAGGACTGTAGATTCTATTTTTATAAATTCTAAATTCAGTACTCATATTATTTTATTTTAGCATAAAACTAGATTTTTGCTTCTTGATTTTTGACAAAAATAGGATTACTATAAAAGTAGTAAGCTTATTTATGAAGAAGAAACCGAAAATCTTAATCTTTGAAGATGACCTTTTTATTGAAGATATCTATTTTAAAAAACTGGCTCAGGTTGGTTTTGAAGTAAAAAGCTTTGGGAGTTATCTTGATGTGATAAAGTTAGTTATCAAAGAAAAACCCGATATTTTATTAATTGATCTTCTGGTGCCCGGAGAAGTAGATGGTTTCGAAGCTATTAAATTATTAAAAGAAAATGAGCGAACTAAAGAAGTTCCGATCATAATTGTCAGCAATGTTGATAACAAAGAGCAAGTTAAACTAGGATTAGGTTTAGGGGCAGTAAATTATCTAGTTAAGGCTCTTCATACTCCAACTGAATTAGCGGCCTTCTTTATAAAACACCTTATAGAAACTGGTAAATTTACTAAAGAAGATTTCAATTTTTAAAAATTAAATAAATATCTCACTTCATCTGTAATGAAAATTAAAGAAATAAAAGCTAATGAATTGGATACTAAGAAATTTATAGAGACAAAAATAAAAGAAATTAAAAAAATAGTTAGAGACGATTTTGCCATTACCGCTTTATCTGGTGGAATTGATTCTTCGGTAACCACTACTTTGGGAAAAAAAGCATTAGGTGATAGGCTTAAGGTTTGTTTCGTAGATAACGGTCTGATGAGACAGAATGAACCTCAGAAAGTTGTTTCGTTATTTAAGGGCTTGGGTATTTTTGTTGAGATAATTGATGCCAGGAAAGAATTTTTCGATGTCCTAAAGGGTATTACTGATCCAGAAAAGAAAAGAAAAGCTATTCTCCAAACCTTCTATAAAAAAGTTTTTGGCAAAGCTGTCAAGGAAAGTAGGGCGAAATACCTTTTACAGGGAACTATTTTTACTGACGTAGAAGAAACAGTTGCCGGAATTAAAAGCCAGCACAATGTTCTTGAACAGATGGGTATTAATTCTCAGGAAGCATTTGGATACAAAGTCATTGAACCTTTGATGCAACTTCGTAAAGACGGTGTAAGAAAGGTAGCAAAAACACTTAGGTTGCCAGAATCTATATATAACAAAATGCCTTTTCCAGGACCTGCTCTTGCTGTGAGAGTAGTTGGAGAGGTTACACCAGAAAAGATAGATTTAATAAGAAAAGCAACGGTTATCACTGAAGAAGTATTAGCCGGGACAGGAGCTTTTCAGTATATGGCAATTTTAAATCCACATCGGGTAACAGGAGTAAGAGAAGGCAACCCAGTGTCTGGGAGACAAATTGAAATTAGATGTTGGGAGAGTACCGATGCAAAAACAGCAAAACCAACCCGGGTGCCCCATCGGACATCAGAAAGATTAGCTGAACGAATAACAGCTGAAATTCTTGAGGTAGTAAGTGTAACTTACAATATGACTTCAAAACCGCCCTCGACTATGGAGACTATGTAGCAATTTCTTTCTAAACAAAGTGGCTCAATATTTTTTGAGCCAATTTTAATTCGAGTGAAGCGGGAATCAAGGTTCTGCCGAAGGCAGGTTCTTATATAATTGACGAAACTTAAATTATATAATATAATAGGTTATTAAAAAGGAGGTTAAAAAAATGGAAGTAAGGAAAATTTTTTCAGGCAGTTCTTATTCCGAATTGGCAGAAAAGGTATGTAAAATATTAGGAGTTAAACTCAGCTCTTCTAAAACCTACACTTATAACAGCACAGGATGTTTTGAGCGCCAGCTCCAGGAAAATGTTAAAGGAAAGAATGTCTATCTGTTTCAAACAGCCATTCCTAATCTATGCGATAACCATCTCCTTAACTGGGAAGGTTTGGAAATGATAGACGCCGCCTCTTTAAACGGAGCGGAAAATATTACTCTGGTGGTATCTTACGTTCCTTATGCCCGGTCTGACAAAGTTCCCGGAGACAAGAAGTTTCTTCCCGGAACAAACATTAACGCTCAGTTACTGATTAGGTGCTGGCAAATAGCAGGCGTAAACAGGGTTGTCGTTGTTGAGCCGCACTCAAAAAGATTTACTACTTTTTTTAACTCAGACTCTCCTCATTACAAGCTTTACAGATTTACTACCCCTTACGAAATTGACCCTACTGATTTAATTGCTTCGGAAATTAAACCAGAAATAGCCAAAAATCCTGAAAACTCTATATTAATTACACCTGATGAAGGCGCTTTTGACAGAAATGAAAAACTTCAAAAAATATTGGGTATAAGAATGCTTTGCGCTGAAAAGGACAGAAAAAGGGATGCTCCCGTTCAATCAATTAGAAAAAACTGGGGCGTAGAAGACACAGAAGGGAAAGACATTTATTTCCGCGACGATGAAATAAGCAGCGCTGACACTGTTAAAGGAACATTAAACGGCTTAAAAGCAAATAAAACCATTGTCATTGCAACCCATGGCGTGTTTTCAGAGGGAGCCTTAAAAAATCTTCAACAAATAGAAAATCTAGAGAGAATAATTGTTACGGACACTCTCCCGATTTCAAAACCAATAAAAAACGCATTTCCTTTGAAAATCATTTCTGTGGCAGGCCTGATAGCTCAAGCAATAATCCAGATAGAAAAAGAAATAAAAATTAACTAAAAAAGGTGTTTTAACACCTTCTTTTTTATTTTGGCGGTAAGAATACTTCGCCCTAAAAGGCGGAGTAGCTCATTCTTACTCTTTAATATTAGGCAACCTTTATTGGTATTTTGTGTTATAATTTAGAATATGAGAATGAAATACTATATTTTAATTGGTTTAGTTGGATTGGTTATTGCTTTAACTTTAGTTACTTGTTATTTCCTAAGACCAGAGAAAATCCCGATTTTAGAATCTTCCCAAGAGGAGATTTCTGAAGAAGCTCCTGGAGAGGAAGTTTCCGAAGAGGGGAGCGTGGAAGAAGAAGTAACCCAAGAAAGTGAAATACGGGCAGCGATAAATGAGATTAAGTCAATGGTAAATGATTTTACTGATCTTGTTGATTCTATCAATGAGCTTGATGAAGATGAGGATTTGTTAAAAATTTTCCAAGGTGATTAAGAACCTGCGGAGCAGAACCTTGATTCTCGCTTCGCTCGAATTAAGATGAAAAAAGTAATTATTATATTATCAGTCTGCTTTTTAATAACAGTAAGTGCCTCAACAGTAAGCGCCCAGTTTGATTTTCCAGGCTTAAAACAAATAATCCTTACTGGTATTGATAGAGCTCTAAACAGAATAGACATTATAGAAAGTAAAATAGAAAATAATCCCCGAATAAGCGACTTAACCAAACAAAGCGTAATTGAGGCCTTAAATATGGTTGAAGAAACCCTGGTATTGTATAAAGATGATGTTGAGAAAGCAGAAACATTAAAGGAATTAAGAGCAGCCAATCAGGCAATTATAAAGTACCTTTGGGAAAATAAAGATGTTATTAGAGAAAACATAAGAAAGGCCATTGTTGATATAGCCAATGAGGCCGTTGAGAAGGCCGAAGAATTCAAAGAAAAAGTTAGACAAGCACTTAAAATATTAAAAGTAGTTTGTCCAGCTGAAAAAGAAACTATTGCTCAAGTGGAAGCTCAATTAGATCAATTAGAGGAAGAAATAGATATCCTTAAACAAGCAATCAAGTCAAAAGACATTTTAACTATTAGGCGGGAAGTAAAAGAAATAAGAGAGCTAATTGAAGATATAAGGGATAACTTAGAAAAAATACAAGAATCCTGTTTTGGAGAAGATTAATATTACGCAACGTTTAATTAGTGAAGTGAAACCGTTAGAGTAGGGAACTGGCGATTTTTTTATCACTGTGATAAAATTATTATAGAGGTATAATAATAAAAAAGTAACCTATGTTAAGAGAATCATCTAAAAAACAGAGATTTCAAAAAGGCTTTTCTCTCATAGAATTATCAACTATTGCTATTATTGCGATAGTCTTAATTTCTCTTATTCTTGTTTCGATAAAACCTAACCAAGCTAAGAGCCGAGACACAAAAAGAGTTGCAGAGATAAATACCATCAGAACAGCCCTTCAACTTTTCTATATGGATAATGGTCGTTATCCAATAGAAGAAGATGGATATTGGTGTTCAATAGAGGCTGGGGATTCACAAGATATTCCGCCTGTCTGCGAAAATCTCCCAACTGATTTAGAACCTTACCTTCCTGAAATACCAGGAGACCCTCTTTATGATAGAGGATGGGAGCCACCAGGCAAAAGATTTTCCTATCAATATACATCTACTTCTTCTGGTGCAGGCTATAAGCTTTACGCTGACTTCGAAATTGGAGATTCTTCTTATGAAGTTTCTTCTTTTCTTGGCAAAGATATAATTTATACTCCACCAGAGTAATTCATCTGCATTTATGAGCTTCAGGAGCCAAAGGAAGTATTATAATATTGTGCGACATTTAATCAGACGTTAGAAACTGTTAGGGTAGAGAACTAACAGTTTTTTTATTCTTTTAAGTTCTTGCCACTATGAAATTTACGATGAACATCTCTTAGACGCTTATTTGTTACATGAGTATATATTTGAGTTGTAACAATATTTCTGTGACCTAAAAACTCTTGAATGGTTCTTAAATCAACTCCTTGGGTTAATAAATCCGTCGCATAAGAATGGCGGATCGTATGCGGAGTAGTAAATATCGGCACTCCGGCCAAGATAGCATATTTTTTAACAATTCTTTCCATGGAACGGGAGGTCAAGCGGTTCTCAATATCTTTTTTGGCTCGGTAGTGGATAAAGAGAGCTTTTTCTTTGTCTTTTCGGGTCTCCAGATACTTCTTAATCCAGGATAAAGCTCTTTCTGAAAAATATACTGTCCGGGGAGTATTTCCTTTACCAATAATTCCTAGCTCTAAATCTTTTTTATCTTTAATGTTGGTAAACTGTTCTTTGTTGAGAGCTACCAATTCAGCTATTCTCAAACCGGTTGAGAATAAGGTTTCTAAGATAGCTCGGTCTCTTAGGCCAGTTTGGGTCTTAGTGTTAGGAGCCAGTAGAAGCTTTTGAATTTGCTCTAAATTGAGGAATTTGACTGTTTTTTCCTTTTTAGCGTCTTTCGGGAGGCTTATCTTATCTGAGGCGATACATTGGACGTCTTTGGCTGTAAAGTAGCTCAGAAGGGCTCTGAGAGCGATTAAATAGTAGTTCTGAGTGACCTTTTTAAGGGGCTTTCCCTTATTATCCTGAAAACGGGATAAGAAGAGTCGATATTGCCAAATATCATCAGCCGTCAATTCATTAGGCTTCAAATCTTCTTTTTTGGTCTTTTTCAACCAATAGATAAACTTCTCAAGATAGCGTCTGTAATTTTCCTGAGTCTTGCTAGCAAGGCCTTTTTCAACCTCACAATAATCTAGAAAATCAGGAATATGTTTTATAATTGATTTGTTTGATTTTTCCATAAAAATTCTTATATTTTAGCTTATACTCAAAAAAGAGTATTTTGAGGGGAGCTCTCTAGGCTTATTTATTTGTTCTTAACAATGTCGCTTTACCTACATTGTGCGACTATATCTACCTTAATAATATACTAGGCAAAAGGCCCAGTCAAGTGGAAAATTACTACTCCCCTATAAAGATGTATAATAAAAAAGAAGGGCTCAAGATTAATCTTTAATTGCCCTTTTTTGTAATAATTATGCTTTGCAACTCCATAATCCTTTCTTTTTAGGATTGCTAAAGATCTCTGCAGAAACTTCCATAAACTTAGGAACTTTCCATTGCCATCCGTGAGACGGACTAGTAATCGCTATTAAAGCTTTCCCTACTTTTTCTGCAAGATTATTTAAAACTTCTGAAGTTATCTTTGGTTTGTCAAAGCGTTTCACAATTTCTACGATAATTTCGTCTCCTAGTCCTAATTTCATCATGTCTGGAAGGAAAAGAACAGTAATTTCTTCTGGTGTCGTTTCTAATTCTTCTGTGCCAACTATTTTTTTCTTAATAGCTTCATACATTTCATTCAATTTTTCTTCGCTTACTTCGCTTGGTAAGCAATAAACTTTTGCTACAGTTATTTTAACACCTCCAATAATTAAATTATATCACACCTATCCCCTACTTGTCAATGTATGGAGAATCTTCGAAATAAAAAAATAAACGGGTATACTGAGATACCCTTAGAATGTGCCAAATGAAGCTGGTTGAATTAAAAGCCATACATAACCATGAATCCCTCTTTGTCAATATCATACCGAGCAAATAAAAATGGCCAGCATGATAAATAATAACTGGCCCTGGCCGCCGACTCTCCTAATCGTACTGATTGTTGTAGGCGTGCCCTAAACGCCTCGTTATTCGGTTCTATCCAACCTACAGTCGGTCGTTGACTTTAGCTTATTAAAATTAAAAGATAAAGTCAAGCTTTATTAAAAAACCGTTAGTCCCCCGCCCTAACGGTTGTTGTCTCCCAATTTAGACGCTTTTTATTAGTTATCTAGTTTCCTCTCTAGGGTCATCTGATAATCCTTGAAACCATATCTTCTATAGAATTTTAACCCTAGCTTGTTTTGAGCAGCAGCTGTGGTAGAAATATAGTTTACTTTATTCTTTTTACACCACCTTATAAAGTCTTTTATTAGCGCAGCTCCTAAACCCTTACGTCTAAACTTCTTTTCTATAAACATATTTTCTGCTTCAGCATATTTTGCCTTTTTTCTATAAAATATTCTTTCTTGTATTCCACCGCACATATAACCAATTACTTTTCCTTCTTTTTCTACTACTTCTGCAAAGCTATCCTTTTTTGTTATCTTTTTTCTGAAGTATTTCTCCCCTACTTTCCCATATGTCCATTTCATATTTAAACTTTTATCGTATTGCTTATACTCTCTTTTGAATAATTCAAAGTTAAGCCTCTGAATGTCTTTTAAGTCTTTAACTGTTGCTTTTCTAATTTTAAAATTATTTTTCATAGTTTTAGGCACTTTTTATACTAAATTATTGCTTACTAATTTTCTTACTAAGCCTCTGACATTCTTTTATAATATCTTCTCTCTTCTCAGCGTCATTGGCATCTTTTACTCCTTTAGCTGAGATAATATCGATTAAGTTTAGTTGTAACAGTTTTATTATCTGTTTTAAATAATCAATAGCTATTCCTTGTGATTCATCGGCTTCTTCTCCGGTTAGCTCCCCTGCTATAATAAGCACAACTCCTTTCCCTTTTAACATTTCATCGTGATAAGGATGTAATCTGTCTATGAAGTTAAGCATATGAGGAGTAATCATATCATACCAGACTGGAGAGCTAAGAATAATAATATCTGAATCCTTTACTTTAGGAAAAATTTCTTTCATATCATCGTTATCTTGCATTCTCTGACCTGAACCATTAGCTAAGGCAATATTCTTTTCCCTAAGCAAAATTAGCTCTGTTTCAGCATCTTCGGTGCTTTCTAAAACTTTACGGAGCATGAATTCACAATTTCCCTTTCTTGGGCTTCCGCAGATACCTATAATTTTCATATATTTTATTATACCAAAAGATTATTATTTAGACGATTTTTATTAATTATCTAGTCTTCTTTAATTTCCCAAATATTACTAAAACATCATCATCAATAGCTTTAACTTTGAAAGCTTTATTAAATAACCTTCTTGGATGTTTTATATTTGGTCCTTTGGTTGGGTCATGAATCCAAACGTTATTCTTATCTATCTTCAAGATTGTAACAAAATGACCGGCAAAAGATTTCTTTTTCCTTTTCCAGAGGATATTAGTATCTACGCAGGGTACGACAATATATCCTTTTCTGAGATATCCTTCAAAGTCTCTTAAAGAATGCTTACGAACCTCGAAGATTTTCTCCTTTTTTACCTTTCTATCAAAATATTCTTCTACATCAAGGTTGATATTTTTTATCAACTTTTCATAATTCTTACCAAAAGCCCTTTTATAAAGATTTATTAGCTTTTTTCTTTCTATAGGGATATCCTTATTTGCATAAGCTTTTACGCTTAATCCAAGATTTCTTAAAACAACTGCTGCATGACTTGGAGCAACCCACTTTCCTTTCTTTCTCTTCATCTTCTTACTCATCTGTTTAAGGGTGAATTTCTTTTCAGGAAAAAAATAGCCCAATACCATTACCATATTGGATTGCATGCATTGGTTTTCTTGGTTTTTAACAAAAGGCAATTTCGACATGATTATTTACATTTGAACATTTTTCCATGACCAGGAATAATATAATCTGCTCTTTCTAATATTTTCTTACGGCTTTTAATAAGCTTCTCCATATCTACTTCTTCAGGATGAGCATCATCTTTCTTCTGTATATCTATCTTCTGTTCTTCATTATCTATCCACCAAAAAACATCTCCAGCAATAACATAATTTCCCTCTTGGGTGAAAACTTCTAATGAACAGTGTTCTGGGCAATGACCTGGTGTTTGAATTATTTCCAAGCCTGTGCCTGGAACTTCATTGTCATGTTCAACTTGATTGTCGCCATCATAAATCTCATATACAGTTAAAACTTTAGCATTCTCAAAGATGCCAGCTAAGAGAGTGTGATCGGTATGATTATGGGTCAATAGAACAAAATCTATGTCAGAGGTTTTAAGCTTATTTTTCTCTAATGCTTCTAATAATTTTTTTCTATTACAACCCGGGTCAATTATTATATTCTTTCCTTTGCTTTGGACAAAAGTAACAGTAGAGTTTGCTAACCAACCTCCTTCTATTTCTTTTGCATAACCCTCTATTAGGATTTTTACTTTAGCCATGTTTAGAAATAATCGAATTGACTTTTTCCAAGAGTTTTTCCTTTTCGCCGATATTGTAGTGTCCTTCTATCTTTCCAATTAGTTTCCCATTTTTGAAAAATAACAAAGCTGGGAGCTCTTTTACTTCATACTTCTTTAAAAATCGATCGTTTTCTTGCACCTTAACTTTTCTATATAAAGCATCAATATCTTTGAATAAATCTTTAATAGGTATTGAATGAAGTAGACACTTTATTGAGTCATCAGTAAACAATTCAGCAATTGCTAGCTTAGTTGACTGAATTACATGAATATCGAATTCTTCTGTAGAAATTAAAAAAGGAGGAAATACAGAAACTGCCCCATATCTGTCAACAAATAAATCAGAGATTTTTCTTGGGTCTTTATCAATTTCCTTTTTAATTCTCTTAAATTCTTCTTCGTCTTTAGCTACCCTTATTGCACCCACGGAACATGATTCTTCGCATTTGCCACAACTAATACATTTTTCATTATCAATTGCTATTGTTTTTTGTTTCTCATCCCAATAAAATGCTCCTATCGGGCAAACTTTTATACCGTTACAATCTTTAGAATTATCGCAAATTTTGAAATTTATTAAAACTGACATATGTAATTCTTTATATTATTTTATTATTATTTTACCAGAAAATTATTACTTTAGCGATTTGCCGTCTTTATCTACAATCTTGGCCTGTTCAGGATACCAAGCTGGATTTTCAACGGTAATGTATTCAAAATTACGTCCTTCAGCAGCAAATCTAGTTCCAGGAGGAAAATCAACACAATCACCTTCTTCTACATCAAAAACCTCGTCATTACGGAATACTCTTCCCTTCCCTTTTGTTACAAATAACATCCAATGAAGCTTAGTTTCACAAAGAAATGTTCCTTCTTTGTCTGGAGTTCTACCATTGAGAGTCATATGGTTTATTTCCAGTTGTTTATCTGGAGCTGTATACTTCTTAATTACTTTATCTCCTTTATCTATAATTTTTGCTTGGTTTTTTCTAATTAACATATTTTTGTTATTTAGACGCTTTTTACACCTTGTGCGACATTAGGTTTAAATCCAGCACCTCTTTTAATTTATTTTTTAACAAATAGGGCTCCAATTCCTCCTGGATTCCCACGATAATCATTAGATAAATTAAATTCTTCTATTAGTTTATATTCTGGTACTTCTCGGGAAATAGTATGAATAACCCTTTTTGCAAAATGTTTTTCACTGTCAGTTCCGAATACATATAAACGTTTAACATTAATTTTAAGATCTTTTTTTGCACGATTAACAAAACCCTGAATAGCTTTGCTTCCTTGAGAAGCTTTAATTGGCATAGCGATTAAAAGAAATCCATAATTAGTAACGGGGCCTAAACGACTCCACATCTCTGCTGGGATTGTGTTCCTCCATTTGCTTTGTTTTAATCCTTCATCATAATGTTTTATAAAATCTTCAATGTGCTTAATGATCTCGTTGACTTCTTGACGCATTTTATTACGTAATGAGGTAAGTTTAACTTCGGAAGCAACCGCATGCACTTCTCTTATAAAAGTTCCCGAAAAAAATCCGCGTTCATCAATTTTGTTGTATCTCTCCAGAATTCTAAGTATTTTTTCGTTTTTATCAACTTCCGGCTCTAATACATAATCATTAAATAAATCTATTAATTCTGGTTTTTGGTTTTTTAGTATTTTGTTAGAAGTAAATAAGACAGAGGCTTCAAGGTATGATTCAGGGATAACCTTTTTATTCTTTGGGAAAAAAGATTTTTTTAAAAAACAATAAAGCGCGTTAATAAAATTAATTTTCTGATCTTCTAATGGTCTAATTCTTATTACTATTTCGTTATCGTTTAAAAAATCTTTTCGATCTCCATATTGAACCCATTCGATTTCCATTGGCTTTAACCAACCGGAGGGAAACTCGTTTTTAAGTTTTAAAACTGCTGAATTAACATTACCTCTAATATCTGCCTTAATAGCTTGTTTGGTCAGTCTCTTAAATGCTCTTTTTTTTACAAGAGGGAGGTATATCTTCGATTTAAAGATCTCAATATTTGGAATTGTATTTACTAAAAGATTGAAAATTCCATAAATGGCAAGAAGGCCAACTAAAAAATATGTAATTATTCTGGGCGAATCTTTAATAATTTGACATAAAATTTCTGAATTCAAATACGAACAAACTAAATCAATCATGATGTAATTTAATTAAACATTTAACGTTAGTGCATACGAAACAAATATCTTGCCCACAAGGGAATAAGGCTTGTAGGTTTTTAAAGGAGACTTTATTACCGCAGAATTTACAAAGAATCTTTCCTTCCTTTATTTGTTCATATACCCCTAATGATTTTAAGTAAGGAATTAAATCTTGATCATTAACTGCTTTTATTTTAGTTTTTTCTTTACGAAAGAAATTAAACATTATACTTGTTTAAGTGAATTAAGTGCCTTTTTCTTCTACTTTTAGAGTATTCTTATTTTTAATAATGGTCAACTAAGAGATCTGTTAATGTCGCACAAGATGTCTTAAACGTCCCACAACGCATCTTGTGCGAACCTCCCACAATATGTCTTGTGCGACGTTTAATATTGACAAACAGGAAGTTAATATGGTACAATATGAGTGCAAGAGAATAAGAAATTATTCTTTCGCCTCCCAAGTAATCTTGGGAAAAAACTAGATATAGAAGGTGATAAGAAATGGTAGATGAAGGTTATTATAGTAAGTTGACGCTTGAACAGCAAGAAAAACTTGATAAAGAAACAACGGATATATTCCTAAAAATAGGAGAAGGAGTCAAAGGATTATTAGAAATGAAGAAAAAAGGAGTTCCTTTTAATCTTGTTCTTGGTGCTGCAGGTCCATCGCTTAGAGATGTAGTGAAAACACTTTTTCCAGAAGATTAAAAACTACTACGACTTCTTAAAAACAATGTGATCAAGGAGATAATATTCTATATATCCCATCTCTCCTCCTTGATCACTTTTCTATTTAAAGGTCCTACAACATAGATGGCAGGACCTAACACTATTCAAAATATGTCTTGTGAGACTCTGGAAAAGAAGAAGCCTTATGATATAAATACCATAAGACATGAGCTTGATTTAACCGTATGCCTTAAAGAAGCTACGATAAAATGGTTTACACCATACTGAAACTGATATCAGTTTGTGCTTCTGGAAGAAGTTTACAAGTGTCAGGTCGATCAGATCACTAAGCTTTCCTTGCTCTTCAAGAGAAGGATCAAATGGCTTACCTCGATCATACTCGTCTTCGCCTGCTGTATAACGAATCTCAATCTGAATATCCTTTTCTCCCCTAGTATGAAGAACGGGTGCAGAGATCGTAAGAGCTACATCGTTTAATCCTTCTAAATCAAACCCTTTCTCCACTGCTGAAATAAGTTTTGGTTCTAGCAGTGAAATCTTACTCATAATCACGTCTCTCACATGAGACGCGATGATCATATAAATCTGTGGTATATTACCACCTCCTTTTAATATTATACACTTATATTAATAATTTGTCAATATAAAACAGCTTCAAAGACATATTGGGCGAATCTTTCAAAAAGAATAAATAAAAAAGAAGGATTTAACCTTCTATAATAAAACAGTATTATTGGGTTCCCAGGCTGGTGCACATATTACAATAAAATCAACATTTCCTCCTCTTGCATTTTTAATGTTCAAAATCTGGTGGTGTTCTTGGGAATGAATCAATATAACATCTCCCGGAGAAAGAAAATATTCTTTGTCGTTAATATACATCGTTGGCTGCCCTTTAAGTATGTAGTATGTCTCCTCAGCTTCTGGATGACAATGAGGCGGAGAGGAGCAATTAGGTGGCAAAATAACATAACCAACGCTATGTTTAGTCACCTTCCCTAGATGTTCTGGACGGCCAATCATTTCATATATGAGCTCACCAGTGGGGTTCTCAATGGGTCTTCCAGCTTTTTTTCTTCTTGTAATGAGCATTCTAAACCTCCTATCTCTTTTTACTTGAAATCAAGAATTTGTCAACTAAAAAAACCGCCTTTTTAGCGACTTTTTAAATCTGAGAGTCCTGCCATCTATGTTGTGGGACTCCGAAATAAAAAAGATCTTCCGAAGAAGTGCTGAAAAAGAAAAGAGAGAGGAAGGAGAGAAATCTGTTCTAGATTGAGTTGGAAGCTATTGAGGGAGTTTCTAACCTAGAAGATTTTTCCTTAACCTCTCTTTAAAAGTGATTGAGTCTATTCCAGTTGGTTGGAAATTGACTACAATTTAATGAACTGTTGAAGGGATGAAAAGAAATGAGATAGAGAAGGGAGCGAAGGTTCTTGTTCTGCCTTTACTTTCTTACAGAAAGGAAGTGCAATTACCCTTTTAAGGAGACATACGTCTCAAACTTGCCTTCTCTAAAAATTATTTCTTAGTTTAGCATTCTAGCTGTTTTTTATTTCTTCGTGTATTTCTGTAAAACAAGTATCTGTGAATTTCATGAGTTCTTCTTTTGAGATATTCTCTGCTTTTAGCTCAGGTTCCTTTACAAGATTACCAATTATTCTTTCTATATTCACCCACTGCTTAATAGTCATTTTTTCTCGTATAATGTATTTAATGAGCTGTACTGCTATCTTACCTTTTCTTTCCTCGCTTAGTTCTTCGTCATATATTCCGGTTCCAATAACCAATTTCTTTCACCTCCTGCGGTTTCTTTCATTCCCTACATCTATATTATACCATATTTATTTATGTTTTGTCAAGATAAAACCACCCTTTTTACGAGGCGACGTCTTAGAATCTATGTTGAGCGAATCTGTAAAGAAAAAACCTTTCTTTGACAATCCTTCTATATTATAAATCATTGCTTTAAGTTCTTATTATGATAGTATTAAAGATATTCTAAAAAGGTCAAAAAGATTAATTATTAATCATTAAAAAATATGCCAAATACAATCTTGGGAATTTTAGGAGTAATTTTCTTTATTATTTTAATCTCAATTAAGCAGGTTAATCAGTATCAAAAGGGAGTTAAGTTTATGCTTGGTAAGTACATTGGATTGATGCCGCCCGGTTGGAGAATAGTCTTGCCCATCATCCAGTCTTATCAAAAAATAGACTTAAGAGTGAAGGCAGTAGATGTGCCGAATCAGGAGGCGATTACTAAAGATAATATTTCAGTAAGCGTTAACGCGGTTATTTACTATAAGGTTAGCGATGCTGATAAGGCAGTTTTAGAAGTAGAAAATTTTCGTTATGCCATTTCTCAGTTAGCCCAAACAACAATGCGGAATGCTGTAGGTCAGGTAGATTTGGATGAGCTTCTTTCTCAAAGAGATAGAGTTTCGGAAAATATAAGAAATATTATAGATAAAGCTACCGATCCCTGGGGAATTAAAGTTAACAACGTGGAATTAAAAGATATAACTCTACCAGAAGAAATGAAAAGAGTGATTGGTAAACAGGCTGAAGCAGAAAGAGAAAAAAGAGCAATAATCATTAAGGCTGAAGGAGAAGTAATTGCTGCCAACAATCTAGCCAAAGCTGCCAATACTTTATCGCAATCCAGCGGAGCTCTTCATTTGAGAACTCTTCAATCAATTAATGACATAAGCTCTGACCAGTCAAATACGATTGTTTTTGCTGTACCTTTAGAGATCTTAAGAGCCTTTGAAAGATTGGGAAGTAATTCGCCAGGAGAAAAAGGAATTGTAGGGACGATTGAAAAATTTGGAAAGAAATTCCTAGAAGAGAAAAAAGAAGATAAGGATAATCAATAAAATAATAGAGCAAGAAATACAGAAATTAAAAAGACGGTGGATAAAAACCAACCCGTCTTTTTTAAAAAACTTAAGTGTCTTATCGTCTATGATGTAAGATTCTGGAATAAAAAAAACAGGAGAAAGAATTATATTTTCTTATCTCCCTTAATTGTCTTTTTGAAGCTTTTATAATCACGGAAACCTGAAATAGCGAATGATAATGTAAAAATTGCTAGTATTCCAAGTAATATTACTGCGATTAATATTTTTGTTTCAGATAAATCCCCCTTTAAAGCGGCTTGAGTTGTGAGACCTAACAAGAAAAGAATGGTGATTGTTAGGATAACGGCTATTCTCAGATCGTAGATATAAAGTGCCTCAAAAAGATTAACTTTCTTTTGCTTTTTTTCTCGTGTCATTTATATATCTCCTAAAAAGAACTACTTTACTTTGATTATAAACATTTTTTATTATTTGTCAATACTAAACATCGTCCAAGACATCCAGGCGTATTTGGAAATAAAAAAAGGAGATAGAAATCTTTTTTATCTCCCTTGGATAGATTGACTTTCTTTAGGTTTTTTTAAAATAAGAGTGCCCGAATTCAAGCACAGCGAGAATCAAGGTTCTGCCGAGCGTCAGCGAGGCATGGTTCTTATTCAACGAATTTATCAAATAGCTTGATAGTTTTTTCTAATTCTGCTTCGGCTTCTTTCTTGTATTCTTCGTCTTTTCTCCATATATCAACAGTAATAGTCAGATAAGTTTTCTTCCCCGCTAAGAAAAGCGACCTTTCTATTCTTATGTCTTTATCCTCTAATTTTAAAATTCGGTTTCGGTGAATTATTATTGTTCCGATAACCTGATTAAGTTTCTCGTCTATATTCTCTCTGTTAATAAGGAAAAGCCCTATTTCGCTGTCTTCTCCTATAATTTCGGTTTTAAAGTATAAGCAGCCGTTTTTCTTCCATTTTTTTACTACCCATTGAATATTTTCAATTTCTTCGACATGTTTAGTTTCTAAAGAACGTATTTTTGCCGAATTTAAATCTGCCCTTTCCATCGTAGACATAATCATTTCTATAAAACCCATTTTTAGCCTCCAATAATACACTAAAATAGATTAGATTATCTGTCAACGGCGCACCGGCGCGGCAGGACCTAACGATTTTACATTATTAATTAAATGTTTTAATATGTTAATAGGTCTTTATGTGGTGAGGTAAATGGATGATTTATTAAGTTTCAGAGAGAAATTTTTGAACAATCCGCCTGACTGTGAAAATCCTGACTGTGAGAATTGCGATACTCCAATGACTCTTGTTAAAGAAGGTATGGTTCTCTCTTCTGAAGAACCTCCTTCTCTTCTGGGGCATGTTATAATGTTCAGATGTTCTGAGTGTAAAGGCATAAAAACTGCACTTTTTATAACAAAAGCCATAGACCTGAGAAACTTCTCAGGCCTTTTTTATTGTCGCAGTGTATTTTCGAAACAAAAAAGAGGAAGGACCAGTTGGAACTTCCTACATTTTACTTTTATAATTTCATTACTGTTTTTTCCCGTTTTTCAGTTTACATCTTTCATCTTTAAGTTGTATGATTCTCATTTTACTTTCAAGATAATCTGGTCCTCTTAATTCCTTATCTAGTTCTACATCTATTGCATAGATCTTTTTCTTTGTTTCTTCATCCGAAACAGCCCTCATATCAGCCTCTACTTGTGAAAAGGGTATTTTTTCGAAAATATGCTTCATTTCCTTTCCTCCTATATTTTTTGTATATAAAGTACTATTTTGAGTATATTTAAATATAATATATTTTTGATGAAGAGATGTCAATAGAAAAAACCGCAGTTTTGTCTTTTTTCATTGAGAGAAGCCTTCCCGAACATAGCATTAAAGACCACTTTCATTTATATAATCTTCAAAAATCACCGGGATAATAACCTTATTTATCTCGCTTCCATCCTTAGCTGAATCTTCAAAAACTTCTACGATACCTTTTTTAGCATAAGGTCTAATATAGTATACATTCTTAGAAAAAGAATGTAATTCACCCAACCAGCCTTTAGCAGTAGTAAAAGTATTGGCTAAAATTTCACCACTGTCATCTTTTATCTTTATCCTGGTATTACCCTCAAAAAAGTTTGATTTACCAGAAACTTTAACCGGGCTAGTTATTTTTTGATGAGGAAAAGGAGAAACCACCTCTAAAAATTCATTGCTGGTTTTTATCTTTTTCTCTGGAATCTCTGTTTCTGACTCTTTGACCTCTTCTTTCTCCATCTCTGAATACTGCCAATAAGTAAATCCTCCAACTAAAAGAGCTAGAAGGAGAATAAGGGTGATAGCTAGAGGGGCAGATATTCCTCTGTTGAGATTTTTGATTATAATGTTTTTTTTGATTAATTAGTTATTGACCTTTTTATTATTCTACCACAAAATCCTAATAAAAGAATGTTCGGATGGCTTCCTTCCTTCTTTATCTATTTCGCCTTTTAATATTCTTGTGCTTGAGATTGGTTTTC
>CAYYDV010000005.1:0-24750 GCA_964470765.1 uncultured Candidatus Saccharibacteria bacterium
GTTAAGAGATATTGGTTATGGTAAGCCTGAATATGGTTTTTGCTGTGATGATGTAGGCGTCATTGTTACTCTGCATGAACAAAGCCCAGATATTGCCCAGGGAGTTGAAGAAGGAAAAGGAGAGTTTAAAGAACAAGGTGCTGGTGATCAAGGGCTTATGTTTGGATATGCAAGCAATGAAACGCCTCAATTAATGCCGTTACCAATTATGTCAGCTCATAAACTGACTATGAAATTAGCTGAGGTGAGGAAAAACAAAACTTTACCCTACTTAAGACCTGATGGGAAGAGTCAGGTTACTGTACAATACAGCAATGGTAAACCAGAAAGAGTTGAAGCAGTGGTAATAGCTGCTCATCACTCAGAAGAGATTGGATTGAAAAAACTTCGTACAGATATTGAGGAACTTGTTATAAAGCCAGTGCTAAGAAATATAATAGACGAGAAAACAAGAATCTTTATAAATTCTACAGGGAGGTTTGTATTGGGAGGTCCTCCAGCTGACGCAGGTTTAACAGGAAGAAAAATCATTGCTGATACTTATGGAGGAGTTGGAGCACATGGTGGTGGTTGTTTCTCTGGTAAATGCATTACAAAAGTTGATAGAAGCGGAAGCTATATGGCTAGATATGTTGCGAAGAATGTAGTTGCCGCAGGGTTAGCAGATAAGTGCGAGATACAAGTTGCTTACTCTATTGGGGTTTCAGATCCGGTAAGTATTTTTATACAAACCTTTGGTACTAATAAAATTCCTGAAGAACAAATTCTTGAAGCTGTAAAAGAAAACTTCAGCTTTAGGCCAGTTGACATTATAAAGCAATTAGATCTTAAAAGACCAATATATAGAAAAACATCTTGTTATGGTCATTTTGGCAGAGAAGAACCAGAATTTACATGGGAAAAAACTGATAAAGCTGAAGCATTGAAATCTAGATTATGAAGAAGTATTCCTCAAAGCGAGCTAAGAAAGGAAAACTGGCTTTTCGAACACCAAGCCAGTTTATTTATAAAAAATGCCAAAGAGCAAAAAAGACCAAAATAAAAAAGCCCAGATGAAAGTTTTTTTCTGGGAAGCTCTTTTATTTTCTCTAACTTTATTTTTAGGAATTGTTACAGCTTTTAGAATAAATAAATTTTTGGAAATTCAGAAAGTTCCTGTTTCTGCTATTAGTCCTTGGAGGTTAATTTTATCTTTTCTTATAGCTACCTTATTTATTTTAACTATCCCTTTCCTTATAAAATCTAAGTCAAAAAAAGGAGTAATCTTTAAAGCTCTTTTTGTTTTTGTTATCTTTTTTGGTGGGGTAATAACTTTGGATTTATGGCTGGGAGACATTTTATCTTTAGTCTTGATGGGTTATTTAATTTTTCTTTGGCTGAAGAAATCATCAGTTTTTGTCCATAACCTTTGTATAATTTTAGGAATAGCTGGGGTTGGAGCTAGTTTAGGATTAAGATTAGATCCTTTAATGGTGGCTACTCTTTTAATAGTTTTTTCAGTTTATGACTTTATTGCTGTTTATAAGACTAAACATATGGTTAAGATGGCCAAGGAAATGATTGAGCATCAGGCAGTTTTAGCTTTGATTGTTCCTCGAGAAGCAGCTGATTTTAAAGGAAAACTAACAGAGATTAAAGCCGGCGGGAAATTCCTAATTTTAGGCGGAGGAGATATAGCTTTTCCCTTGTTGCTTTGCGTTTCTTTAATTCCTCGAGGAATTGCTCCTTCTTTAATTGTAGCTGTTTTCTCTTTGATTGGTCTTCTTTTGAGCTATTTAATATTTACCAGTCAAAAAATCAAAAAACCAATTCCTGCCCTGCCGCCAATTACCTTATTCTCAATCCTAGGATTTTCAATTACTTTACTCTTATAATAGAATTGACTAAATAAGTTCGAGTCCTGTCCGCGGAGCCAGTAAGGAAAAGTCAAGCTTTTATTGGTCGCCTCGCTTCGCTCGGCGACCAAATTGAACGGGACTTTGGGCGAAAAAATTAATTGGCGATTTTGTAAAATGTGGTTCGAGCCGATATTTTTAAGAAATGTTTTTATTTCTTCCTTATTTTCCGATTTTAGCAGTTTTTCCGCATAATTTAGCTTCAAAACAAACTCTCTGGCCGGTTCGAGCCAGGATAGTCCCTTTTGTTCAAAATCTCTGATTTTCTCTTGTAATTCTAACTTTTTGGTTAGAAATTTTTGTTTTTTGGCAGAATATTCTTCTGTGGATAAGCTGTCAGACAAATGTAAATCTAAAAGTTTTTCTAGTTTTATTTCAAATTCTTTCAGTTGAGTTTTTAGGTTTTGAACAGTTGTTTTGGCTTGTTCTTTGGCTTGTTTCCTTTCTTTATTTAGTTCAAATAGAACTTTCTTTGTGTCTTGGCTCGACAAAGAAACTTTTTGAAGAAAGTTTTTGATTTGGTCCAAAAGCACTTCTTCTCTTAGATATTTTTCCGGGCAAGGACTTTTCTTTTTGGTACAGCGATAATAATTATGTCCTTTTTGGATTTCAGCAGTAATTCCACAACCACAAAAGCCACATTTCATTAAACCAGCGAAGGGGAAGTAATGTTTTTTGACTTCTTGGACCCGGCCCCGCTGTTTCAGAGTTTCTTGAACCTTATCAAAAAGTTTCTTTGATATTAAAGGTTTATGTTTTCCTTCAAAAATTTCTCCCTTATATTTCATCAAGCCAATATAGAAAATATTTTGGAGAATCATTGGAATATTACTGGTCGAGATTTCTTTACCAAGATTTCCTTTTAGCTTATATTCCTTGCACCAATTTGCGAGAGAATGAAAGGTATATTCACCTGTGGCGTAGAGTTCGAAAAGTTTTTTTACTTTTGGCGCTTTCTTTGGTTCGACATATACCATTTTTGTCTTTGGATTGTTCGAATATCCCACCGGTGCCCAACCAGGCCAAATACCATTTCTAATCTTTTGCCGTAAACCTCTTTTGGTATTCTCTGAAAGATTATCAACAAAATATTTTGATTGACCAAAAGCAATATTGAGCATAAATTTACCTTGAGGTGTTGGTTCAAACCAAAAAGTGGGAAATTTGAGGGATTTAATTAAACCACGGTCAATCATGTGGATTATTTTACCGCCATCAACTGAATTTCGGGCCAATCTATCTGGGTGCCAGCTTAATATTCCTTCTGCCTTACCTTTTTCAATTGATGATAGCATTCCAGCGAACTTTGTTCGCCCGGGCTCTTTGGCAGTTTTTGCTTCCTGAAAGGAAGCTACAATTTCAAGTTTTTCTTTAGCGGCAAGTTCCCGAAGCTCAGCTAGCTGAGCTTCGATAAACAATACTTGCCTATCTTCGTCTTCGGTTGATTTTCGGACGTAAATAATATATTTCATAGTTTAATTTAAATTTTTTACAAAATCGCCAATTAATTTTTTCGCCCAAAGTCCCGTTCAATTTGGTCGCCGAGCGAAGCGAGGCGACCAATAAAAGCTTGACTTTTCCTTACTGGCTCCGTATATTGAAGATAGTTCGAACTTATTTCGCCGCCGAAGGCGGCGATGAATCCTCCAAAAATTCGGAGCGGCTTCGTCGCGATCTTAAAATTACTAAAGAACCTGTAAAAATATCGGCTTGAACTATATTTGGGTAAAAGAAATTTTTACTATTTACTAAAGAGGTGATAGAATAAAGGAAAAGTCGTGAAACAAAACAAAGCATATGTTATCTAAAAATTCTTCTGAGCTCCCCTTTATAATCGGCATTACTATTTTAGTCATAAATCTCTGGTTTCCCTTGTTTAATCTCGATTATACTTTTTTCGGTTTTGGTTTTTTTGAAAGCGAACTATATTTTTATTTTATTTTTATATTCCTGACTGGCTATTTGATTTTAAGGGGCGTATTTGAGCTTGTGGTTAAGCATGAGGCAATTAAGATAGTTCATTTTTTTAAACCGACAAAGAGAAAAATTATTTATTGTATTGTATTGGTATTTATTCTACCCGTCATCTACGCTAGAGATCCTTTTGGTTTCTTGACCATATTATTCCCGCCAGTTATAGCTATTTGGGTTCTAATATCTTCTTATTTGACTTCTTGTCTATCATTACATATCTATAATAGGATTAAGCAGCAACTTAGAGTACAATCCGAGGAACCGAGAAGTTTCAGAGATCGCTAAAGCGGTGATACATAGTAAAATAAAAATATATGGAAAGGCATTATTTGTAATTGATGTTCAGAGATTTTTTCGAGACTTAGAGAAAATTCCACCAAATAAGTTTTAACATTATCTTATAGATGGGACTCCGTTTTTGTCTATAAAGATATTTGCCGCTAAAGAAAAACTTGAAATTGTTAAAGATCGCGACGAAGCCGCTCCGAATTTTTGGAGGATTCATCGCCGCCTTCGGCGGCGAAATAAGTTCGAACTATCTTCAATATACGGAGCCAATTTCAGCCGTTTTCTCAAGAAGGCGGTTTTTTGGTAGAATAAAGTATATGGAACAAGAAAATAAAAAGCCAAATAAAGTAATGTTTTGGATTGGGATAGTGATAGTAGCAATATCAGTGATACTTTTATTGACGGGAGGAGAAGAAGGATTAAGGATATGGCCTGTTCCTCTTGGAATAATGGGAATAGTGTTTATAGGAACTTCACGATATAGGCCCTTAAAGAAGTTTTTTAAAATTACTTAATCAAACAGGTTCTAACATCGTCCAGCTAAATTTGGCAAAAATATCCCTTCATTCTCCATAACCTTGGTTCTAACGTTGTTCACGATGCGGAGCAACTTTTTATAGATTGAACCATTTGTTCGGAAAACCTTTTTATAAACTGAGTCGCCAAGAAGGCGGTTTTTTGGTAAAATAAAAATATGGATAATAATTTATCTAAAAATAAAAAAAGATTTTCAAAAGAAGGCGCGATTATTGGAGGAGTGGTTGGAGCAATTACTGGTTTTTTAACAGGTTGGTTAAAAGACGAATTTGGACTTGATTTTTTAACAAGAATTTTGATAGCGATTGTCGTCAGCATTATTATCGGGGGAATATTATATCTTTTCCTAAGAAAGAAAGTTGAAAGATAATTAAGTTATGACCAGAAATAAAAAAATAATCATAATTGCAACAATTACTGCTTTGATCGTCATATTGGCACGGGCGCCGTGGCTGGACAATCAAAGTCTGCACGATAAGGTGTTTCAGGAAAGAGCTAAAATAGACGGAACGATAGATAAATACACTGGCGAATTGATTTGTGATTATAATGTGATGTGGGTGCCTTTTGGCAGATATATTGCAAGTTGCGAAGGCGGCTACTTTGCTACATTTTGGGGTAAGATATTGTTTCCCTAAACCTTCTATTATTACGATAAACCTTACGGGACGAAAAAGATAAATCGCCAAGAAGGCGATTTTTGATTTGACAAATTATGTGTTTAGAGTAGAAAGAGAGAGGAGGTTTTAACAAATGAAGAAATGGGAAAATAGAATAGAAGAAATACCGACAGTAGCTGCCTCAAAGGACACTACAGAGTTAATAATGGTTCTTGACATAGCAGGACAAGATGGGTGGGAGTTAGTAACTATTAATTGGGCAATAGGTAGAGCCATTTTCAAAAGAGAAAAAGAAAAATAAATATCCTTTCACCCTTTCTTAAATGAGGATTCTTCGGAATACCTCTCTTTTTTATTCAAACTCCTACCAAACAAGCCCTAATCTCAGTTAACCTATCCCTCAAAATCCCCATATATTCTCTATCCTCTAAGATTATAATAAGCTTTGAACTGGGGAGCAACTTTTTATAGATTGAACCATTTGTTCGGAAAACCTTTTTATAAACTGAGTCGCCAAGAAGGCGGTTTTTTGGTAGGATGAGAATGATGTTTAATAAATTTGAACAAAAAGCAATTGAAGAGAAATTAGAGCAGTTGAGAAGAGTTAAAAATAGCGCTTCAACCGCTCAAGAATTAGCTGATTTAATTACTCAAAGGAGAGTTTTGTGGTTTGAGGAAAACAAAGATGCTGTTTTATCAAAATATAGGGAATTACCAGACGAAGAGAAAGCATACAAGACTATATATTTTGACCATATGAAGATAAATCCTGAGCATTCTAAGATGGTAAGGGTGGGGAAAGATAAAATCAGGATTGAATCTTCTGGTTTCTGCCCATATTTAGAAGCTTGCAAGAAGCTTGATTTAGATACCAGATTTATATGTAAAGAAATTGGTGAACCGTCAGTTCAGCGATTATGTGAGTTAATTAACCCGAGGCTGAAATTCAGCAGGAATTATCAGAACATAAGACCGTGCAATCCTAATTTCTGTGAAGAATACTTTGAACTTTTATAACTTTATTAGATGGAGTTCGTAAAAAAACGCCAAAGAGGCAGTTTTTTGACTTTCTAAATAAATTCTATTAAGTTATAAGCGGAGGTGATAAAATAGCACCTTTAAAAGCTTTATGGTATAAGATAGAAAGTATGGCTTATCCATATACTCCAAAATTAGATTTTCCTTTGAAAAGCTGGAAGGTAAACAGTTGTAAGTTTAAACAACAAGACACATATGACGGAAAAGACTGGGGATTACACTTAGGAGAAGACTGTAATATCAAGGCAGGAACTTATGTTTTTGCTGTAGGGAGAGGTAAAGTAGTTTATGCTGCTTTACACGCTACTAAAGAAAGCCCCAAAAGAGGTGGTTATCGTAATTGGGGAAATATCATCATTATCGCTCATAAGAATCCAAAGACTAAAAAGGTATTCTTTTCTCTTTATGGACACTTAGGCAAGATGTTAGTGAAGAAAAAAGATAGAGTAGAATTAGGACAGAAGATAGGAACAGTAGCCAGAAGTTATTCTCAAGCTAATGGTTGGTGGGAAGATGCTCATTTACACTTTGCTATCTGTTTTGCTCCTGCTTGGCGAGGCGAAGTATTACCAGGTTATTGGCGAGAAGAAGTAAAGAAAAGAACTAAATTGAGGTATTGGACTAAACCAACTGAGTTTATTAAGAACTATAAGATTTGAGGGGAAGATATGAAAGGAGAACCAATTAAAGCCTTAAAAAAGATAAAGATAGTGGATAACAATGAATCTTTAGTAGATATTAAAAAGGAATGTCCTGGAATTATGGTGGGATTAGAAAAAAGAAGATTAAAGAAAGAGAAGTCAGTTTTTGCCAGAAAAACAGTAGTTAAGATGTTAAAAAAGGCTCAGAGACTTCTACCCAAGGGATATAAGCTTAAGATAAACGATGCCTGGCGTCCTTTGAAAGAGCAAAAGAGATACTATTTCAGAGACTTAAGAAAGCTAAAGAAAGAACATTCTGACTGGTCAAAAGCTCAATTAAGGAAAGAGTTGAATAAATGGGTATTTCCGCCTGATTCAGGAATTACACCATATCATGCTACTGGTGGAACAATAGACTTAACTATTTGTTATCCAAATAGTAGGTCTTTACCAATGAGAACTAAGAAAGACAAGATTCCAGATAGAATCTTGAAGAATAGACGACTTCTTAGAGAAGTAATGGAAAAAGTAGGATTTACTAACTATAAATTTGAATGGTGGCACTTTTCCTATGGAGATATTGGATGGGCATTGAGGACTGGTAGAAAAACTGCAATCTACGGAATGATTAAAAAGAAATAAATAAATTAACGGCTGAATTTTAGCCGTCTTTTTTACTCAAACTCCCACCAAGCAACCCCTAATCTCAGTCAATCTATCCCTCAAAATCCCCATATACTCTCTATCCTCTAAGATTATAATAATTTTTGAACTGGGGAGTTAAGGTTTGCCACCTCGTAATAGAGGTGATTTTTAGTTGACAAATTATTAATATAGAGTAAAAAGATAGAGGAGGTCTTTTAAAATGTCAATAGTTCCGTCACCAGGTGAAGGTAGATGTTTTGAAGAAGAGAAAAAAGAACCCAAAAAAATAAAATGTCCCAAATGCAAAGGAGAAACACCTGACAGTTATTATTGTGTTCGTTGTGGCAAGAAATTAAAAGAATTTAAAAGATTTGAAGTTAAGTTTGCCATTCATACGGTAGATAAGGATGCGACATTTGACGACGAAAAAATGCATACCATCTTATCAAAAGCCATTGAAGGAGACATAGTAAATTTATTTGTTGAAGAGGTTGAGCCAATAGATTGGGAGGCTTAGAAAATATGGAGTAAAAATAAATTTAATTTTTACTCTTTTTTTATTCAAATCCCTACCAAAATAGGCTCTAAACCTGCCAATCTTTCCTTTATTTCTTTCCAATCTATGGTTCTGAATGCGTCCGATAGGGGGAGTATATTTTTATAGATTGAACCATTTGTTCGGTAATTCTTTTTATAAACTAATCGCCAAGAAGGCGGTTTTTTGATAAAATGTAAATATATGAGTTGGATTTTTTTAGTTTTAATTGGAGTATTGTTTATCTCAACTTCTTTATTATTCCAAAGAGTGCTTTTAAAAGATGAACAAAGCGATCCTTTTACTTATGCTATTGTTTTTCAACTGATAATAGCTATTTTATTTTTCATTTATGTTGCTTTTACAGGTTTTAATTTACCGCCTTTGAGACCGTTAATACCTTATTTGTTTTTGATGTCTTTGCTATATGCTTTAGCTAATTTCTTTGGTTTTAAGGGACTTAAAACCATAGAAGTATCAGAAAGTTCAATTTTATGGTCATCAAAAGCAGTATGGACAATGCTGACAGCGGCTATTTTTCTAAGAGAGCAAGTGGATTTGGTAAGAATAATAGGGATGCTCTTGGTGCTGGCTGGAATAACAGTTGTCAGTTGGAAAGGAAAAGAGTGGAAATTAAATAAAGGACACCTTTTTGTTTTGGCTGGTGCATTTTTTTCAGGCCTCTCTTTTACTAATGACGCATTTTTACTAAACCATTTTGAGGCTCCGTCATATTCAGCTATAGCCTTTCTATTTCCCGCCCTTCTTCTTTTAGCAATTAGACCAAAGTCTATAAGTAAATTTAGGTTATTTTTAGATAAAAAAAGATTATTTAGGATGGTGATAGCATCTTTCCTTCTTGGCGTAGGCACTTTAGGCGTATATTATTCTTATCAGAGGGGAGGGGATGCCTCTCAAATAATGCCAATAAGTCAGTCATCAGTTATATTGGTAGTTATTCTGGCATTTATATTTCTAAAAGAAAGGAATCGTTTTACCCAAAAAGTTATAGGTTCTTTATTGGCGTTTATTGGAATTTGGTTATTGATGGCTTAAAGACGGCTTCAAAATAGGCTCTAATCCTACTAATCTCTCCCTTATTTCTCTCCAATCTAAGGTTCTGAACGCGTCCTGTAGGGAGAGTATAATGACTAAAACGAAGCAAAACTTCGTTTTTATTTTAATAAAACCCATTACTAAGCAGTTCTAGATTTAAGTATAGATTTCAATAATGTCTTTATCTTGAAGGATGTAGTCCTTGCCAACAATTCGGGGTTTTTTAGAATTAGGTTTGAAAAGCTTGGCGTATTTAAAAGAAAAGGTGAAATCTTGATGTATTTTGCTAGCTAGCTCAACTAATTGACTGTTCTTTCTGAGAGTAAAAGGATGTTCAAAATCAGGAGAAGGCTTGCTCCGATCTTTAGTATAGACCCTTACTACTTCTAATAGGTTAAAAACTTCTCTTTTTAATTCTTCTAATCCTGTTTTCTTTAGACAAGAAATAGGTTTTACTTTATATTCTGTTTTAACTTTCTTTAGATTCTTTTTAGCTTCTTCTAAGTCAATCTTATTAGTAACTAAGATGATTTTTTTATCATCAAGTTGCCAGTCACTTAGTTTTTCCTTAAAGCTTTTAATGTCTTCGAGGATGCTTTCTTTTGATAAATCAAAGATAATTAATAAACCATCAGCTTGCTTTAAGATTTCTTTTAACCAGGAAGGTGAAAACTCTTTAGTTAAAGGAGGAGTATCAATTAGCTGAATTAAGATATTCTCATAAGGCATCATTGCTGGTTGAGGGATTTTAGTAGTAAAGAGATAAGGAGCAACTTTTGCTTTAGCATTAGTTAAGGCGTTTAATAAGCTTGATTTACCAGAGTTAGCTGGACCAGTAATTGCTATCTGGCCAGCTCCTTCTTTTGGAATATAGTAGGAAGTTTTTCTTTTTGATTTCTTAGGTTTCTGTTTCTTTAGTTTGGCTATCTTACTCTTTAAGTCTTTCTGTATTTTTTCTGTACCTTTATGTTTTGGGGTAATAGCCAACAGTTCTCTTAAGATAGAGATTTTTTCTTCAGAATCCTTAGTTTCTTTTAATTTTGCCGAGAGAGTGTGAAATTGTGGGGGTAAATTCGCTGGCATATTAAATTAGATTTTCTTTATCATATACTCGTCTTCCAATCTATATCCTAATTGTCTAAAGTAGGTTCGTACTCCGATTCCAGAGATGACAGCTATTTTGGGTAGCTTAGACTCTTGCTTAACTATTTTTTCAGCTTCTTTTATTAATTTTTTCCCTAACCCTCTGTGTTGAGGAGCTAAAGATTTCCTTCCTAAGGCCACCATTTGGCCGTAGGTATGAAGTTCTCTGATAATAGCTAAATTTTCTAAAACTGGAAGAAGGCGTTTCTCTTGAAAAGGCTGTCTTAATCTTAAAAAAGCAAAAAGTTTCGTCCTTTTTTTATTTTCAAAACTCAAGAATATCTCCTTTCCTTTTGAAGCTTGGTAATCTTCTCTAAAAAGATAGATTTTCTCCTTGGAATTATATTTTTCTCTTACCTCTCGACATCTTATACATTTGCATTTTAATCCTCTTTCTTTCATTTCTTTTTGAATCACTTCTCTTAAATTGGAAATTTTAGAACCAGCTTCAATTTTAGGAACAGGGATATCCCTAAAAAGCCGAGCTATTCTTGCCCAATAAGGAATAATATTTTTAACTTTAACCAAAAGTTCTATTAACTCTTTATTAGAATAAGGTTTGAACTCTCCCCTTTTCCAGGTTTCATATAATTTTGCACCTTTACAAACTAAACAAGGGTAAATTTTTAGCCAATCTGGTTTGTAATTTTCATTTTCAAATATTTCTTTAAAGACTTGGAAATCTTTTTCTAAATTAGAGCCGGGCAGATTAGGCATCATTTGGTACATTATTTTAAAACCAGTATCTTTGAGTAATTTGGTGGCTGAGATTATTTCTTTGATACCGTGGCCCCTTTGACATTTCTTTAAAATCTCATCAGAGATTGTTTGAACGCCTAATTCAACCATTGTTACTCCTAATTCTCTCATTAACAAAATTTCTTTTTTATTGAGAAAGTCTGGTCTTGTTTCGATAGAAATACCAACAATTCTGTTTTCTGTTTTTTCGTTGACTTTTTGCTCTTTCTTCAAGTCTTTTAGATTAGCTTTTTCTAGTTTCCTTTTTTGATTAGCCGCGGCAAATAAATTAGCAAAAAACCAAATCTTATAATCTCTCGGATAAACAGAAAAAGTAGCTCCAATGATTCTTATCTCAATTTTATCGGTTGGATGTCCTTGGTTTCTTAGGCTTTCAATTCTTTTTTCAACTTGAGAAAAAGGGTCAAATTTTAGTTTTAAAGCTCTTTCGGCAGCTGGCTCTCCTCTCAGATAACTCTTGGGCAATCCTTTTTCGGTTGGACAAAAAATGCATTTTCCGGGACAAGGATAAGGTTTGGTAAAAAGAGAGACAACGGCTACCCCGGAAAGAGTTCTGATTGGCCTTTTCCTTAACAATTTCTCTAATTGGCTGTTTTTCTTTATCCTTTTCTTTCCCAATAGTTTATGATACTCTTTAAGAAGTCGGATATTAGAAGAGCAGGGAATCTTAAATTCCTTGGCTATTTCTCTTTTAACTTTAGCCAGTTCATTAGGAGTCCTTACTTTTCTTTTTATTAACCTTTTAATTGTTGATTGATAAATATTCATGGATAAAAAACATGCTGAATATCTATTAGTAAAGATTAGGAAAGATTATGACCGAATTGCTGAAGATTTTTCAAGCAGTCGAGCTTTTATATGGGAAGAATTGATACCTTTGGCAAAATACGTTCAATCTGGAGAAAAAGTTTTAGACTTAGGCTGCGGAAACGGAAGGCTTTTTTCAATGCTAAAAGATAAGAATGTGAAATATGTTGGCATCGATAGCTCCGAGAAGTTAATCGAGATTGCTAAGAGTAAGTATCAAGGAGAAAATCTTAAGTTTTTAGTTGTTGAAGCTCTAAGGCTACCTTTTTCTGATAACAGTTTTAACAAAATTTTTAGTATTGCTGTCTTACACCATATTCCTTCTGATGATTTTCGTATAGAGTTTTTAAAGGAAGCTCGGCGGGTTTTACAATCTAAAGGACTTTTAATTTTAACAGTCTGGAATTTAAGACAGAATAAAGCTGGCCCCGGCTTGTTATTAAAGTATACAATTTTAAGAATTCTTGGAAAGTCAAAATTGGATCCCGGAGACATTTTCTATCCCTGGAAAAATCCCGAAGGCAAAATTTTAGCTCAACGTTATGTTCACTGTTTTAGAAAAAAGGAGTTAGAAAAATTAGTAGAAAAAGCCGGCTTCAGAATAAAAGAAATAGGTTTTCTTCCCAGGGGTAAACTCAAAAAAGCCAACATTTATTTGGTGGCTGAAAAAGCCCCTACAGTTTAATGGATAAAACACAAGCCTCCGGAGCTTGAGATGAAGGTTCAATTCCTTCTAGGGGCACAAAGCTTGTTATCCACAGGAGGTTGTGAATAAAAAGTGGATAAAGATATTGACAAATCTTTTTAAAAGAACTAATCTCGAAAATTGAGAAGGTGTAAGAACAATACGATTTGATGTTGGAAGTGTTGTATGTATCTAGTTATTGTTCAACTAGCTTAAGAGCGCAGAAGATATTAAATCTATCCTTCTTAAACAAGTAGCTGTGAATAACGGCTGCTTGTCTTTTTAATCCATTTCATTTTGAGCGAAGCGAGAATCAAGGTTCTTGAGCGAAGCGAAGGGTTCTTATTTTTTCTAAAATCTGTTAAAATGAATATACATGAATAAAGGATACAAAATTGCTGTTTCCGGAGCAGCTCAAATTCAACATTGTTGTAAGGATATAGAAAGATTAGGTGAACAAGTTGGTAGAGAAATCATTCGCCAAGGCTGTATTTTGATTACCGGTGCTACAACTGGTGTTCCCTATTTTTCCGCCAAGGGAGCTAAAAAAGCTGGTGGGGTAAGCATTGGTTTTTCTCCAGCAGCTTCCCGGACAGCCCACCAAAAGGCATACCGGCTTCCTACTGATGCCTTTGACGTTATAGTCTATACTGGTTTTGATTATTCAGGCAGAAATCTTTTGATGACTAGAGCAGCTGATGCTGTCATTATTATTTGCGGCAGAATGGGAACTTTAAATGAGTTTACTATTGCTTTTGAAGATCAGAAGCCTATCGGGGTCTTAATAGGCTCTGGAGGAACAGCTGATAAAGTAAAAGGTTTAATCCAAAAACCTTTCCGAGGAAAAATGAGAATAATTTACGAAGAAGATCCAAAGAAATTAGTTAAAAAACTAGTTAGTTTAATAAAAAAAGAAAAAGGTCGTTAATTAATAAAAATTATCAAATCTATGGCAGAAGTTCCTTCTGAAGAAGGAAAATTAATAGGAGAAGTCACTCATTATTTTGGCAAGATTGGAGTTGCGGTGATTAAATTAAAAGGTCCCTTAAAAGAAGGAGATACTATTCGGATTGCTGGTGGAGAAGCAACTGATTTTGAACAAGAAGTTAAGTCAATGGAGATGGAACATAAGAAGATAAAAACAGCCAAGGCTAAGCAATCAATAGGAATGAAGGTAAAAGAGAAAGTCCGAGAAGGATACCAGGTTTACAAGCTTTAAAAGCTAAAGATAGAGACTTTTAAATTTAATTATATTTAAGATGGAAATTTTAAGTAATTCCCAATTTCAAATTATTTTTCAGACAGTTTTAGCTCTTACCTTAGGTGCTCTAATAGGATTAGAAAGAGAATACAAAAGGAAGGAAGCTGGGCTCCAAACTTATAGTTTGGTTAGTTTGGGAGCTTGTCTTCTTACTTTAATTAGTCTTGAATTAGTCAATCTCTATAGCGGAGAGCCTAATGTCGGGATCGATCCCTCAAGAATAATTCAGGCCGTAGCCATAGGGATTGGTTTTATTGGAGCCGGAGTGATATTCCAACGACCTTCTCGGATTGAGGGTTTAACTACGGCTGCTGGTTTATGGACCACAGCTGCTATTGGAATAGCTGTTGGGATTGGACTTTATTTCTTAGCTATTTTTGGTGCCCTTTTAGCCATCTTGATTTTATTTGGATTTGGTTTTTTAGAAAGAAAATTATTTAAGGAAGACCTGGAGAAGCCAAGGTAAGAATTATTTTCTAAAATAAAAAGTAGGAGATTAATTACTCCTACATCTGAAAGGTGAACATATAACGTTGTATTTGCAAACTCTAACAACCCTATAGGAAAGTACTGGGATGCATTTCCTATGAGCCCTACCAGAGGGCTAGCGGGATGGTGCCAATTTAGAACATTACTAACCTTATTAGCAAATACGATCTCGTCTGTTCCCTTTTTTGTTTTGACATTGAACAAGAACTGTTTTTATATTAAGAAAAGAAAATTATTTGTCAAGGCTTGTTATTTTCTAAAATTCTGAAAAAGATTAAAATAACTAAAGGAAAATGAAATTCATTGCTGATTTTCATTTACATTCAAAATACTCTAGAGCTACTTCCCCTCAGATGGATTTAGAAAACCTTGATAAATGGGCTAAAATCAAGGGGATTAAGGTTTTAGGAACAGGGGATTTTACTCATCCCCAATGGTTTGAAAATCTGAAAGAAAAATTGGAACCAGTTGAGCCCGGTTTATTTAAACTAAAAAATTCTGATTCAGGTGTTAGATTTATTTTGACCGTAGAAATATCCAGTATTTATAGTAAAGGTGGAAGAGGTCGGAGAATTCATAATTTAATTCTTACTCCCTCTTTTGAAATAGCCGAGAAGATTAATACCCAACTGGGCTGGATTGGGAATTTAAAATCAGACGGCCGACCGATTTTAGGGCTAGATTCAAAAGAACTTTTAAAAATTGCTCTAAACGCTTCTGAAGATTGTTTTTTCGTCCCCTGCCATATTTGGACGCCATGGTTTTCTTTATTCGGTTCCAAGTCTGGTTTTGATTCTATTGAAGAATGCTTTGAAGATTATTCGAAATATATCTTTGCTGGAGAAACCGGTTTAAGCTCGGACCCAGCCATGAATTGGCGACTATCAGCCTTAGATAAAATTACTTTAATCTCAAATAGTGACGCTCATAGTCCGACTAAAATCGGTCGAGAAGCCAACATTTTTGACTTAGAACCTCTTAGTTATTCAGCAATTATTGAAGCTATAAAATCTAAAGACCCTCAGAGATTCCTTTATACAATTGAATTTTACCCACAAGAGGGAAAATATCATTACGATGGCCATAGAAATTGCGGAATTAGTTGTTCGCCTCAAGAATCAAAGAAATATAGTAATATCTGTCCGGTTTGTGGCAAACCTTTAACTATCGGAGTTTTAAATCGGGTAGAAGAATTAGCAGACCGACCGGAAGGATTTAAGCCGCCAGGAGCAGTTCCTTTCAAAAGTTTGATTCCTTTAAAAGAAATAATAGCTGAAGCTTTAGGAATGACTTCGGAAACAAAAGGAGTAGAGAAAGAATATAGGAGTTTGATTGAAAAGTTTGGAAATGAGTTTAAAATCTTATTAGAAGTTTCTCGAAAAGACTTAGAAGCTGTTAGTTTACCGGAAATTAGCGAAGGGATTATAAGAACCAGAGAAGGGAGGGTCTATATTGAGCCGGGATATGACGGTGTTTACGGAAAAGTAAGAATTTTTTCTAAAGAAGAGAAAAAAGAATTATCAAAACAAGATACTTTGTTTTAGATTAAAGAATCAACAGAACAAAGGGAAAACAGAAAAAAGTAATTGGTTTATTTCATTTAACTTGTTAAAATAAAACAAAGGTCAAGGTCGAGAAATTTAAACTCAATTTTTACAAATATGTCCTTTTTTCCTAAAAAAGAAACTCCGAAGGAAACTCCTAAAGAGATTCCGAAAGAAAAACCAGGAGAAGCTTCTCTTTTTGAGAAGAAAAAAGAAATTTCGAGAAGAGAATTTAGAGAAAAACTAAGAAAAGCTCCTTCTCATATTCCTGGTACAACCAGGAAATATTATAAGGAGGAAAGAGTTGAGTTAGAAAAAGAAGTATTTGGGAAGAAATATGGTAGCCACATTACAGGATTAAAGTATAAAAAAGCCCTTCAAGAGCTAGGAAGGGAAAGGAATAAAGCGAAAACTAGAGCTGAGAAATTAGAAATAGACAGAAAGGTTAGATACTTGGAAGAATTTAGAGAAGCCAAATAATACTTTTCTTGTGGAATTAAATTTTTGGAACCCAAGAAATTAAGTTATTCTTGATTTTGAATTTTCCTTCAATAAATTTCTCAATTACCCAAATGTTAGTTCTGCAATGATTAGTAATTTCCGAAACTGTTGCAGAACTTTTGTTTTTAGCTAGAGCCATATAAGGTAAGATCTGGTCAGCTAAATGTTTGTCTAAACAGACGTTAGATTTCTGTTCCTTCAGAAGTCCTAGGGCTGCCTCCTTGCCAACGTCCTCGGCTCTTTTTCCTAATTTTCCTAAGTTATCAGCTCCAATAACTGTATTTTCAAATTCACTAACTAAACAAATTTGGCTCCCCGGACATTGAGTTTGATAATACTCAATTTTTTCCTCAACTGGCAATTTCAACTCCCCTAAAACTTCTCTTATTCCAGCTATTTGTCTTTCCACTACCTTTTTCGGTTTTAGAAACTCCGAAGCTCCCGAGATAGCTAAAATTCTCTTAAGCTCGCCTCTTTCTAACAAATTGAGGTTTTTTAACCCTCCACCAGTTCGGTGGGGGGTAAATTTCGAAGGATGGATTATTGCTTCAACTTTAGCTCCTCCTTCAGGATAATAACCCCTTTTTAAAACATTGACTTCAACTTTTCCTCCTGTTTTTTCTAGGATTTTTAAGAAACAATAGTAAAAATGGTCAAAAGTAGGAGAAAAGAAGGTATCCGTGGCTCCGCCATCAATAGCAATCTTGATAGGTTCCGAAGCAAATAAAGCCGGAGGAATTAGACTCTGTAGGAGTAAAGTTATACTCCCCGCAGTTTTAATTTTTACATTGACAGAGGTCCGGCCCCTGTTAATTTCTCCGGGATAAAATTTAATTTCTTCTGAACCAAGATAATCTCCTTCTAATCTTCCGTTAGAGAGCTGAGTCAGGGCCTGAATACCTAAAAGATGCTGGGTAGCTAATCCTGGTTTGGGACGATTTTTTCTGATATGGAAAACACGACAAGGTTTTTTAGTTACTGCCGCTAGAGCTATTGCTGTCCTTAGGCTCTGACCACCTCCTTCTAAATAACTTCCGTCGATTTCAATCATATTTTTGAGAAATTTGCTATAGGGAACTTTATGTTCCATATATCAAAACTTTCGTTTTGCTATACCACTATTTTAAATTATTTTCAACCTCTTGACAAACTATTTTTATAAGCAGAAAATAGAATAGCGGTATGAGAAAGAAAAGATTCTATTTAACTAAACAAGGATTAGAGAAGATAAGAAAACGATATCAAGAGTTGCGGAAAATTAGGAAATCTAAGGTTAAAGGTGAAGTTCCTCAGCCTTTTCATTCTGAAGAAATAAACTCAGAATATCTTGTTTTTCAAGAAGACTTGAGTTTTTTAGAAGGTAAAATAGCCAAACTTAGGCAAGTTTTAAGGAATACTAAGTTAATTAAACCTCCTTCTAAGGCAGAACAAAATATTGTAAATCTAGGAGCAGAAGTTTTGCTAGAAACCAAGGGTGGCCAGACTAATATGTTTAGGATTGTTGGCTCTTTAGAGGCAAACCCTTCTTTGGGAATGATTAGCGATGAATCACCCTTAGGAAAGGTTTTATTGGGGTGTAAAATTGGAGATAAAGTTGCGGTCCAAACGGCAGTAAAAACAACTTATAAGATTAAGAAAATAAGATATAATTCCTAACTTAGCTTAACAGCGTTTGTTGTTGCTTATAAGTGGACGCTGTTTTATATTAAAAGAAATGGCTAAATTATTTATTGGCACCTCTGGTTTCAGTTATTCTCATTGGGAAGATGGTGTTTTCTATCCCAGAGATTTACCAAGAGCAAAGCAATTAGAATATTTTACTAAGCACTTTGATACCGTAGAATTAAATAATTCTTTTTACCGATTACCTCAAGCTGAAACTTTCTTGAATTGGCAGAAAAGAACTTCCCCAGGATTTATTTTTGCCGTAAAAGTAAGCAGATTTATTACTCATATTAAAAAACTTAATCAATGTAGAGCTCCTTGGCTGATATTTTTGAAGAGAGCCTTAAATTTAGGACCAAAACTAGGCCCTTTTTTATTTCAGTTTCCTCCCAACTGGAAAGAAAACCTAAACCGGCTCAAAGATTTTGTGAAAATAATAGAAAGGAATAATTCTAAATTAAGATTTGCTTTTGAGTTCCGTCATTCGAGCTGGTTTATTCCTGAGGTTTACCAGTTTTTTAGAAAATACAAAAACCTTTCTTTTTGCTTGATAGATTCTCCTTATTGGCCGACTGCCGGGGAGATTACTGGAGATTTTGTCTATATCCGAATGCACGGTGGGAAAATCTTATATGGTTCTAATTATTCAAAAAAAGAACTTAAACAATTAGCTGATAGAATTAAAAAATATCTCAAACAGGGTTTAGATATTTATTGTTATTTTAATAATGATGCTTCTGGTTTTGCCGTAAAGAACGCTAAACAACTTTTGAAATTCTGCAAAAGCTACTAGCATTTATTATTTTGTTTTTAAGAAAACCGGGCTATAATAATTAATTATGCGAAAGCTCTTCCTTTTTTTGTTATCTTTAATAATGGGTTTAGCTATTTTTGGCTTGGCTACTTCTAAAGTTGGCTTTGAAGAAATTAAAGAAGCTTTTTCTTTGTTTCCTATCTCGGGATTAGCTATCATCTTAATTTTAACTGCCTTGATTGCTCTAGCTGGTACCTGGAGATTGAAATTTATTTTAAAAACTCAGGGTTATGATCTCTCCTTTTCTAAATTAGCCGAGGTTTGGCTTACCGGCTTTGCTATTTCTTATCTAACCCCTATTGCTATCTTCGGAGGGGAGGTTTTTATGATTTATGCTTTGAGAAGATTTTTTCCTCTTTCCTGGGAAAAAAGTTCAGCCGCTGTATTTATCCATCGAGTCTTAGATGCTACTATCTTTGTCCCCCTCCTTGTTTTAGGAGTATTTACTTTTTCTCTTTTAGCTGGGTCTTTTCCAGCAGCTAAAATAATAACCGCTGGAGGAATAATGGCCGCTATTCTTATTTTTTTACTGGCTGTTTTCTATGTCAAAAGCTTTAGAAGAGAAAGTCCTTTGGAGTGGTTTTTAAGACTTTTTGGGATGAACCGAAAGAAATTAGAAAAAAGAGAAGGAGGACGGTTAATCCTGGGCGCTGAAAAAGAAATTGTCAGCTTTTTTGGATTAAAGAAAAAAGAAATGTGGCAGGGGTTGGGTATTTCTTTGGTGAAATACCTTTTAATTGTAGCCAGATGCTGGCTTTTGATTTTCTTTTTTAAAGGAGGTTGGAGCATTTTTAATGCTTTGTCAGCTTACGGTTTTTTCAACTTAGCTGCTTTAGTTCCGGTTCCAGCAATGCTAGGGAGTTTAGAGGTAGCCGAAGGGTTGGTTTTCAGCGGTTTGGGATTAGGAGCTAATACGGGACTAGCTTTTTCTTTCTTATTAAGAGCGATGGATGTTCTAATTTGTTTAATAGGAATTATTCTTTTAATAAAGTTTGGAATGAAATTGATTAAGGTGAAGATAATAGAATTAATTGATAAGGTTGTTTTTAATAAGAACTCGTTGTTCATGGGGTAAAAGTTAAGAAGTTTGACTCTCCTGGGGTCCATGGAGCATTGGCCGCCTCGTAATAGGGGTGGTTTTTTGGTAGAATGGAGTAAGTTAAATAACATGGCATTTTTAAAGAGAATTAAGACCAAAAATTTGATTATTATAGTTATAATAGTTTCTTTTCTACTTATTTTTCTCCTTCCTATAAAAGAAGAGATTAGCGAGGGAGTCAACGCTATTTTAAGTATGGTAGGGCTCCTATTCGCAATCTTAGTTGGTTTTTATATCACAGATCTATGGAGTAGGTTTCAGAGGATAAGAGAGAATGTTGCAGTGGAAGTAAGCGGACTCCAGACTTATTATTTATTTGTCCAAATACTAGAGAAATTCCCCCGTCATAAGAAATGGGTTAAAAAACAACAAGAACTTATTGATAAATATGTTAGAGAGTTTTTTTATGTTGAATGGAGCAATTATGAAAAAATTGATTCTCAATTTAACGCGATTATAAAATCACTTGGAGAATTAAAAGAATTAAAAACAAACAAAGAGGTTGAAACCTATACTAATTTTTTACCACTCTTAAATGGAATTACCACTGCTAGGGAAAAGTTATTCATGTATGGTAAAGACAGGTTAAGTAAAATGGAATGGATAGTAGTTTTATTTCTTGCGATAATTCTTACCTTCTCTATCTTTCTAATTCGGACACCTGACTTATCCTCTCTCTTTTTATCAGGAACTTTAATTTCAACCGTAGCTATACTTTTATTAATTTTGCGAGATTTAGACGATCTAAGTTTTGGAGAAGAGATGGTTTCTTTTGAACCCTATGAAACAATTTTTGATGTCATCGGCAAACCTCGTTTCTATCTTAAAAGAGATATTGAAAGTGGACGGGTTGTTCCTCCTCAAGATGTAAAATACAGAATCGGTAAATAATTCTTTATGATGCGGAGATTATTAAACAGGTTCTGACTTCGTCCACGGCCTCCAGCCCCGAAAAAAAATCGCCAAGGAGGCGATTTTTTGGTAGAATTAATTAATATGAAGTTTTCTATATCTACTAAAGGATTTACTGATATTATTGATATAACTAATGAAGTTTCTGAAGCAGTTGAAGAGTCTAGGATTAAAGATGGGATTTGTTTCATATCCTGTCCCGGTTCTACTGCCGGGATTACCACTATTGAATATGAAGAAGGGGCTTTGAATGATTTAAAAAGAGCTTTAGAAATAATTGCTCCGATGACAGAGGATTATGAACATTGCAAAAAATGGGGCGACTGTAATGGCTATGCTCATATTAGATCGGCGTTGATGAAACCATTTTTGGCGGTTCCAGTTGAAGAAGGAGAATTATTATTAGGCAGCTGGCAGAATATTGCCTTTTTGGATTTTGATAATAAACCAAGAAAAAGAGAAATAACAGTAAAAGTTATTGGAAAATGAAACTTATAGTTAATCGAATTATAAAATATCTAATTTTGAGTGATTTGGTTTTCTGGTCAGGTTGGGGTTTATTTAATCCTGTTTTTGCTATTTTTGTAGTTGAAAAGATTCAAGGAGGGAATGCTTTTGTGGTTGGAGCAGCTGTAGCTGTTTATTGGATTACAAAATCTTTGTTAAGGATTCCAATTGGAATATTTTTAGACAGCTTGCCCGGAGAAAAAGATGATTATTTATTTATGGTCTTGGGTCTTTTTATTGTAGCTTTAATTCCTTTTGGCTACTATTTCTCTAGCTTACCCGGGCATATCTATTTACTTCAAGCAATTCATGGGATAGCTTTGGCTGTTTCTCTTTCTGGTTGGCACGCCATCTTTACTCGACATATTGGCCAAGGAAAGGAAGCTACTGAATGGGGAGTACAATCAACTACTTATGGTTTGGGAATTGGAATTTCAGGCCTGATTGGCGGTTGGGCAGTTACTAAATTTGGTTTTGAACCAGTTTTAATCTTAGTCGGAGTTTTAGGCTTAATCGGAGCAGCTATTCTTTTAGGTTTGAGGAATGAGATTAAGGGAGTTTTTGATAACGGGCTTCACATAAATTTTAGAAAGATTTTTCAAAAAGAAGAAAGGCAATGAAGAATCAGGAAATTGCCCAAATTTTTTATGAGATAGCTGAATTTCTAGAAATGGAAGATATAGCTTTTAAGCCTTATGCTTATCAAAAGGCAGCTATTGCTTTAGAGGGTTTAGAAGGGAATATTGGAGAAGTTTATGAAACTGGAGGAAAAAAGGCTTTAGAAAAAATTCCTGGAGTTGGGAAGAATATTGCTGAAAAAATTGAAGAGTATTTAAAAACAGGGAGGATAAAATATTACCAAAACCTTAGAAAGAAAACTCCAGTTGATATAAAAGAATTAACTGCGGTTGAGGGAATAGGCCCTAAGACAGTTAAGGTTTTGTATAGAAAATTAGGAATTAGAAATTTGAAAGATTTGGAAAAAGCAGCTAAAGCTCACAAAATTGCTCCCCTATTTGGGTTTGGGGAGAAGACAGAAAAGAACATCTTAGAAGGAATTACTTTTTTAAAAAGAAGTAAAGGAAGATTTCTATTAGGAAATATTTTACCGATTGTTAAAGAAATTGAAGAAAAACTTAAAGATTTAAAGGAAGTAGATCAAATCTCTGTAGCTGGTTCGGTAAGAAGGAAAAAAGAAACTGTAGGAGACGTTGATTTTTTAATTACTACTAAAAATCCCAAAAAAGTAATGGATTTTTTTGTTTCTTTACCAGAAATTGTTAAAGTTTGGGGGAAAGGACCTACTAAATCTTCTGTAAAAATGGACCAGGGTTTTAATGTAGACCTTAGGGTGGTTCGAAAAAATAATTATGGTTCTGCCCTTCAGTATTTTACTGGCTCCAAAGAACATAATATTATTACTAGGAAAATTGCTATGAGTAAAAAGTTGAAGCTTAACGAATACGGAGTTTTTAAGGGAAGAAAGATGATTGCTGGTTGGCAGGAAAGAGGAGTTTATCGAGCCATTGGGCTTTCTTGGATAGAACCAGAATTAAGAGAAAACAGAGGAGAGATTAAAGCAGCTCTGGAAGGAAAACTGCCGAAGTTAATAGAGTTAAAAGACATCAAAGGCGATTTACATTGTCATTCTGATTGGAATGGCGGAGCAGATTCAATTTTAGAAATGGCTGAAGCAGCAATGGAGAAAGGTTATCAATATTTAGGAATTAGTGACCATACCAAGTTTTTGAGAATTGAGCAGGGATTAGATGAAAAAAAATTAAGCCAACAGAGAAAAGAAATAGATAGACTAAATTCCAAATTCCAAAATCTAAATTCCAAATTCCAAATTCTTCAAGGAGCGGAGACCAATATTTTAAATGATGGCTCCCTAGATATAAAAGACAGAGCTCTTAAAAAATTAGACTATGCTATTGCCGGAATTCATTCTAGTTTCAAAATGCCTAAACAAAAAATGACTGAGAGAATAATTAGAGCAATGAAAAATCCTTATATTAAAATTATTTCTCATCCCACTGGCAGAATATTGAAAAAGAGAGACGAATATCAGGTTGATTTTGATAAAATCTTAAGAGCAGCTAAGCAGTTTAGGGTTGTTCTGGAAATAAATTCCCATCCGGCAAGATTAGACTTAAACGATATTAATACTAAAAAAGCAATTGAGGCCGGAGTGAAATTAGTTATAAACACTGATTCTCATCATCGAGACCAATTAAGATATATGGAGCTTGGTATTGGTCAAGCTAGGAGAGGCTGGGCTGAAAAAAAAGACGTGGTTAATACTCAACCCTTAGAAAGATTGTTAAAAATATTAAAATGGCCCTAGAAATTAAATTTTGGTTTGACAAAGATTTAAAATAATAGAAAATAATATAATATGGGGAAAACATCTAGAAATCAAAGATTCCTAAAAGCCTTTACCCTCACCGAGGTGTTAGTTGTTATTGCTCTTATTATAATCATAGTCTTAGGAGTTTTAGTAGCGTCATCCCCGTTAGCTCCGGAAGGAGGTCGGGCCCAAGCTAGAGACGTAAAGAGAATTACCGAACTTAATAACTTAAGAACAGCTCTCCAGCTTTATTTTATGGAGTACGGTGAATATCCAACCTCTACAGAAACTGAGGGTTGGTGTTCTTTGGAACAAACCGACCCAGAAGCCGATGATTATTGTGTCAATTTAATAACTGTTTTAAGTCCTTATCTGGCTGAAATGCCTGGAGACCCTCTTTATGGAAGAGAAATAGAACCACCCGGGAAGAAATACTCCTACCAATACCGCTCAACCTCTTCGGGAGAAGAATACAAAATCCACGCTGATTTAGAGACAAGGGATTCTCATGAAATTAGTTCTGGGGGTGGTTACGTGATACATTATACTCCCCCGTCTCCTCCACCTTCTCCTTTACCCGATGTCTACTTCAGCTCACCAACTTACTCAGTGAATGAGAACGAAGGAAGTGTGACTATTACAGTTGATATTTCTGTAGCACCGACCGATAACCCTGCTTCTGTGGATTATGACACAAGCGATGGTTCAGCAACTGGGGATGCTGCTTGTGGTGGTAACGTTGATTATATATCTGCCTCAGGACAGTTAAACTGGGCTATTGGTGATGGTTCATCAAAAACTTTCACCGTGACTATTTGTGATGATTCTACTTATGAAGGAGACGAAACAGTTAATCTTGCTTTATCTAATCCTGTCAATGTTAACCTTGGTAGTCCTTCTTCGGCTGTTTTGACTATCGTGGATGACGAATTACCCGATGTCTACTTCAGCTCACCAACTTACTCAGTGAATGAGAACGAAGGAA
>CAYYDV010000005.1:24850-26108 GCA_964470765.1 uncultured Candidatus Saccharibacteria bacterium
GTGTAACTATTACAGTTGATATTTCTGGACCAGCGCCAAGTGACAATGCTTCTGTCCAATATGACACAAGCGATGGTTCAGCATTTGCTGGCACTTGTGGTTTTGATGATCCTGACCAAGATTATGAGTCTAGCTCTGGAATTTTGAAATGGGCCGAGGGAGAGAGTGGATCAAAAACTTTCACCGTGACTATTTGTGATGATTCTACTTATGAAGGAGATGAAACAGTTGATCTTGTCTTGTCCAATCCTCAAAATGTTAACCTTGGTAGTCTTTCTTCGGCTGTTTTGACTATTGTGGATGATGAAGAGCCTTCGGTTATACCCGATGTTTACTTCAGTTCACCGACTTACTCAGTGGATGAGAACGGAGAAAGTGTAACTATCACAGTTGATATTTCTGGACCAGCGCCAAGTGGCAATGCTTCTGTTCAATACGACACAAGCGATGGTTCAGCAACTGCTGGTACTTGTGGTTTTGGTAGTATTTATGATCCTGACCCAGATTATGAGTCTAGCTCTGGAATTTTGAAATGGGCCGAAGGAGAGAGTGGATCAAAAACTTTCACCGTGACTATTTGTGATGATAGCGAGATTGAAGGAGACGAGACAGTTAATCTTATCTTGTCCAATCCTCAAAATGTTAATCTTGGTAGTCCTTCTTCGGCTGTTTTGACTATTGTGGATGATGAAGAGCCTTCGGTTATACCCGATGTTTACTTCAGTTCACCGACTTACTCAGTGGATGAGAACGGAGAAAGTGTAACTATCACAGTTGATATTTCTGGACCAGCGCCAAGTGGCAATGCTTCTGTTCAATACGACACAAGCGATGGTTCAGCAACTGCTGGTACTTGTGGTTTTGGTAGTATTTATGATCCTGACCCAGATTATGAGTCTAGCTCTGGAATTTTGAAATGGGCCGAAGGAGAGAGTGGATCAAAAACTTTCACCGTGACTATTTGTGATGATAGCGAGATTGAAGGAGACGAGACAGTTAATCTTATCTTGTCCAATCCTCAAAATGTTAATCTTGGTAGTCCTTCTTCGGCTGTTTTGACTATTGTGGATGATGAAGAGGAGGAGTGGGCTATTTCCACTTCCTCAGCTGCTTTTGAATTTGGCCCTATGCTTTTTTACCTAGCCATTTCCCAGATAGACCCCACTCATTACCTGATAGCTTATGAAGGTTCATATGACAAAGGCTGGTCAACAATTCTGGAAGTAGATGGAAGCTGGAACATTTCCACTTCATCCAG
>CAYYDV010000006.1:0-24249 GCA_964470765.1 uncultured Candidatus Saccharibacteria bacterium
TAAAATTCAAAAAATATATGTTTGAATTAAAAGACAAAATAGCCATTATTACTGGTGCCCGGCAAGGGATGGGCAGAACCCACGCCTTGATTTTGGCTAAAGCGGGAGCAAAAGTAGTAGTTTCTGATATCTCCCAAGAAGATTGTCAAAAGGTGGTTGAGGAGATTGAAAAACAAGGAGGAGAGGGGTTGGCTATAGAATGTGATGTTTCTAAAAAAGAGGAAGTAGATAATTTAGTAAAGAAGACGGTTGAGAAATTTGGGAAGATAGATATTTTGGTCAACAACGCTGGAATCTGTCAATTTAAGCCCTTTTTAGAACTAACCGAAGAAGAATGGAACAGAACTTTAGATATTAATCTTAAGGGATACTTTTTATGTGCTCAGGCAATAGCTAAAGAAATGGCAAAGCAGAAATCCCCGAAGGACAAGACTACAGGACAGGCAGGAGTGATAATAAATATTGCCTCAGTGGCTATGGGTCAGCAAGGAATTGGAATGCCAAATATTGTTCATTATTGTGCTTCAAAAGGAGGAATTGCAGGAATGACCGAAGCCTTGGCCGTGGAATTGGCACCTTATAATATCCGGGTAAATGCTATTTCTCCGGGAATGATTGAAACTCCAATGATTAGTTCAGTAAAACAAGACCCCAAAACAATGAAAGCAATGTTAGCCAGAATTCCTATGCGTCGAGCCGGGAAACCCGAAGAAGTTTCTAATTTGGTTTTATTCTTAGCTTCCGATGGGTCATCCTATATGACTGGTTCCACAGTGATAATTGATGGTGGCTGGTTAGCAGGATAAAAGGATGTCCAGGATAGCTTCCTGGCAGAATTTCTTTTATGAAAGATAAAATTACTAAAAATACAAGTTTAGCTGAGATTTTAAAACTTCCTGAGGCTGAAGAAATTCTGGCAAAATATAATTTGCCTTGTTTGAGCTGCCCCTTGGCTAAGTTTGAGATAGGGGATTTAAAGATTGGTCAGGTTTGTAAAACTTATGGAATTGATATTGAGAATCTGCTTAAAGAATTAAATGAAAAATATGGGAAAAAATAAAAGAATTTATTTTGACTATGCGGCTACAACTCCCATTGACCCTCAGGTAGTTAAGGCTATGCTTCCTTATCTCAAAGAGAAGTTTGGCAATACTATGTCCCTTCACAGTTTTGGTCAGGAAGTGAAAGAAGCTCTGGAAAAAAGTAGAAAGACCGTGGCTGATTTAATGAAGGCCAAATCAAAGGAGATAATTTTTACTAGCTCGGCTACTGAAAGTAATAATTTGGCTCTGAAGGGAATTGCTTCGGCCAACAAAAAGAAAGGAAGACATTTCATAATTTCTTCAATTGAACACCCTTGTATTATGGAGAGTGCTAAATGGTTGGAAAGCCAAGGTTTCAAAATAACCAGGTTGCCAGTTGATAAATACGGTTTAATTAATCCAAGCGATGTCAAGAAAGCTATCAGGAAAGATACTATTTTAGTTTCCATAATTCATGCCAGTAATGAGATAGGAACTATCCAACCAATTAAGAAAATTGGTAAGGTTTGTAAAGAGAAAGGAGTTTCTTTCCATACCGATGCAGCTCAAAGTTTTGGAAGAACTGAAATAGATGTAAATAAAATGAATCTAGATTTGCTGACCGCTAGCTCTCATAAGATGTACGGTCCCAAGGGAGCAGCTTGCCTGTTTGTCAGAGAAGGAATTAAGATTGAGCCAATTTTGCATGGTGGAGGTCATGAATCTGGATTAAGGTCAGGCACTGTAAATATTCCAGCTATTGTTGGTTTCGCTGAAGCCGTTAAAATTTGTGGGAAAGAAATGAAAAAAGAAAGCCAGAGATTAACCAAATTAAGAGACAAACTGATTAAAAATATACTTAAAATAGAAGGAGCTTATCTGAATGGTCATCCCTTAAAGAGGTTGCCCAATAATGTCAGTTTTTGGTTTTCTTTTATTGAAGGAGAATCTTTGATTATTCAGCTTGATCTTTTGGGAATTTCGGCCTCAACTGGCTCGGCTTGTTCTTCAGTCAAATTAGAACCAAGCCGGGTTCTTTTGGCAATCGGCTTAAAGCCCCAGGAAGCTCATGGCTCCCTGAGATTAAGCTTGGGGAGATGGACCAAAGAAAAAGATATTGATTACGTCCTTAAAATATTGCCAGGAATAATAAAGAAATTAAGAAAAATCTCTCCTTTTAAAAAAAGTTTCGAAATTTAATAGTATGACCATTTATTCTGAAAAAGTAATGGGACATTTCAAGAATCCTAAGAATATGGGCAAGATAAAGAATCCTGATGGGACAGGAAAGGTGGGTAATTTGATTTGTGGCGATGTCATCTGGCTTTATATTAAAGTAAAAAAAGATAAAAAAACCGGAAAAAGAAAAATTATTGATTTAAAGTTCGAAACCTTTGGCTGTGTTGTGGCCATAGCTGTTAGCAGCATGATAACTACTCTGGCCAAAGGAAAAACTTTAGAAGAGGCTCTCAAGATTACCAAAGATGATATTCTGAAAATGGCTGGAAAGTTACCATTAATTAAAGTCCATTGTTCAATTCTTGCTGACGATGCTTTACATGAAGCAATATATGACTATTTTCTTAAAAATAAATTACCAATTTCCAAAAAACTCCGAGAGAGACATAAGAGAATTCAAAAACACCTAAAAATAATAGAGGGGAAATATAAGGAATATACTGACTTAGAAAAGAAGATTCTGGAGAAATGAAAATAGAAAAGATGAGAAAAGTCAAAAACAAAAAGGTAGTATGTGCAATGTCAGGAGGAATAGATAGTTCTGTAGCCGCAGCCCTTTTAAAGAGGGCTGGTTTTGAAGTAATTGGAGTTTTTATGAAGTTCTGGTCAGAGCCAGGTAAAGATGGCTTGGCTGGAGCCTGGAATAGATGTTGTTCTCCTGAAGCGGAAAAAAGAGCCAGAACTGTAGCTGGTCATCTTTCCATTCCTTTCTATATTTTTAATTTTGAAGAAGAGTTTAGAAAAGAAATTGTTGATTATTTTTTGACTGAGCTAAAAAAGGGCCGGACTCCTAATCCTTGCGTAGTTTGCAACAAAGAAATTAAATTTGGGCTTTTATTGAAAAAAACTTTAGCTTTAGATATTAATTATGTGGCTACTGGTCATTATGTTAAGAAAAAGGAAGGAGGGAAGAAGTATAAGTTATTAAGAGCTAAAGATAAGGAGAAAGGTCAGTCTTATTTCTTATGGCAGTTAAATCAAAAACAATTATCTCATAGTTTATTCCCAATCGGAGATTATCTTAAAACTGAAGTGAGGAATTTAGCCAAGAAATTTAAGTTACCTGTTTTTGATGTTCCCGAGTCCCAGGAAATTTGTTTTATTGCTACTACACTCAATGATTTTTTAGGCCGTTACCTTAAGTTAAAACCAGGTAAGATTGTTAATATCCAAGGAAAAGAAATTGGTCAACATCAAGGTTTAGCTCTTTACACTATTGGCCAAAGAAAAGGGATAGAACTTTCCGGTGGTCCTTATTATGTAGTAGATAAGGATTTGAGGAAGAATCTTTTAATTGTTACCAAGAATGAAAAAGACTTACTTGGAAAAGAATTAAAGGCTAAAAACATTAATTGGATTTCTGGAAAGGAGCCTAAGCTGTCCTTGAAAGTAAAAGCAAAGATAAGATATGGGCATAAAGCTGCTTTAGCGATTATAAAGACCTCTAGTTCTAAAACTGTTAAGGTGATTTTTAATCAGCCTCAGCGGGCTATTACTCCTGGTCAGTCAGTTGTTTTCTATAAAGGTCAGGAGCTCTTAGGCGGAGGGATAATTTGTTAAAAAATATGGTTACTCCTAAAAAAGGAATATTAATAGCTTTTGGAGAGTTGTTTTTAAAGTCAGAAAGAGTAAAAGCAATTTTCAAAAAGAGATTGATTCAAAATCTTTCTTTTTCTTTAAAGAAGAAAGGTTTGGATTTTAAGCTTTATTCATCTCGGGAGAGGATTTTTATTGAGACCTTAGAAGTCAAGAAAGCATTAAGGATAATAAAAAATGTTTTTGGAATTGCCTGGCTGACTGATTGTTTCTTTTTCCCAAAGACAAGCTTAAAAGAATTTTCCGATTTTACAGGGAAGAACTATGGAGAATGGATAAAAAAGGAGGAAACCTTTGCTCTTAGATTAAAGAAAACAGAGATGAAAGAAAGTAGGGAAAAAATTATAGATGAAGTTGCTAAGATGATAAAAAGAAAAGTTAACCTTTCTAAACCCAAGAAAGAAATTTTCATTGAAGCCAGAAAAGGGAATTGGTTTTTGCATTTCAGGAAGATAAAAGGAAAAGGAGGATTACCGGTGGGAAGCGGAGGGAAAGTTCTTTCTTTAATTTCAGGAGGGATTGATTCTCCTGTAGCTGCCCTTTTAATAGCTAAAAGGGGAGGAGAAAATGTTTGGCTTCATTTCCATAGTTTTCCTCTGGTTTCCCGAGCCAGTATTGAAAAGGTAAAAGAACTGGCAGAGATTTTCTTGAACTATCAGCCCCAGCTTAAGATTTATTTTGTTCCTTTCCAGAAGGCTCAAATGGAGATTAAAACAAAAGTCTTAGCCAAGTATAGAATTCTACTTTATCGAAGACTGATGCTGGGAATAGCTGAGAAAATTGCCAAAAAGGAAAACTGCCAGGCTTTAGTAACCGGGGAGAGTCTGGGTCAGGTAAGTTCTCAGACCTTGCCCAATATTAAGATTGTTGAAGAGGGGATAAAAATTCCTATTTTGAGACCATTAATTGGAATGGATAAGGAAGAGATAATTAATCTGGCTCAAAAGATAAAAACTTTTCAGATTTCAATAAAACCTCAAGAGGATTGCTGTACCTTATTCACTCCCAAACATGCTTCGGCTAAGGGAAGATTGGAGGAAATTCGAAAATCAGAAAAAGAATTAAATATCCAAAAAATAATTAAAGAAATCACTAAAGAGGTTGAAATTGAAAAATATTAAAATCATGGATGAAATTCTAGAAAAAGAAATGGAGCAAATTAAAAATGAGGTTTTGGATTGTAGAAAATGCCCTTTATATAAAACAAGAATTTACCCAGTAATAGGAGAGGGAAGTCATCAAGCAAAGATAATATTTATAGGAGAAGCTCCAGGCTTGAACGAATCCAAAACCGGTCGTCCTTTTTGTGGAGCGGCCGGTAAAATTTTGGACGGACTTTTGGAGTCAGTCGGAATAAAAAGAAAAGATGTTTATATCACAAATATTTTGAAAGATCGGCCCCCTCAGAATCGTAACCCTCAAAAAGAAGAAATAGAAGCTTGTGCTCCTTATCTGGAGAGGCAAATTGAAGTCATTAAGCCCGAGGTAATCTGTGCTTTAGGGAACTATTCAACGGTCTATATCTTTGAGAAATATGGATTGAAGGATAAAATTCAAGGTATAAGCAAGATTCACGGTCAGATCTTTAAATCTCAGAGCCTTTTTCAGTCTATTAAGATTATTCCTCTCTATCATCCGGCTGTAGCTACCTATAATTCTAATATGAAGGAGGTTTTAAAGAAGGACTTCAAGATTTTGGAGAAATTTAGGTAATTGAGGGACTTTTCCACAGTTTGACTAGTTTTGATTAAAAAATTACAATATAGTAATAATTTTTTTCTTATGGTTAACAAGATTGAAAAAGTTCAAAAGAGAAACGAAGAAATTGTTGATTTTGATGAGAAGAGAATTGAGAACGCAATTTTAAAAGCCCTGACTGCTACTGAAGAAGGTGATGGGAAAAAATCAAAGAGACTTTCTGATAGAGTGGTTAAAATCTTGGGTCGGAGGTTTAAAAAAGATGAAAATCCTACTGTTGAACAAATTCAAGATATTGTTGAGGAAGTTTTAATTTTAGAAGGCTTAACTGAAACAGCTAAGGCCTATATTCTTTATCGAGAACAAAGAAGAAGAATTAGAGAATCAGTAGCAGTTACTGATGAATCGACTGAAATGGTTGATAACTATTTGAAAGAACTTGATTGGCAGGTTCATGAGAATGCTAACATGACCTATTCTCTTCAAGGATTAAATCAATATTCTATTTCTGCTATTGCTAAGAAGTATTGGTTGAATAAAATTTATCCTAAAGAGATAAGAGAAGCAGCAGCTAATGAAGATTTCCATATTCATAATTTAGAAAGTATTAGTACTTATTGCTGCGGTTGGGACCTTTACGATCTACTTTTACGTGGTTTTGGTGGAGTTCCTTCAAAGTTAGAATGTCGACCTGCAAGACATTTTCGAACAGCACTAGGACAACTAGTGAATTTCTTTTTTACACTTCAGGGTGAGAGCGCGGGTGCTCAAGCTGTTTCAAACCTTGATACTTTATTAGCTCCTTTCATTCGTTATGACGAATTAAGTTATCCAGAAGTTAAACAAGTGATGCAGGAATTCTTATATAACTGCATGGTTCCAACTCGAGTTGGATTTCAGACACCATTCTTAAATGTTTCTCTTGATATTAAACCACCGGGATTTCTAGCTAAACAACCAGTAATTATTGGCGGTAAACCTCAAGATGAAATCTATGGTGATTTTCAAGAAGAGATAGATATGTTTAATAAAGCTTTTTATGAAGTAATAATGGAAGGTGATGCTAAAGGAAGGCCATTTACTTTTCCTATTCCGACTGTATCTATTACTAAAGATTTTGATTGGGATAATCCTGATTTAGATCCATTGTGGGAAGCAACAGCAAAGTATGGGGTGAACTACTTTTCAAATTTTATCCACTCTGATATGAATCCAGAGGATTTTAGAAGTATGTGTTGTAGATTGAGATTGTCAAATAAGGAACTTTATAAAAGAGGGGGAGGATTATTTGGTAGCCAACCTCTTACGGGAAGTATCGGAGTGGTGACCATCAACCTGCCTCGGATTGGTTATTTATCTAAAACTAAAAAAGATTTCTTTGCTAGGTTGAGCAAGATGATGGATTTAGCTAAAGAAAGTTTAGAAATTAAAAGAAAGGCCTTAAATAATTTTATGGAAAAAGGCCTTTATCCATATTCAAAATATTATCTGGCCTCAGTTAAAAAGATGAGGGGTTCCCATTTTGGTAATCATTTTTCAACTATTGGTTTAATGGGAATGAATGAAGCTCTTTTGAATTTTATTGGAGAAGATGTTGGTTCTAAGCGAGGAAGAAGGTTTGCTTTGGAAGTTTTAGATTTTATGAGAGATAGATTGGTGAAATATCAAAAAGAAACAGGAGGTTTATATAATCTTGAAGCTACTCCAGGTGAGGGAACAAGTTATCGTCAAGCCAAAGCTGATAGAGAAAAATACCCAGATATTGTTACTTCAGGAACAAAGAAAGTACCTTATTATACAAATTCCAGTCAGTTGCCGGTTAAATATACTGATGACTTGTTCAAAGCTTTGAAGCTTCAAGATGAATTACAATGTCGCTATACAGGAGGTACCGTCGTTCACCTCTTTTTGGATGAAAAGATTTCTGATATTCAAACTGTTAAGAGTTTGGTTAAAAAGATTTTTGAGAAGTTTCAAATGCCTTATATAACTTTAACTCCTACTTTTTCTATTTGTCCGTCTCATGGTTATTTAGCTGGTGAACACTTTGAATGTCCTAAATGTACTATTAAACAACCTTGTGAAGTTTATTCTCGAGTAGTTGGTTATTTGCGGCCAGTTAGTCAGTGGAATACAGGAAAACAACAGGAATTTAAAGAAAGAAAAGAATTTAAATTAGTTAAAACTCCTTAAGTCTATGGAAATTGGCGGTCTTCAGAAATTGACTTTGATTGATTATCCTGGTCGACTAGCTTGTACAGTTTTTTTAATTGGATGTAATTTTAAATGCCCTTTTTGCTATTCTTCAGAATTAGTTTTACCTCAAAAGATTAAAAATCAGCCTAGGATTAAAGAAGCTGATTTTTTTAGTTTTTTAAAGGGAAAGAAAGGGCTTTTAGAAGGAGTAGTAATCTGCGGAGGAGAGCCAACTATTAATAAAGACCTTGTTGGTTTTATTAAGAAGATAAAAAAGATGGGCTATTTGGTAAAATTAGACACTAATGGCTCAAGTCCTCAGATGCTGGAAAAATTAATTAAAGATAACTTGATTGATTATGTATCCATGGATATCAAAGCTCCTAAAGAAAAATATCAGAAGGTAGCTGGTAAAAAAATAAATGTTAAGAATATAGAAAGGAGTATTAAGATATTAAAAGATTCAGGGATTGACCATGAATTTAGAACCACAATTGTTCCCACTCTTTTAGATAAAAAAGATATTCTAAAAATTGCCCGCTGGATAGGGCCAGGAGGGAAATATTACTTACAGAATTTCAGAGGAGAGAAAACAATTGACCCTAAATTTGAAAAAGTTAAACCTTATCCCGCTGACTATCTTTTCAAAATAAAAAAAGCCATTTCTCCGCTTTTTGATATTTGCGAAGTAAGAGGAATTTAAAAATGGAGCTGAGAATAATTAAAGTTAAAGCCAAAAGTATTTTTACTAAAACTTCGCTTTCGGGGTGTGACTTTACAATAAATCAGTATGTTGGATGTGAGCACGGCTGCCTTTACTGCTACTCACGGTTTATGTGCCGCTGGAAACCCTATGGAAAATGGGGAACCTGGGTTGAAGTCAAAGAAAATGCACCGGAATTAGTAAAATGGAAATATATAAAAGGTTCAGTATGGATGAGTAGTGTTTCCGACCCCTATCAGCCAATTGAGAAAAAGTTAAAGTTAACTAGGAAAGTGTTAGAAAATATGGATAAGAGAATAGAATTAGCTGTCCAGACCAAATCTAATTTAATTTTAAGAGATATAGATTTGTTTAAAAAATTTAAAAATATTGAAATTGGCTTAACTATTAATGGATTTAAGGGTGAAATTAAAAAGATTTTCGAGCCATTTTCCTCAACCCATAAAGAAAGATTAAAGACTTTAAAAATTCTAAAGGAAAACAATTTAAGAACCTACGCCTTTATAAGTCCAATAATTCCTGAATTAGTTGATGTAAAGAAAGTTATTGAAGAAAGTAGAGATTTTGTGAACTATTACTGGTTTGAAGTTTTGAATTTAAGAGCCAGTGGCAGAGAATTTATTAAAGCCTTGAAAGAAGAATTTCCCAAAAGTTATGAAATAATGACAAAAAAAGAAAAATTTCAGAATTTCATCGAAAATTTAAAAGAAGTTATCAAAAAAGAAAAAATAGAGACAGCCGGAATCGAGGTCCATTCTCCAAGCTGGAAAACAATAAAAATTTGACAAAAATACTTAAAGTGTTAAAAAGAATCAGGTGATAATTGATGAGAAATAAGGAAGAACTTGAGGAGGTAGCCCAATATACAAGGAAGATGGTTCCAAGAGTGATGGATTGCATAAATGAATTTGCTGGAGCAGATCCACCCAAACCAAATATTGTTTTTGCTCCTATCTCTGCAATTAGATCATTTCAAGAGATGCCAGAAAATATGTTAATAAAGTTAATAAAGGCAAGTTTTTATATCTACCTTGAAAATCAACCACTGATAGTACTTCAAATTCATAATTACTTGAAATTACTAAACAAATGCAGGCATAGAACAGGAGAGATTAATCCAGCTCATTATTTAGTGATACAATTAGCCGAGGAGTATGGCCATTATGTTTATGATTGGCTTCATGAGTTTAAAATACCTAAAGAAATAGGGAAATTTACAGAGAACGAGAAGGGCTTAGAGGGCTTCATTTCTTTTATCATCGTGAAAGGAAGACTGGAAGCAGCAGGAGAGATCGCAAGTCAAAAGATAGCTGAGCTATTTGATTACTCAGATGATATCGAGTCGTTTTTATTTTTATTAGAAGAAAATACGAGAATGAGATTATTAAGAAGAGACCCAAGCCTACTTCCTTCTTCTGGTCCTCTTTTTTTCGCAGGCCGGCTTGGAGAATACTATGCAGAAAATCTTAAAGAAATGAACGAAAGAGACTTTCAGAGATGGATTAGACAAGATCCTTTCAAAATAGACAAAAAAGATCTAATAGAAGCAAAGACAATACTTAATACTGTTCTTTACTGAATATGCCAGATTTCTGGCATTTTTTTATTTTTGTCAGTCATGATATTATTAAAGAAATAAGAAAAAGTAACGTTCCTTAAAGAGATTATCTTAATGACTCCCTTATTTTATATCTTGTTAACAACTTTTTTAATTAGTTTAATCTCTTTTATTGGAGCTTTGATTTTATTTTTAAAAGAAGAGCTGCTCAATAGAATTCTTTTAATCTTAGCTGCTTTTGCGGCGGGAGCTTTAATCGGAGGAGCTTTTTTACATTTAATTCCCGAAGCAATTGCTGAAGTCGGAGCTGATGAAAGCTCTGTTTTGATTCTTTTCTTATACTTAATTTTCGGTTTTTGTATCTTCTTTGTCTTAGAGCAATTTATCAGATGGCACCATCATCATGCTACTAAACATCCCGAAATAAAGCCCTTTTCTTATTTAATTTTAATTTCTGATGGCGTCCATAATTTTATTGATGGTTTGATTATTGCTGCTTCCTTTGTAGTCGCTCTTCCTCTAGGAATAGTTACAGCAATAGCTATAGCTCTACACGAAATCCCTCAAGAAATAGGGGATTTTGGAATTTTAGTCTATGGTGGATTCAAACGAGTTAAAGCTTTATTTTTAAATTTTCTATCAGCTACTACTATAATTTTTGGTGGAATTGTAGGTTTTTTCCTTTATGAGAAGATAGGGGATTCTATTGTTTTCCTTTTACCTTTTGCGGCCGGAAATTTTATCTATATTGCTTGCTCGGACATAATTCCCGAAATTAAACACAAAGCAAATATTCGAGAATCAGCAATTCATTTTTTGGTCTTTTTGACTGGTATAAGTATAATGTTATTAATAAAACTGTTATAAATTATGACCAAAGAAGAGTTTGAAAAAATTGTTAAGGAAGGGATAGCTCGAATCCCTGAGAAATTCTTGAAGAAGTTAGACAATGTAGATATTGTCATTGAAAACGAGCCCAATCTTTCTCAATTGAGAAAATTAAAAAGCCGTAATGTGCGACTTTTTGGATTGTATCAGGGAGTTCCTCAAACCAAAAGATATCATTACGGTCAAGTTTTGCCAGACAAAATAACTATTTTTAAGAAACCGATTGAGGAAATAGTTTCTTCAGAAGCAGAGGCGAAGAGAACAAGTTCTCTTCTTCACCTTCATCCCGCTACGCGGGAATCGGTAATAAAAGAAATTGTCAAAAATACCGTCTGGCATGAAATTGCCCACCATTTCGGAATGTCAGAAATTGAAGTGAGAAAAGCAGAATATCAAAGAAATATTTCAAAAAAACTTTAATTCTTTAACTTTCTATTCTTTTGACATATTCACCGGTTTGAGTGTTTATTTCAATAATATCTCCTTCCTTAATAAACAAGGGGGTATTTATTTTGGCGCCGGTTTCTAAGGTAACCATTTTTGTTCCTGGTTGAGATCTTTCTCCTTTTAGTCCTGGTGGAGACTCAATGACTCTTAGAGGGATTTTTATAGGTAAGGAGATGTTTATTACCTTGTTTTCGAAAGTTATTCCTTCTACTACTTGGTTTGGTTTTAAGAATTGAGAACTTCTACCAATCTGCTCTTCAGTTAGGTTAAAACGGTTAGCAGGATTACTTTCTTCAGAGAAGAAGCATTGACCTTGATTGGAATAAAGGAATTTAGCTTTGATTTTTTGAAGCTCAGCTTCATCAAAGTTATCGGAAGGATGAAAAGTTTGAGGAATGACATTACCAGTGATAAGGTTTTTTAATTTAACTTGTAGGGTAGAATGGCCCCTTCCTTTGAAAATAGGAGAAGCCTCAATTATTTCATGAGGTTGGTTATTTAAAATAATCCTTGTTCCTTTTTTAAAATCAGAATAATCTATCATTTCAAAATGGTCCCAATGAAATCTATATTACCTTTTAGGAATTCTTCAACTTTCATTTTCCTTTTTCCTGAGAATTGTAATTCTCCAATAATTAAATAATCTTTACCACATTGAACAGCAATCCTATCATTAGGAGCTAAGTATACTTTTCCTGGTGGACCAACAGGGCTATGTTTAGTTTGTTCTAGGGTAGAAGATTTCCAGATTTTTATAGTCTTATTATCTACTTTGCAGAAAGCACTGGGCCAGGGATTAAAAGCTCTAACTTGTCTTTCAATTTCTTCAGATGTTTTTTCCCAGTTAATTTTTCCATCCTCTTTCTTTATAATTCTAGCATAAGTTGCTTTTGATTCATCTTGGGGTTTAGGTTTAATTTCACCATCTATCCAATCAGGAATAATTTCAATTAATAATTCGGCTCCCCAGTTAGCTAATTCTTCTTCTAGTTCTTTGTAAGTTACATCTGAACTCTTAATTAGATATTCTAAACTAGCCAATATTGGTCCTTGGTCTAGTTTTTCAGTCATTTTAATTATGCTTATCCCTGTTTTTTCCTCTCCATTAAGAATAGCAAATTGAATAGGGGAGGCACCCCTATATTTTGGTAAAAGAGAAGGATGAACATTTAAAGAACCGTGTTTAGGAATATCTAGGATTTTTTTAGGAATGATTTCACCATAAGCAGCTACAATAATTAAACCTGGCTTTATTTTCTTTATCTTTGATTCAGCTTCTTGAATCTTTTTTGGTTGGAGAACTGTAACCTTATACTTCTCAGCTATGATTTTAACTGGTGAAGGAGTGATAATTTGTTTTCTTCCTACTGGTTTATCAGAAGCAGTGATAACTAAAGCTGGCTTGAATTCATTTTTAATTAGCTTTTCTAAAACAATAGCTCCAAATTCCGGAGTTCCTAAAAAGATGATTTTTGGTTTCATGGTGTTATTTAACAATTCTCCATTCTATATCTGATTTCTTTCCAGCAAATTCCAACCAGCTACCTTCTTCGTCAATGACATACCATTTTCTTTTTGTTCCTGACCAAACCATAGGATTATTTTTATAGAATGGTTTTTTGACAATTTCTTTTGGTTTTAATCTATCTAATTCTAGCCATTTTTTGAATACTGTTTCAATAGCATAATCTAAATCTCTGGATTGAGCCCATTCAGCTACTTTATCAATAGCTTGCTTGGCTTTTTTAACTGAACCAGCTAGTTCTAGGAGTTGTTTAGCTGGTTTAGTAAATCTGGAGTAGATTATCTTTTTCTTTTTGGCATTGTTTTTAATTTGGTTTAAAGTTAAACCTTTACTGTAAAAATAGTGGGTAACAATTTGTCTGATTTTAGTTTCTTCTTTTAATTCTTCATAATATTTAATCTTTCCTTTTTTGGTGTATTCTTCTATCTTTTTAGCGATACTTTTACCAACACCAGGTATAGTTCCAATACCTTTAAGACCAGATTCTTTGTAAGTTATTATAATATCTTTCTTTAAACTATTTAAAGATGCTGCTGCTTTACGATAAGCAGCTGGTTTAAAAGCTGTACCTTTTATTTCTAAGAGTTCTGCTATTTCATAAAAGATTTCAGAAAGTTTCCTATTTATCATATTTTTCTACGTTGAATCGATAAACTAATACTTTTTCTTTTTCAGGATCAATTCCTCCTTTCTGACAGGCAACTGCAATTTGTTGTTCTGGAGTAATGATGCCTTCTAAGTCAGGCAGCAACAAGCCTGACTTAAAAGGAAATCTACCATTGAAGACTACATCGGTCTCGTCAGAAAGGCTTAGAGGGTCAGTCTTAACGAGAATACCATATTTCTTAGGATCTAGTTCTTTAATATCTTTTACTAATTCCGGTTCTCCTAAGATATAGATAGTATAAGAAAGAGAGGGGAGCTCTTCCTTTTTTACTGCTCCAAATCGGTAATCTTCAGTAGCGGCTGTAATAGCATTCCTGATAACTTCTTCAGCGATATTTTTCTGGGTGGGCAAGTAGGTGCCAACGCAAGCTCTTAATTTCCCCTCTTTTTTAATAGTGATAAAAGTACCAGCCTTTTTTATTAAGAATTCTTGGGGGAAATCTCCCGAAGGTGAGATTGTTTCTTCTTTTTCTATGTAATTTTCTACAGCTGATTTAGCCAGCTCAATTAAAGAATGCATAGATTTAAATTAAAATTTTTCATAGATATTTCAATTTACCTTTAACTTCAGAAATAGAAGAATAACCCTTTTTGTTTAAAATTTCTTCTAACTCCTTGTTTATTCTCTGAAAACAGTTTACTCCTTCTTTCTCAAAGGTGGTTCCAACCTGAACAGCATCAGCTCCAGCAAGAAGAAACTCAAACGCATCTTGACCGCTCTTTATTCCTCCTACTCCCATTGTTGAAATCTCACCTTTTAATAATTCATAGAACCTTCGGACGTTAGCCAAGGCAATTGGTTTAATATACTCTCCTGACAGCCCGCCAAATCCTTTCTTTGGTTTAATTACTGGGGTTTCTTTTTCTGGGTCAATGACTAAGGTATCGCCGATAGAATTAATTGAAGAGATAAAAGAGATTTTATATTTCTTTATTAGCTCTGATATTTGGGCTTGATAATCTAAACTAAAATAGGGCGGAAGTTTTAAGCCAATCGTTTTCTCTCCCAAATTTGAAATCTTGCCCAAAACCTCTTCTATTTGTCCAAGATTGTAGGCAACTGGAGGTTTATTTATGACATTGGGACAAGATAGGTTTACCTCAATTAAATCAACTTCACTTTCCTGGAAGGCTTTTACTAATGTTTCATATTCATCTGAAGAAAAGCCAACCACACTAACAATTATTGGTTTTTGATATTTCTTTAATTTAGGAATTAATTCAAGGTATTCCTTATAGCCTGGATTCGGCAGGCCCATACTTTGAATAGCTCCTAAAGGAAGTCTGGCATATCTTGGTTCTTCATTGCCTTTTCTGGGTTCTAAGGTGCAAGATTTCATTACAATAGCAGCCGAATCAGATTTAGCTATTTCTTCTAATTCTTCTGAAGTAGAACACAAAACACCAGAAGCATTTAGAATATAGGAATCAAATCCTATTCCAGCAATTTTTGTTTTCATAATATTCTTATTTTCCTAATTTAAAATTAGCTACTAAATAGCCGACACCAAAAGGACCTTCGTAGGATAAAATTTCTGGCTGCCAACTTATTTTTGATTCTTCTAAGATTCCTAAAAGAAAAGAAAAAGGACGAAGACCACATTCTCCAGCGGCCGGAAACATATCTTCTAGTTTTAAGATGCCTTCTACGTCTTTCTTCTTTAAGAACTTTAGTAAAGCTTTATCGAATTCTGGTCCGTCGGAATGAAAACCGTAAGGTCCTTCTTTTTTAAGGCAATGAGAAAGGTCGCCCGAAGCAATTAAACCGTAAGTTTTATCTTTTTTTAATTCTGAGTAAGTTTTTCTCCCTTCTTCAAAACAAAATCTTGGTGATTCTAATGCCATCAGTTCAGTGAGATAGGTTTTTATTTCTCCGCTAAAACTTCTGGCTATGAAATAGAGGGGAACATTAAAGCCCCAATCAGGATGAGGAGAGGAGATTATTAGATAATCAGGATTGGCTTCTTTAAATTTCTTGCCTAATTTTTCTAAAGCATCTATGGTTTTTTTAACCTTAGCTCTGTCTTCTTCCGAGCCAACATCAGGAAGTAAGATTGGGGGATGAGGAGCAAAAGCCGCAAAAACAATTTTCATATTATATTTATAAATTAATAAATTATTGGATTAAGATTAAATTTAAATCCTTATTACATTTGGAACATTTCCCGTTTTTATCATGACGATTAATAACATAACCGGTTCTATTAATCATTAAAGCTTTGCATTTAGGACAAAAAGTATCTTCGGTGGATAAACCGGGTATATTTCCCGTATAAACATATTTGAGGCCTATTTTTTTGCCAATTTCATAAGCGGTCTTTAGGGTTTCGGCAGGGGTATCAGGTAAATGTTTCAGCTTCCAAGAAATTGCTCCGCAAAACTGGGTGACATGCCAGGGGGTTTCGGGACCAAGTTTTTCTTTAATAAATTTAGCAATTTTCTTAAAAATCTCTAAATCATCATTTAAAGTAGGAATTACCAGAGTAGTAACCTCAAGCCAGATTTTTCCCTTTTTCATTCTAATTAAGGTATCCAAAACTGGTTGTAATTTCCCGCCACAATATTTTAGATAAAATTCATCAGAAGAACTTTTTAAATCCACATTGACGGCATCTAGATAAGGAGAAACAAGCTTAAAAGCTTCTTGGGACATAAAACCATTAGAAACCCAGGCATTCTTTATTCCTTTCTTTTTAGCCAGTTTCATTGTATCTAAGGCATATTCTAAGAAGACAACTGGCTCCGTGTAAGTGTAAGAAATACTGGGAAGATTGTTTTTAAGAGTTATTTCAATGATTTTCTCTGGCGGCAATTCTTCTCCTATAATTCGGCCGTTTGTCTGGGGCATTTGAGAGATGTCGTAGTTCTGACAAAAATAACATTTTAGGTTACAACCAACAGTAGCAATAGATAAAGAATGGGTGCCTGGCAAAAAATGAAAAAATGGCTTTTTCTCAATAGGGTCAATATTTATTGCACAAGCTTTTCCATAAACTAAAGAATGTAGCTTGCCATCAATATTTTCTCTTACTCCACAGATTCCTCTTTGACCTGAAGAAATAAGGCAATAATGAGAGCAGGTTTGGCAGCGAACCTTCTTGTTGGAAAGTTTCTTATAGAGATAAACCTCTTTCATCATTATATTATACCCTAGAAGAACTCTAAATCAAAAAAAACATAAAAAAAGAGGATGAATTATATCACCCTTTATTTATTGTTTTTAGAGCTCTTTATTCATTACCTTCAAAACATGCTTATAGAGATTTACTATAGTCATCGCAAATATTCCTGCTACAAACCCGAACACAAGCATTGCCATTGCTGGCATTTTTTCTCCTCCTTGGTATAAATTAAAACTAACAAACTCTAAGATTTATGTCAACTCTTCGATAAACTCAGAGTTGACATAAATAACCTTTTTTGGTAGAAGTAATCTTACAAGAAGAGTTTTTGGTTCTTTCAAAATTAAAAATGATTTATATGGATGAAAACTTTGAGGTGATAAATATGTGGTCTATTAATAGAAAAAAATGTTTGGAATGTGAGGCCTGTGTAGGTGTCTGTCCAAAAGTTGCTTGTGTAGGTGTCTGTCCAAAAGTTGCTATTGAACTAAAAAAGAGTGGAATTATGAACAACGAAGAGATATGTATTCTCTGTGGTTTTTGTGAAGAAGTATGTCCAGTCGGGGCTATAGAGGTGATAAAGGATGATTAGAGAAAAATACGATGTTGTTGTCGTTGGTGGAGGACCCGGTGGTTCTTCTGCAGCTAAAACCCTGGCCGACAATGGTCTAGATGTAGCACTGTTAGAGAAGAGACCTGCCATAGGTTCTCCGAAGCAATGTGCCGAAGGTGTTTCCTTAAGTACAATCAAGACAGTTGAAAAACTAATGGGCGAGATGCCAGATAAGTGTATCGCTCAAATGATAGATGGAGCAATTGTTTATGCCCCAAACGGTAAAGAAATCAATATAGATCTTAAGAAAGATGCTGGGGCAGTCCTTGAAAGAAGGGAATATGACAAATGGCTGGCAAGAATGGCTTCAGGAGTAGGAGCCCACATTCAAGCAAATACCGAAGTTACTGGCGTTATTAAAGAAAACGGTTATATCAAGGGCGTTAGAGCAGAGTTTGGCGGAGAAAGCTTTGAGGTAAGAAGCAAGGTCGTGGTTGCTGCCGATGGAGTAGCGTCAACAGTAGCCAGAAAGGCTGGTCTGAACACTACACATGAACTTGCTAATATTGACTCAGGATTTCAGTATGAAATGTCAAATCTGAAACTAAGAGATCCTCACAAAATTGAGCTAAGATTTGGAAATAAAATTGCCCCAAGAGGGTATTTGTGGATTTTTCCGAAAGGACAAGACGTTGCCAATGTTGGTGTTGGCGTAGCAGGTACTAATAAATCAGCAGAATACTTCCTGAACAGATTTATCCAAGAAAATCAATCTGTCTTTTCCAATGCCTCAATAATTGAAGTGAATGCCGGCGGTATTCCTGTTGGCGGACTATTGGAAAGCATGGTCTTAAATGGATTCTTGGTTTTAGGAGATGCTGCTCACCAAGTGAATTCAATCCATGGAGGAGGAATAAAAGAAGCAATGCTTGCTGCTATCATAGCTGGAAAAGTTATTGCCAGAGCCATTAGTGAGAACGACTATTCTCAGGAAAGTTTATCAGAGTATGACAGAGTATGGTGGGAAGAAAGGGGACAGACATTGAAGAAGATTGAAAAATTCAAAGACTTTGTTGGAAGGTTAAATGACGAAAATTTGAATAAAATAGCTAGAGTTACAACAGGAGACGATCTCATCGCATTTACAAGAGGTAAGCGTTACTCAGTACTGGGGAAATTGTTTCTCAGAGACCCAAGTTTGATTTTTCTTCTCGGAAAGCTAAGAAAATAATCTAACATTTTTGCACCGAACACCGAATAAATGGTAAGTAGGTGCTTTTTTATTTATCGCCAAGAGGGCGGTTTTTTGGTAGAATAGTTTTATGCACAATAAGAAAGTTCTAGTAGGAGGGTGTTTTAATTTAATCCATCCTGGTCATATTTACTTTTTAAAAGAAGCAAAGAAACTTGGTGATGAATTAATCGTTGTTTTGACTAATGACAAGAATAATAGAAAACCCTATGCTATTTCGGCCAAGAGGAGAAAAAGAGCATTAGAGTCCTTGAATATAGCTGATAAGATTTTAATAGGAGATTCTAAAGACAAAACAAAGATTGTAAAGAAAGTGAAACCCGGCATTATTGCCCTGGGATATGACCAAAAGTTACCTGATGGTTTAGGGAACTTTAGACACGTTCGAATTAAAAAGCTAAGTGGTTATTCCACAAGCTTGAAAAAGACAAAAAATAAAGAGTGATATTTTTGCTCTCTTTTTATTCAAACTCTCGTCGGCATTTTATTCTTTCAAGCTTCTTATTATGTTAAAATATGATATAGAATTAATGTTCCAAATAAATGAAACGGCGAATTTTTATTGCCATTAATTTACCAGAAAAAGTAAAAAAGAGATTGGAAGAGTTTCAGAAGAAATGGTCTCAACTTCCAATTCGTTGGGTAAAAGAGCAAAATCTTCATCTAACCATGGCTTTTTTAAGTTATCTTTCAGATGAAGAATTAGTTAAGGTTTGCCAGAATATAAAAGAGATAGGTTCAAAACATTCTCCTTTTTTAATTAGTTTGACCAAAACCAGTTATGGGCCGAAAGATAAGGAAATTCCAAGATTAATTTGGATAGAAGGAGAAAGGTCTGAAGAATTGTCCTTATTGAAAAAAGACTTAGACGAACTATTATCTAAATCAATTGGTTTTGTTCCAGAAAACAGAGATTTTTTACCTCATATTACCTTAGGAAGAGTAAGGAAATGGGACTGGAAAAAGATAGAGCCGGAAGAAAGGCCAAATATTGCAGAAGATGTTCCTTTAAGTTTTGAGGTTAAATCAATAGAAATAATGGAAAGTCAGCTTAAACGAGAAGGAGCAGAATATGCAGTTTTGGAATCAATTTTATTACAAAAACTATGATTCACTTCATTGGTATTGGCGGAATTGGCGTTTCTGCCTTAGCTAAATACTATCTAGAAAAAGGGTATAAGATTTCAGGTTCTGATTTAATCTCTTCGGAAATTACAGAAGCTCTTAAGAAGAAAGGGGCTAAAATTCTCATTGGAAAACATAAATCAAAAAATTTACCAAAAGATACTAATTTAGTAATTTATAGTCCAGCAGTCCAATCAGATAACCCTGAATTAAAGAAAGCAAAAAAGTTTAAAATCAAAACTCAAAGTTATCCCCAAGCTTTAGGAGAATTAACCAAAAAATATTTTACTATTGCGGTTTCCGGTACTCACGGAAAAAGCACCACTGTTTCAATGATTGGAATTTTGTTAGCTAAGGCTGGTCTAGACCCCACGGTTATTGTTGGCACTAAAGTTAAAGAATTTCAGGATTCTAACTGTAGGGTAGGGAAGTCAAAATACTTAGTTATAGAAGCTTGTGAATATGAAGAATCTTTCCTAAACTATTGGCCGCAGATTGCTGTAATAACCAATATTGAAAGAGAACACCTTGATTATTACAAAAACCTGAATAATATCTTAAAAGCTTTTAATAAGTTTGTTTCCAATTTGTCCAAGAAAGGAATATTAGTAATTAATGACGATGACAAGAATGCTAAAAAGATATCAAGTAAATCTCAGGTTCAAAAATATTCCTTGAAGCAAAAAGAGGCGAAGAAGCTTAAAAAAATTCTAAAAGTTCCAGGAGAACATAGTATCTATAATGCCTTGGCTGCCTTAACTGTAGCTAAAATTCTTAAAATTCCTGATAAAATAAGTTTTAAAGCATTATCAGAATATCGAGGGACTTGGCGACGTTTTGAAACTAAGAAATTCAAAATGCCTAATTCTAAAAATAAAATTATTGTTATTAACGACTATGCTCACCATCCTACGGAAATCAAAGCTACTTCAAGAGCAACCCGGGAAAAATTTCCTAAGAAGAAAATCTGGGCTGTTTTCCAACCCCACCAGTATCAAAGAACTTTTTATTTATTTAAGGAATTTATTAAAGTTCTATCAGCAGTTCCCGTAGATAAGCTGATTATTGCTGATATTTATGATGTGGCTGGCCGGGAACAAAGAATAATAAAGAAAAATGTTTCTTCTCAGAAATTAGCTGAGAAGGTAAAAAATAGAACTAAAAACGAGGTGATGTATATTCCAACTATTAAAAAAACTGCTCATTACTTAAAGAAAAACTTGAAAGGGGGAGAAGTAATAATAATTATGGGAGCCGGTGACATATATAAATTAATTGATTCTTTTCCACTTGACAGAAAATGAATAAAAAATGAGAATAAAAGAAGGATGTCTTTAAAAATCAAGGTCGAAAATACTAATTTAACTAGAGAACAATTTTATGGAAGGCTACTACATTCCTATAGTAATCATAGTGGTAATAATTATCGCTCTGATAGTTTTTTATCTTGGTAAAAAGAAAAAAGGCTCGGCTTTGGCTGAAAAACCAGAAGGTGGAGAAATAGAAATGCCTCCTTCTCCTCCCGAACCTCCAGAAACTCCTCCAGGACCACCAGAAATACCTCCCTCTCCTCCAGAAACTCCTTAATTCCTTCTGATTCTAAAGAAATTAAACAAATTTTTAGATAAATTTTAGATTAGATTAATCTAGGGCCCCAAATTTTGGGGTTTTAGATTGGCCCAGTAGTAGAAATTTGACACTTCAGCAAGTTCAGTGTCAACTCTAAGTTTATCGAAGAGTTGACAAATATTCATTTACGAAGTAGGTCAAATTTTCACTACTGGGTTGGCTTTTTTAGAATATTTGCTATACTAATATAATTATTTAGAAACCCCAAAGCTATGAAGAAAATTTTAATCATTGAAGATGAAAAAATTCTGGCTGATATGTATCGAGAGAAATTTACTCAGGCAGGATTTAAAGTCTTTACGGCTTTTGAAGCTAAAGAAGGATTAATTCTGACTAAGAAAGAAAAGCCAGATTTAATTATTTTAGATATTTTACTTCCTAGAGAAAACGGAATTTTTTTCTTAAAAAAGCTGAAAGAAACTCCTGAAGCTTCTTCTGTTTTAGTGATAGCTTTTAGTAATTACGATGACCCAAATATGAAAAAACAGGCTATGAAATTAGGAGCCAAAGATTATTTAATTAAGACCAACTATACTCCTGAAGAAATTGTCAACAAGGTAAGAAAATATTTAAAATAGTTGTTTTTATGAAGAGAATTTTAAGTAAGGGAACAAAAAAATATTTAGAGAAAAAGATAAAAGTAGCAGGCTGGGTTAACTCTAGGAGAAGCCACGGAAAAATTATTTTTATTGACCTGAGGGACAAATCAGGTCTTTTACAATTAGTTTTTAGCCCTGACAATAAAGAATCTTACAAGATTGCTCAAGAATTAAAACCAGAATGGGTGATAGAAGCTATAGGTCAGGTTTCCCAAAGACCTAAAGGAATGAAAAACCCCAAGATTGATAGCGGGGAGATTGAACTTAAAGTAGAAAGCTTGGAAGTTCATTCCCAGGCCAAAACTTTGCCTTTTGCTATCAACACTCCTGGTTATGAAATATCCGAAGAGAAAAGGTTAAAATACCGCTATCTAGATTTAAGAAGAGAGAGGATGAAGAGGAATTTGGAAACTCGTCAAAAAGTTATTCAATTTATGAGAGAGTTTTTAATTAAGGAGGGTTTTGTAGAGATAGAAACTCCGCTTTTAACCAAATCCACTCCTGAAGGAGCCAGGGATTTCCTGGTTCCTTCCAGGATGCAACCAGGGAAATTTTATGCTCTGCCTCAAAGTCCCCAACAGTACAAACAACTTTTGCAAGTGGCTGGCTTTGAGAAATATTTTCAAATTGCTAGATGTTTAAGAGATGAAGACCCTCGGGCTGACCGCCAGGCCGAATGCGCTCAGTTAGACATTGAAATGTCTTTTTTAGAGCAAGAAGAGATTTTTAATTTAGTAGAAAAACTCTTTGTTGATTTAATTAAAAATTTATTTCCTCCAAAAAAAATTAATAAAGTTCCTTTTCCAAGGCTAACCTACCAAGAAGCAATGAAGAAATATAAGAGTGATAAGCCCGATTTAAGAAAAGATAAAAACAACCCTGATGAATTAGCTTTTGCCTGGATTTATGATTTTCCTATGTTTGAACGACGCCCTTCGACAGGCTCAGGGCAAGGGAAGTGGGGAGCAATGCATCATCCCTTTACTAAACCAAAGACTGAAAATATTAAAGAGATAAAAAAACAGCCGGAAAAGGTTTTGGCCTGGCAGTATGATTTAGTTATCAATGGAGTAGAAATAGGAGGAGGAAGTTTAAGAACTACCAACCCCGATGTTTTAACAGCTGTTTTTGAAGTTCTGGGTCACAAAAAAGAAGAAATAAAAAATCAGTTTGGTCATTTATTAGAAGCCTTTGAATACGGTGTTCCTCCTCACGGAGGGATTGCCCAGGGAATTGATAGGTTCTTGGCTACTGTTCTCGGTGAACCAAACATTAGAGAAGTAATATCTTTTCCTAAAACCGGGGATGGGAGAGGACTGACAATGAATACTCCTTCAACAGTAAGCACAGAACAATTAAAGGAGCTTCATTTAAAGATTATCTCCAAGAAAAAGAAATGATGTCTAAAAATCTTAAAATATTTTTAATTGTTTTTTTAATTAGCTTGACTGGCTGGTGGGGAGCCAATCTACTCCAGCAAAACATGGAAGGTTTCTTTTACTGGCAGGAAGTTAGTCGAAACCCAGAGATATATTTAGCCCAAATCAATCTAAAGCCGAGGGTAAAAAAATCTCCAATTGAACTGGAAACTCAACCAAGCTTAGAAATTGAAGCCGAGTCAGGGATAGCTGTTTTAATAACTCCTGAGGGAGATAAGAAAACTCTGTTTAAAAAAAATATTTCCCAGAGAAGACCTATTGCTTCTCTGACTAAATTAATGACGGCTTTGATAGTCCAAGAGACTTATTCTCCCGACCAAATTTTTAATATAAGTAAAGAAGCGGTGAAGCAAGAAGAAGAAAAAGGAAAATTAAAAATAGGAGAGAACCTTTCTCTGAAAGAACTTCTCCATATTATGCTTATTGAGTCAAGCAATGATGCTGCTTGGGCAATAGCCGAAGGAAGAGTAATAGGTCAAGAAGATTTTTTAGGCAAGGAAAGATTTGTAGAATTAATGAACTTAAAAGCTAAGGAGATAGGTCTTAAAAATACATCTTTCATAAATCCAACTGGTCTTGATGGTTTTGAAAATTATTCAACTAGTGAAGATTTAGTTAAATTTGCTCATTATCTAATTGAAAATTATCCTCAAATTTTTGAAATTACTAAAAAGCAGTCTTATGAAGTTTTAAATCCTGATAGCAGCCTTCATCATTTTATCTCTGAAAATACCAATAAATTGTTGGGAGAAATTCCGGGAATAATTGGCGGGAAGACTGGTTTTACTGATGAAGCCGGTGGCTGTATTCTTTTAATCCTGAGAGGTGAAGATGGTAGCTGTTTCCTCAATGTAATTTTAGGAACTAAATCGTCTGAGTCCCGGTTCCAAGAAATGAAAAAGTTAGTAGATTTTTGTAAGGAAACAATATGAATCTTTTCTTTAATTCAGATTTGACCTTCAATGTAGTTA
>CAYYDV010000007.1:0-22566 GCA_964470765.1 uncultured Candidatus Saccharibacteria bacterium
TCATAGATATTAAGAGACTTCTTGAGAAAGTCTCTCCTTTGTTTTCTAAACTTCTGACTACTTCTATTTTTTCTTCACTACGCTTTCAGTTTTTGTATAGAAAGTAGTGCCATCTTCAATATTTTTCAAGACTATAGAATGAGGACCAATCTCGCAGTTAGAACCAATTAAGACTCCGGGCATTAAGGAGACATTAACTCCAATTTTAGTATTTTCTCCAGCAATTACTCCAAGATGCTCTAAACCAGTATTGATTTTCTTTCCCTTGACTACTGAACTTATCTCTCCCCGGTCAATTCTGACATTAGCGGTAACGGTTCCGGCTCCAATTCGGCAACCCTTTCCAAAAATTGAATCGCCGAAATAGCCAGAATGGGTATGAACACCTTCTTGAAAAATACTCCTTGTCACTTCAGCAAAACCACCAATTAAAGTTCCCTTTTCTAAATTAGTATATTCTCTAACTAAAGCATTATTCCCAATAATACAATCATCGCCAATATAACAAGGGCCTTTAATTGTAGCCCCTTCAAAAACTTTTACATTTTCACCGACATAGACCCTACCCTCAATAACAACGTTCTTAGCAATTTTAGCAGTTTTAGCAATTTTCTTTTCTAAAAATCTATTAAATACATATTTTTTAATCTCCAATAGATGCCAAGGATATTTCAAGGCAAAAGTTTCCCTTTTAACATCCATTGTTTTTACTTCCTTGTCTTTGGCATACAAGAGAAGAGCATCCTCCAGAGAATACATGTGAATTGGAACCTTTTTCAGATAAGCTAAAAACTCTTTTGGCAAAAAGTAAGTTCCTACTATCTTAAGATTGGAGGGTTCTTTACCTGGTTTTGGTTTCTCAACTAAATCTATTACTTTATCTTTTTTTACTTTAAGAATTCCGTAAAGCCAAGGAGTTTTTGTTTCTCCACTCAATAAAATTAGTTTGCTCTTTTCTTTTCTAAATTTTCTTAGAATAAGTTCAACGTGCTCTCCGGCATCAATCCTTTCGGCATTCAGGACAAAGAATTGATCTCTAACAAACTTTCCTACCCGTAAAATTGCTTCTCCGGTCCCTTTAGGAACTGGCTGAATTACATATTTAACTGGTAGATTAACTTTGTATTTCTTAAGCTCGGTTCCAACTTCTTTGCCGGGACCCTGGACAACTATTATTTCTTTAATTCCCTTTTTCTTAAGACCGTCAATCAGTAACAAAATCAAAGGCTTGCCCATTATTTTAAGAAGGGATTTATGGTAGCCATTAATGGGCCAGAATCTTGAAGATGCTCCAGCAGATAAGATTACTGCTTGCATGAAATTAAATTAAAGAAATTAAGATTTTGCTGACCTTTTTAGGGTCGTGTTCTGGTAAACCTTTCTTTATTAATAAATTCTTAGCAATAAATTTTGTTTTTGCCAAGCCTTTATCAATCTTAACCAAATTAACAAGTTCAGGGTTTTTCTTTTGATGATTCCTAATTTTTATCTTAGCGGGAAAAAAATTATTGTAAATCACGTAATCTAATTCTCCTTCCAGATACCTCTCAATCTCTTTGGTAAAATCTAATACAGTGAAATTATTAGTTTCTCCCCGTTTTGTCATTATATTACAAATAAAGGCTTTTTTTGCTTTACTTTTTTTGATTTCTTCTTTTACCCCTTTTGGTAAAAGACAAGGAATCAAAGAAGAATATAAATCACCAGGGCCAATGACAATCAAATCAGCTTCTTTAATTGCTTTTAAGACCGGGGGATAGGCTTTGGCTTTTGGCTTTAAGAATGCTTTTTTTATCTTCAATCTGGAATTATGCTTCTTGGAAATATCAATTTCGTCTTCTCCTCTAATAATTTGGTTATTTTCCAAAGTTGCCCAAATGTGGGTTTTTTTAATAGTAGCTGGCAAGGCCTGATGTTTTTTAACCTCCAAAAATTCTTGAGCAAAGCGAAGAGCTTTCTCAAAATCTTTAAATAAATATTCTAGGCTAGCAATAAATACCGTTCCAAACCGATGACCAATATGACCACCGGGAAATTTCTCCTGACCAAATCTAGAATAAAAAAGAGCTTTTTTCCATTGAGGGGCTTCGGATAGAGCAATCAAATGACGAGAAATGTCACCTGGAGGTAAAATATCTAAACTTTTCCGAAGCTGACCGGTAGACCCTCCACTTTCAGTCATTGAAGTAACTGAAGTGATCCTGACCAGATATTTTTTAAGACCTTCCAAAACTGCTTTAGATAGAGCATTGCCTCCACCAAAACAAACAATCCTTCGGCTTCGTTCAGGATTGTTCTGAGCCTGTCGAAGAACAATCCTTCGGCTTCGTTCAGGATTGTTCTGAGCCTGTCGAAGAACAATTTTTTTAAGCTTTGGCATGTTTCTTTGCCAACTCAAAGGTTTTTTTATTCAAACCAAAGTACTTTGCTGGAACTATTTCTTTTACTGCTTTTAATACAGTTGCTGGTTTCAAAGGAATTAAGTCTTTAAAGGTAGCTAAGCCTAATAAGTAAATTCCAGCTAAAACCGGATTTCCTAACTCTTTCTTAGTAATCTCTGTAGCTGGAATTAGAATCGTCTTCTTTGAAAACTTTTTGAGGTTTTTTGAAATTTCTTTAATAGGAATGGTTTTCTGGCCAAGAATAGGAGCTAAAAATTCATTAACTAAGAAAATAGTTCCAGTTTTTTTAGAAGCATAATGATGAGCTTTGAGAGCTTCCTGGGCTTCAATAGAAATTATTAAATCTGCCCCTCCCTGCCTAACTAAAGGAGAATAAATTTTCTTACCGAATCTAATATGGGTCTCCACCGAACCTCCTCTTTGAGATAACCCGTGAAGCTCAGAAGTTTTAGCTTCATAACTTTCTCTCATAGCTGCTTCTGCTAAAATCTTAGTTAAGGTTATTAACCCCTGACCTCCAACTCCACAAATAATTATGTTAAATTGGTTTATTTTTTTTACCATATCACTTTTTAGCTACAAACACACAAGGTCTCCGAGCAATTATTACCGAGACCTCTTTCTTATTCAAGAAATCTTTAATTGTCTTAACCATTTCTTTTTGATTAATTGGGTCAATAACTTTCATATTCTTAACTCCTAAAGCCTTAACAATATCTTCAATCTTGAGACAGCTTCCTTCTGGCGGCGCTCCCGGATGAGGCTGATGGCCAGTCATGGCTGTTGTCTGGTTATTCATAATAATCACCAGAGGATTAGATTTATTAAAGACGGTATTAGTCAAGGCCGGTATTCCAGCATGGAAGAAAGTAGAATCACCAATCAAGGTAATCAGTTTCTGATTAGTAACTTTTTTAATTCCATGGGCAATACCTATGGAAGACCCCATACAAGACAAATAATCTTGAAGAAAATGAGGAGGACAACCAGCTAGCATATAGCAACCGATATCTCCACCGAAGATTACTTTCTTAGAATCTACTGCTTGTTTGATTGCTCCAAAGACTGACCAATAAGGACAACCTGGACATAACTGAGGTTTTCTTTCAACTGTCGGGACTTTAAACTTATTTGAGCTTACCGGATATTTCTTCTTAGTAACCTTAGCCACTGCCCAAAGAACATCTTCCGGTCTTAATTCTCCTACTTCAGATAATAAATCCTTACCAAAAATCTGAAGCTGAGGATTAGCTTCTTTAGCTAAGGCTTTAATTTCCTTTTCTAAATAAGGTTCAAGTTCTTCAACTACCAAAAGTTTTTTAAATCCTTTAATAAATTTCTTTATCTTCTCTTCGGGCAGAGGGTAAAAGAACCCTAATTTCAAAACTGGTAAATCGAGACTTAGTTCCCTTAAGGCTTCCATTACGTATAGATAGGAAACTCCAGAAGTAATAATCCCAATTTTTGAAGAAGAATTCCCATAAACTTGATCAATCTTACTTTTCTCAGATATATCCCTTACCTTTTCTATCTTCTCTAAAAGTTCTTTCTTCATTTCTAAAACCCTTGGCGGCATAGTCACAAATCTTTTTGGCTCTTTTATAAATTTTCCCTTTGTTTTTGATTTCTTGATTTTGTCTAAAGTTACGGCCTGCTGCTGATGGGAAACTCGGGTAGTTAACCTAACTATAATTGGTATTCTAAACCTTTCAGATAATCTAAAAGCTAATTTAGTAAAATCTTTACATTCCTGGGAATCAGAAGGTTCTAAAGTAGGAATATGGCCTAAATAACTATAAGGTCGGGTATTTTCTTCGGATTGAGCTGAACTCCAGCAAGAAGCATCATCAGAGATCATTACTACTAAGGTTCCTTTAACACCGGTATACATTGCCGGCAACAAAGCTTCAATGGCTACATTTAAACCAAAGTTCTTCATTCCTACCAAACAATTCAGACCAGAAAAAGCAGCCCCAACAGCCGCTTCCATAGCTACTTTTTCATTAGTGGAAAATTCAAATTGAACTCCAGCTTTTTTATGAATCCTAAAGAAAGTGTTACCGATTTCTGAAGCTGGTGTTCCAGGATAAGTAGAGACGAAACCGACGCCTGATTCTAAGGCGCCACGAACAACAGCATCGTTTCCTAAAAGAATTATTTTCTGGCCTTTTTTATTTGAAAGAATTTTTTCCATATATTTTAATTCTAATCAATTTTTAAAAAATAGCAAACCGAGATTTTAAAAACCCGAGCTATTCTACTCGGGCAAACCCTGACTGTGGGTCTTGGACGTAGTTAGAACCTGTTTGGTGGGGGCTTGAATAAAAAAAGGGAGGCATTAACGCCTCATTATTGTTCTTTTTGGGGTATAGTAATTTTCTTTTCCTCTAATTGATGAACGGCTCTATAGCTGAAAAAATGTACTAATACTACGAAGCTACAGTATGGTCCCCAAAAAATCAGAGACAAAAGAATGATTTTTTCCCAATCCGCCCATAATGGAATACGATAACCATATGTCACTCCAAATACAATAAGAGCAGCTAATATCCAGAAAACTCCAGTACATAAAAAAACTACAAGATACATATTCCGAGCACGCTCAATTATTCTACTTATTTCCTTGTCTATACCCTCATTAGTGTAAGAGTTTTCATTATTCATTTTTCAAATCACCTCTTATATTATACCATACTAATCTTTTATCTGTCAAACCAAAACCACCTCTATTACGAGGTGGTAAATCAATACTCCGGGGGCAGGACTCGAACCTCTCTAAAATTATTCTACAGTCACCGATTTTGCTAAGTTACGAGGCTTATCAATGTCTAAACCTAACTCTAGACCTAAATAGGCAGCGAGCAAGTGAAGAGGAATAACAGACAGAATTGGAGTTAACATTTCCAAGGTCTTTGGAATATAAATTACATCATCAACTAAGTTCTTAATCTCCTTATTTCCTTCAGTGGCAATAGCCAAAATTTTTCCCTTCCTGGATTTAACCTCACCAATAGCATTCTTCATCTTCTCATAAACTGAATCTGAAGGAGCAATGCAAACAACCGGAAAGCTACCATCAATTAGAGCCAATGGTCCATGTTTTATCTCTCCTCCAGATATTCCTTCAGCATGAATCTTCCAGGCAATCTCCTTTAATTTAAGAGCTCCTTCCAAAGCAATAGGACTGTTATACTTCCTTCCTAAAAAGAAAAAGTTTCTAAACTCAGAATATTTCTGAGCTAATTCTTTGATATAATCTGATTGATCTAAAATCTTTTGGCTAAGTTCTGGTAACTTTTGAAGCTCATCAATCACTCTTTTTCCAGTCACCAGACTCATTTCTCTTTTCCTTCCTAAAAAAACACTTAATAAAGCTAAAATTGAAAGCTGAGAAACAAAAGCTTTAGTAGAAGCCACCCCAACTTCCGGTCCAGCCCGATTATAGACCCCAGCATCGGTTTCTCTAGCGATTGAAGAACCAACTACGTTAACCAATCCTAAAACCAAACTTCCCTTTCTTTTAGCTTCTTTAACTGCTTCTAAGGTGTCAGCTGTTTCCCCGGATTGAGATACAGCCAAAACAGCGGTTCTACTGTCTAAAACTGGTTTTTTGTAACGAAACTCGGAAGAGCATTCAACTTTAGTTGGAATCTTAGCATATTCTTCAAGCATACATTCTCCAACCATAGCTGCATACTTAGCTGTTCCACAGCCAAGTAAAATCACCTTTTCTATTTTCCTTAATCTTTCTGAGGCCTGCTCTAATCCTCCCATTCGAGCCAAGCCATGGTCAAAATCCATTCTTCCTCTGATGCTTTCTTTAATAACTTCTGGTTCTTCAAAGATTTCCTTCAACATGAAATGAGAAAATCCTTTCTTCGAAGCTTCTTTAATCTCCCAATCTATCTTCTCTATTGGTTTCTCTTTCAGAACAAAGAATTTATCAGGAGAAATAACAGCTATTTCATTATCATCTAAATTAACCACTTTCCGAGTATGGGAAACCAGAGCTGCTGGATCAGAGGCTATAAAATATTCATTATCGGAAATCCCAATTAGAAGAGGAGCGCCAAATTTAGCTAAGACGATTTTTTGAGGATCTTTTTTAGAAATAACAGCAATTCCATAATTTCCTTTAACTTTCTTCAAGGTTTCTCTGACTGCTTCTTCTAAATTTCCCTGAAAATATTTTTCAATTAAATGACAAAAAACTTCGGTATCAGTTTCCGAAGAAAAGTTATGTCCTTCTTTAATTAATTCACCTCTTAATTCTTGAAAGTTCTCAGTAATCCCATTATGAACTAAAAAGATATTATCGTTACAATCAGAATGAGGATGAGCATTACTTTCAGTCACCTCTCCAGTAGTAGCCCATCGAGTATGACCTATCCCCAAGCTCCCATTGAAATCAACATCTAAAAGCTTCTCTTCCCAATCAGAAATTTTACCAACTTTCTTCAATAAGAAATGATTAGAACTATTTAAAGCAAAGAAGCCAAAAGAATCATATCCTCTATATTCGAGTCTCTTTAATCCGGAAACTAAAATCGGGAGAGCTGGTTTTTTGCCAATGTAGCCAACAATACCACACATAATTAAATTACAAAATTAATAAGTTTTTGGGGAATAAATATAGTTTTCTTAATCTTTTCATTTCCTATCCAATCTTGCGCTTTTTTTCTTTTTAATGCAAGCCTTTCCGCTTCCTTTTGAGAAATACCAGCTTTAACTTCTATTCTGTCTCGAACCTTACCATTAATCTGAATAACCAAAGTAAAAGTCTCTTCTTTCACCAATTTTGGTTCATACTTTGGCCAGGATTCTTCAAAAATACTTTTTTTATTACCTGATTCTCGCCAAAGCTCTTCGCTAATATGAGAAGCTACTGGAGCTAGTAGAATCAATATTCTTTCAATTACCTCTCTACCAATTTCCTTCTTGTTTTCCAATCCAAAATTGACAAACTCCATAAAAGCAGCAACAGCAGTATTAAATTTCATTTTCTCTAAATCCTCATCTATTTTTTTATTAAGCTGGTGAACTAGCTTTATTGCTTTTTGACTGCTTTCTTTATTCTCTTTACATTCCAAAACTAATCTCCAAACTTTATTTAAGAATCTGAAAACTCCATTGACACTCTTACTACTCCAAGCAATCGCCTGCTCAAAAGGTCCCATAAACATTTCGTAGACTCTAAGAGTGTCGGTCCCATATTCTTTAACAATGTCATCGGGATTAATCACGTTACCAAAAGATTTTGACATTTTTCGGCCATCTTCAGCTAAAACTGTCCCTTGAGAAGTTCTTTTTTGGTAAGGTTCAGGAGTAGGAGCTGCTTTAATATCATAGAGAAATTTATAGATAAAGCGAGAGTAGAGAAGATGTAAATTAGTATGTTCCATTCCGCCATTGTACCAATCAACTGGCAGCCAGTACTTTAACTTCTTGGGACCAGCTAACTCTTTATCATTTTTAGGATCGCAATAACGAATATAATACCAATTTGAACCAGCCCAATTAGGCATAGTGTCTGTCTCCCTCTTAGCTTTACCTCCACACTTTGGGCATCTCACCTTAACCCATTCTTCAATGGCTGCTAAGGGAGACTCGGTAGTTCCAGTTGGTTGATATTTTTCAATATAAGGGAGTTCAACTGGTAATTCTTTTTCAGGTACAGGAACCGGTCCGCATTTCTCACAATGAATAACAGGAATAGGCTCACCCCAATAATGTTGTCGGGAAAAAATCCAGTCTCGCAATTTATAATGGACTGTTTTTCTGCCTGACTTCTCTTTCTCCAGCCAATGAGTAATCTTTTCAATCGCCTCTTGAGAAGTTAATTCGTTAAATCGGTCAGAGTTAATCAGCTTTCCATAATCAACAAAAGCTTCTTTGGAAATATCTCCGCCGGTTATAACCTCCCGAATTTCCAAACTATATCTCTTAGCAAAATCAAAATCTCTTTTATCATGAGCCGGAACAATCATCACTGCTCCTCCTCCATAAGTAGCCACTACATAGTCTCCGAGCCAAATAGAAACTTCTTCATTATTTGCTGGGTTTAGACAATAAGAACCGGTAAAGACACCAGTTTTTTCTTTTTCTAACTTCGTCCTTTCAAATTCTGTTTTCTCTTGAGATTTTTTAATATATTTTTCAACTTCTTTTAAATGTTCTTTTTTAACTAATTCTTTTACCAAAGGGTGCTCCGGCGCTAAAACAATAGCCGTTACTCCAAAAAGAGTATCAACCCTGGTGGTAAAAACCTTTATTATCTCTGGAGAATCCTTTATCTTAAAATCAATCTCGGTGCCATAACTTCTTCCAATCCAGTCAATCTGTTGGGCTTTAATTTTGTCTAGATAATCAACTTTTTCTAAATCCTCAATTAATCGGTCAGCATACTTAGTAATTTTTAGCATCCATTGTTTAATCTCTTTTTGTTTAACTTTCTTTCCACACCTCTCGCATTTACCTTCAACCACCTCTTCATGAGCCAAGCCAATCTTACAGGAAGGACACCAATTAATTGGAATTTCTGCTTGATAAGCCAGTCCTTTTTTAAAAAGCTGTAAAAAAATCCATTGAGTCCATTTATAATATTTAGAGTCGGTAGTATTAATTTCTCGAGACCAATCAAAGGAAAGACCCAGACTCTTAATCTGTCTTTTGAAATTAGTAATATTTTTTTTAGTTACTTCTCTGGGATGAACTCCTTTTTTAATAGCATAATTTTCGGTAGGTAAACCAAAAGCATCCCAGCCAATAGGATAAAGAACATTATACCCTTCCATTCTCTTTTTCCTGGCTATAACATCTAAAGCTGTATAACCTCTGATATGACCAACATGAAGCCCTTCACCTGAAGGATAAGGAAATTCAATTAAGATATAGCTTTTTGGTTTTTTTGAAAAATCTTCTGCTTGCCAAAATTTGTTCTTTTCCCAATAATCCTGCCACTTCTTTTCAATTTTTTGAGGATTGTAATCCATGTTTTTCATTTTTACATAAAAAATCGGCCTTTTCAAGCCGAATTAGTCTTTATCTCATAAGTATTTTTTATATCTTAAACAATCTTTTAGCGTTTTGAGTGGTTATTTCGGCTATTTCCTCAAAAGTTATATTCTTAATCCTAGCTATCTCCTTAACTACATATTCCACATATAAAGGTAGGTTTCGTTTATCATGGAAAGGCGGGGGAGATAAATAAGGACAATCAGTTTCAATTAAGATTTTTTCAAGAGGAGTTCTTTTAATATTTTCCTCAAAATTGATTCCTTCAATTTCTTTAAAGATTATTCCATTAAAACCGATGTGGAATCCAAAATCTAAATAAGCCTGAAGTTCTTCTGGGGTCCCAACAAAACTATGAGCTACTGCTTTTTGAGGTCTTTTCTCTGAAAGAACCTTAATCAAATCTTGATGAGCCATCCGGCAATGCAAAATCACTGGCAAACTTAGCTCCCTGGCTAAACTCAAATGCTTTAAAAATAAATCTTTTTGTTTTTGCTTAAACAATTCCTTTTTTCTGGTAGTCTTTGGCTTCCAATAATAATCTAAACCGGTTTCACCAATGGCTACCACTTTTGGGTGAGCTTGCCCTGAGGGCTTCGAGTGAGCCTCAGCCGAACTCCCTGCCGAATGGGCTAATTCTCTGTATTTCTCATAATCAAATTCTTCCTCTCTGGTTTTAAACTCAACCTCTTCAGAATCAAGTTTTACTTTCATCAATCCTGTTTCTAAATGAATGGGATGTAAACCAACAGCAGCGTAGACTCCTTTTTCATATTTTTCAGCAATTTCCACTGCTTTCTTAGAAGTATCATATTGAGTCCCAATGTTTATCACCCAAATATTATTCTCCAAACACTCTTGAATTACTTTATCAAAATCTTCTTTAAAAGCATTAAAATTTAGATGGGCGTGGGTATCAATTAGCATATAATTTATCTTAGTTAAATATTAAGTTCTTTTCAATTAAAACACGAAAGCAGCTAAAGCTGCTATATAAAAAATAAGAGGAAAGGAAAAAACTAATGTTTTATCCTATCTCATGTTTATCTTAGAATCTTTGTTTCAAATACGATATCTTTTCCTGCTGTACTCTTAATTACTTTGCTAACTCTTGCTTCAACCCATTCCGTTACGTTAAAATCATTGGGATCTTTGATGGCTTCAGCTATATCCTCTAACTCTTGAGGATCTTTATCCTTAGCCATTTCTTCAATTTCTTCTATGGTACTAATTATATCTTTAGGGTCTTCACTAATATCAACTATCAATTGACCCATCTCTGTTCCGACGGGAATATCGTCAGAAATATTCTGAATGCCTGGAATTTTCTTTAGCTCTTTACAAATTACCGCTGCTTTTCTTACTCGAATTAACAACCTGGACATTTGAAATCACTGCCGTTTAATTTGATTATTTCCATCACTGATTGTTTTATTGGTCTTCCGTTATTAGAACTGGCTTCCAAAAATCTCTCTATTTTTACTCCTTTTCTCAATCCAATCTTAGTTATAGCCTCTGCTAAAGAAGTAATATTTCCCTGAGTTGTGGCTATTATCCTTTGTCTATCTCCAACAGGATGATATGCTTCCGTAACTCCCGGAATGCTGCTTATTTCATAAAGTTTACATGGCTCTTCTGTTTGTAATTGAACAAACAGTGTAGCTTCTTCTGGCTCTTCAGCTTTTATACTCTCGGGTTTGTCTGGTTCCCCGAAAAACCTCATATCTTCTTCTTCGTCGGTCATTTATATGTCTCCTTTTTACTTATTGCCGTTAATCATGAGAAACTTTAGAACTTCTCCTCACTTCATACGGGCGAAATACCTACTATGAGGCAAATAATAGACATTTCGCCCGTATGAGCTTATTCCTTACTCCTCTTCTGTTTTGTAAAAGTGCTATATATTTAAAATATCATATTTCAAACATCTTGGCAACCACACTTTGGGTAAAAACTAAAATATATAATTTATCATTCTAAGGGGTTTTTAGACTGTGAACCCGAGAATAGTTCTTCCTTTTTCTCTTTCAAGAAATCTTTCAAAAACTCAAACATAATTGCTACTAAAGGAATAAATAAGATTGCCCCTAGGGCTCCCCAAAGTTTTCCTCCAATAAATAAAGCAGCTAGAATCACTATTGGCGGAATTTTAATAATTCTTTTAGCTAAAACTGGTAATAAGATACCATTCTCAATTAATTGAATTATGCCAAAAGCAGCAAAAACAAAAACAGCTTTCAAAGCACTATCAACCGAAACAATCATAAAAATCACAATCATAGCTATCATAGGTCCAATAATAGGAATGAAGTCAAAAATACCAGCTACCGCCGCTAAAGAAAGCGGATAATTAACTCCTAAAGATTTAAAAGCTAAGAAAGAACTTAAACCGACAAAGACAACTCCAATAATCCTCATTAAAAACCAGCCAGTAACTTTTTCTTTTGACTTTTTCCAAAGATTAGAAAGATAACCTTCGTATCTCTTAGGGAAAAAGAAAACTAATCCTTTTTCCATCAACCCTTTTTCCAAAGAAAGGAAAATAGCCATACTAATAGTAAAGAAAGCTGCTAGAATGCCACCAAAAAGAACAATCAAAGTACTAAAAATATTCCTAGCCATTTCTTCAAAGACACCTCTAAAGCTACCCACGAAAGTATCAAAGCTTTCAAAAGTTTCTATTCCTAATTGTTTAAAAATAGGAGAAATCCTTTCAAAGAAACCAGGAATTTGCTGAGGAAGAGCTTCAGAGAAGTTCTGAATTTCAGAAATGAAGAAAGGAAGAGATAAAAAAAGAAGATAACTCAAAGTACCAAAGATAAAGAGATAAACAAAAACAACTGAAGCTACCCGAGGAATTCTCTTCCTGGTTAAAAGACCAATTACTGGTTCAAACAGAATAGAAATAACCAAAGCAAAAACAAACCAAATAATAAGGTCTTTAATCAAAAAAAGAAAATAAATAAAAATAACTGCTATCGAAATTTTAAGAATTGTTCCCCAGGAAATATCTAGTATTTTTTTATCTTCCATAACTATATTTTTAATAATTTATCAAATTTCTTCTTATTTTTAAATGGTCCGATTAAGGCTAAATTTAATTTTTCGGGTCTAAAAATATCTTGAGCTGTTTTTTGAATATCTTTTCTGGTTACTGAATCAATTTCTTCTAAGTATTTCTTTGGAGTTAGAATTTTATTCATTAGCAGCTCTTGACCAGTGTAAAAGGACGCTTGACTGCTAGAAGATTCTAAGGAAAGAACTGCTTTTCCTTTTATGTTGTTCTTAGCTTTTTGGAGCTCTGACTTACTTACCTTCTTATTCGCTAAATCTATATATTCTTTTAGAATTAATCTAATAGCTTTTTCTACATTATTATTATCTACTCCAGCCCAAGTAGTCAAGCATCCTGTATCAGTATTATTCCCAGAAACAGCTCTAATATAGTAAGCAAGCCCTCTTTCTCTAATCGATATAAAGAGACGGGAGCTCATAAATCCTCCTAATATCGTAGCTAATATCATCTGGGCAAATCTCTGAGGATGAAACAAATCATATCCTCTGACTCCTAAAAGAAGGTGGCTTTGATCAGTTTTTTTGAAATGGACTAAACTTTCTGGTTTTTTTTGTCTTTCAATAACTTTTTTCTTTGGCTTCGAATTACCGACTTTGATACCTTTAAAATATTGTTTAATTTCTTTTATGGCTTTCTTCTCATTAATCTTTCCTGCCAAACAAATAACGGTATTTGAAGCAAGATAGTGCTGGTTATAATAATTCAATAGTTGAGGACGATTCAGTTTAGTTACTGTTTCTCTAGTTCCAAGTCCAGGCCAACCAGCTGGCTGATCTCCGTAAAGCAGTTCCGACCAAAGATCATCAATATGTTGCATCGGTGTATCCTCGTACATATTAATCTCCTCAATAATCACTCCTTTCTCTTTGCTAATATCCTTTGAACTAAGTTTAGAATTAAGAAACAAGTCGGAAATAACATTTAAAGCAATGTTAAAATGCTTGTAGTCCACCTTTGCATAAAAACTGGTTGACTCCTCGCTAGTTTCGGCATTATACATTCCACCTATACCATCAAGAGGTTCAATAATATCTTGCTTACTTGGTTTTTTCTTCGTCCCCTTAAAGAACATGTGCTCTAAAAAATGAGATGCCCCGTTTATATCTTTAGTCTCATATTTCCAGCCCACTCCCACAGCAACTAAAAACGTAACTGCTTTTGTTCCTTTCATCGGAACAGTAATAATCCTTAACCCATTTTTCAAAGTAGTTTTCTTATACATTTATTTAAGTTTTTCTTTTAAAACTTCTACTAAATCTTTAATCTTTATTCTCTTTTGTTTCATTGTATCTCTATCCCTAATAGTAACATCTTCCTTTTCTAAAGTTTCGAAATCAATAGTAATTGAAAAAAGAGTTCCAACTTCATCCTGGCGACGATACCTCCGACCAATCGAACCTGATTCATCGTATTGACATCTAAAATGAGTTTTCAAAAGCTTATAAACTTCTTTAGCTTTTCTAACTAACTTAGGCTTATTTCTAACTAAAGGTAAAATAGCTACTTTAATAGGAGCTAGCTCTTTATTCAGCTTAAGCATAATCTCAACTTCTTTCGTCGCCTTAGTAGTCTTAGTCCGGCCTCCTTTTATTTCTTGATAACCTTCAACTAAGAAAGCTAAAAAGGACCTATCTACTCCTCCTGAAGTTTCAATAATGTAAGGGAAGTATTCTTCTTTGGAATCAGGGTCAAGATATTTTAAATCTTCTCCAGAATGTTTGGAATGAGTAGATAAATCCCAATCTCCCCGATTATGAATTGCTTCTAGTTCTCCCCAGCCAAAAGGAAACTTGTATTCTATATCAACTCCTTGCTGAGCATAATGAGGGAGTTCTTTTTTAGGAATTTCCTTTACTCTCAAACTTTCTTTTTTAAGTCCTAATTTCTGATACCATTTGAATCTTTCTTTTTTCCAATAATCAAAATACTTCTTAGCTGTTTTGGGATGGCAAAACCATTCCATTTCCATTTGTTCAAACTCTCTGGTTCGATAAGTAAAGTTTCGGGGGTTAATTTCATTCCTGAAAGCTTTTCCAACTTGAGCAACACCAAAAGGAATTTTTAATCTCATTGAATTTAAGACATTCTTGAAATTAACATAAATTCCTTGAGTAGTTTCCGCTCTTAAATAAATTGGGGTAGTTTTTTTCTCAACAGCTCCAGCAAAGGTTTGCATCATCAAATTGAATTTTCTTGGTTTAGTTAGCTCTCCCCCGCAAAAAGGACATTTGCCGCCCAAACCGCTAGGGTCAAATCTCTTGTGGCATGACTTACATTCTACTAAAAAGTCGAAAAGCCCCGAGCCTGGAGATAAATGACCAGAAGCTTCCCATACTTTAGATGGCATTAAAATAGCTGCATCCAGTCCTGCTATATTACAATCCTGTTTTCTTGTCATTTCTTCCCACCAGACTTTTTTAATATTGTTTTTCAACTCCACTCCCAAAGGACCATAGTCGTAACCTGATTCAAAACCACCATAAATCTCCGAGGAAGGAAATAGAAAGCCTCGACGTTTAGTAAGAGATATGATTTTTTCCATTAAGTCCATGTCTTTGAAATTATCATTCTACTTAACTCTGCCCTCGCTCCCTGAAACCGTATCATCATCGGACAGAGTAGTGTCAATTTTTGGAGAAGTTGTTTCTAAAGTTTCTCCAGTCCATTGATCTTCCCCAGAAATCTTAGCTTCTCCTATCAAAGAAGCTGGCCTGCCTCTCTGACTTTGAGTAGGCGTTAAGCCAACTTGAAAAGCAATATTGGGTGCTGCATTCAAAACTCCCAATCCTTTCTCTAAATCTCCTAAATTCCAAACAATTTCTCGAGATTGAGAATCAAAAGTAAAGTTCCCAGACTGTTCTTCAGGAAAGATTTTAGCTGTCAAACCAACACTTTGAGGAAGAGTAGCTTTGACTTTAACATTTTTGACCTGATTATAGTAGTTCTTTGCCTGCCAAATAATTGTATAGGTGGTGATTTTCCCAACTTCAGGAGGAATGGGCCCTGAATTGCCAAAAACTTCATCTTCAAAGTATCCTCTCTGAATAATCTCTAATTTTGAATTAATCTTTGTTTCAAATTCTTCTTTGGTATGGGAGAGAAAAACATAATTTTTAACCATCGGGTCTTCATCTTTAATCTCTAGTTCCTCTCCTATGTCTACCCAGAACCTAACTTTCTTTTCTTCCTGGGCATCTAAGAATTGGAGGTTAGGACTTTTCTTCCAATCAAAGATTATGGAATTATCTCCTTTTTTATGCTCCCCATTAGGAACCCTTATACTTTCTAAGTCATAAGCATCTCCTTCAAGCTCTACTTCCAAAGAAAGATTATTTAAAGGCTGCCTGCTTAAGTTTTTAAAGAAAATCTCATAATGAAGGGTATCGCCAGGATTAGCTATATATTCTGGACTGCCGTTTATTAACTGGGTTATATACAAATGAGGTTCTATAATTACTACTCCTTTAAAAACCTCTTTTAATAAAACGAATTCTCCTTCCTGCCAAGTCCCTAACTCGGCTCTAAAAATCTTCTCTTCGTTTATTTCCCCTCTAAGAAGACCAGAAATCTCAATCCTTCCTCCTTCGGCTTTATTCAAAAGGCCAATTTCCCATTCTTTTTCCTCCAGGGCCTGAGGGCTAGCCTCTTTAAACTCAAACCCTGAAGGATAATCAATCTTTATTCTTAAATCAGAAAGGGGGAAATCTATATTAGAAAAATAATTCAATCTAAATTTGATCTCTTTTTCTGGTTCAATTTTGGAAGGAAGGTCAAATCCAAAACTTAGAGGTACTTCTTTGATTATCGTAGTGAAAGTAGTGGCTGATTCGTACCAAGCACTTAAGTTTTTCGGTCGATATTTCAACCAGACTTTAGCTTCTTTAGCTTCACCTTCTTTCCCTAAAAGCCTTACCTTAAAACGAAGGGTTTTTTCTTCGCCAGGATAAATAGCATCTCCTAACTCTTCCTGTCCAATTATCTGCCTCAGAGATTTTCCTTCTTCCAAAACAGAGTAGGTAGGATATTCAAAAGTTAGTTTCGGTTCATCCAATCGAACATCGCCATTATTCTTATACTTGACCAGATATTCAATTTCTTCAGTCAGATCAGCTTCACTGGGTCCTAAAATTTCCAGTCTCAAAATTTCTCTTGAATAAATATTTTTCTGGGAATACCAATAACCAGCTAATCCCAAAAAGATAGTCAGAATTATAATAAAAAAAGTTAATTTCTTTTTCATATTTTCTTATTTTAGCAGATTTTAAGAAAAACCTTAAATGCGAAGCATTCAAGGTTCTCGTCTCTGGCGAGGTTCTTAAATGCTGGAAAAGTAAGAAAGATAATCTTCAGAAACCTTTTCTAAAGCTTCTTCATATTCAGGTTCAATTTTTAATCTAGATAAGACCGACCAATCTTTATTAATTAGGAGTCGTAAAATCTTAACTATTTCTGGATTAATCTTCTCACCTTTCTTTTCAAAGCAGTTATCACAGACCACCCCTCCTTGTTCCGGACTAAAGTAAATATTAGTCGGGGTTAATTTTTTCTGACAAAGAGGACAGTTCTTTAATTCAGGCATGTAACCTAAGATTGAAAGGAAGTTCCAAAAGAAATAATGATAGATTAAGAAATGAGGGATAGAAGATTTATCTAGTTTTTTAAAAGTTTCCAAAACCAACTTCCAAATCTCTTCATCGGTTTCTTCTCCTTTAACCAAGTTATCTAAAACTTCAGCAACCCTAGAAGCTATTTCTAATTTATCTAAATCTTTTCTGATATCCTCAAATTTTTCAATCAAAATAGTATCAGTTAAGGTCTTATGGGCTTTTCCTTGAATAAATTCAATCTCTGACAAATAAAAAGGTTGAGCTCCGGCTCTTAATTTAGATTTGATTTTTCTAATGGCTTTACCTCTAACTCTAAGTTTGCCAAAATCCTTGGTTAAAATCGTAAAAACTTGGTCAGCCTCTCCTCTCTCTTCTTTTTTAAGAATGATGCCTAAAGTTCTGTAATGAACAAACATAATTTACATCTTTTTAATTCCCAGCCACAAATCCTTCTGGTCAATCTTCATATTCCTTTCAACATCAAATACTAGTTTTGGCCTATCGCCTATTTCAAATTTTTCAGCTTTAGCTTCTTTAAGAATAAAGTTTTTGTTTTTAGTTAATATCTTATTTAATTCCGAGTCTCCAAAGTAGCGAACTAAAACTCTATGTCTCGGTTTATAACCGGCTTTTTTTCTCATCATTTGAATTTGATGAATAACTTCTCTGACTATCCCTTCTTCTTTTAGTTTTGGAGTAATTTTCAAATCCAATCTTATTTCTTTTTTAATCTTGCTGTCAAAAACTATTTCTTTAACATTCGTTTCTCCTTTTATTAAATCCAATAATTCTTTTTGGTTTCTACATCTTAATATTTTCTTTTTAATTTTGAGAGAAGCAAGAGGTTGTCTTACTTTTATCCCGGCTTTAGCTCTTTCATTCAGAGCTAAACTAACAATCTCTCGAATTTCCTTCATTTTCTTTTCTAAGTTTTTATCAATTAATTTTTTATTAGGTTTAGGATAACTACATAAATGAACTGATTTTTTCTTCCCCTGAAAATTAGGCAGTTTCTGATAAATCTCCTCGGTCAAAAAAGGAGTAAAAGGGGCTAATAACTTAACTAAATCTAAAAGAATGGAATTCAAAATTTGAGAAGCTTCTTCTTTCTCTTTTTTACTTTCCGGCCTCTGAAACCTTTTTCTTGACCTTCGGATATACCAATTAGATAAATCGTCAACAAAATCCTCAAATAATCGAGCCGCTCCAACTACGTCGTATCTCTCCAGATTTTTAATTACTTCAATTTTAAGATTCTCTAATCGAGAAACAATCCACTTATCTAACAAGTTTTTGGGACTGACTTTCTTTCCTGGCTTAAATCTTTCCTCAACATAAGTAGAGAAGAAAATGAAGCTATTCCATAAAGTATCAAAGAATTTCCTAGCTAAATCCTGTATCTCCTTAAAATCAAATCTCTTTGGTTCTCCAACCGGATTAATAGTATAGAAATAGAATCTAGCTGCATCAGCCCCGAACTTCTCAATAACTTCTCCGGGTTCAATTACATTTCCTTTAGACTTAGACATCTTCTGGCCCTTATTGTCCAAAACAATCCCATGAGAAATAACATTTTTATAGGAAGGGCCCAGCCCTAGTAAAGTAGAAATAGCTAATAAGGTGTAGAACCAGCCCCGGGTCTGATCTACTCCTTCGCAAATGAAATCAGCCGGGAAAAATTCCTTTTTATCAACCGATCTTTTATTCTCAAAAGGATAATGCCACTGAGCATAAGGCATACTTCCGGAATCAAACCAGCAATCAATAACTCCTAAGGCTCGTTTCATCAAACCGCCACATTTACAGGGAAAAGTAATCTTATCAATAAAAGGACGGTGAACATCTTTAATTTTCTTTTTTGATTTCTGAGTTAGTTCTTTAATACTGCCGAGACAAATCTGACTATTACATTTTTGACATTCCCAGATTGGTAGGGGTGTTCCCCAATAACGTTCTCGGGATAAATTCCAGTCTTTAATTTCTTTTAACCATTCACCAAACCGACCTTTTTTTAGATAGTCAGGGAACCAATTTATCTTTTGATTATTCTTAATCAAATCTTTCTTTACTTTCTGGATATTAATAAACCAACCCTTCTTAGCATAATAGAGAAGAGGAGTACTACATCTCCAGCAAAATGGATAATCATGAGAACAATCTTCTTCTTTAAAGATTAATTTCTTTTTCTTTAATTCTTCAATTATTAAAGGATCAGCTTCTTTAACAAACATTCCAGCCCAAGCTTTAACCTCTTTCTTAAACTTCCCTTCTTCATCTACTGGTATTAAAACTGGTAAATCATTCTTTTTACCAGCTTCCATATCCTCTTCTCCAAAAGCAGGAGCAACATGAACCAAGCCGGTTCCTTCTTCTAAAGAAACAAAGCCAGCTCCAATCACCTGATAGATGTTCTTCTCTGGAGTTTTTGATTTAAAAAGCGGCTTATACTTCAAGCCAATCAAATCCTTTCCTTTTAACTGCTCAATGATTTCTCCTTTAAGACCTAGAGTCTTAAACCGTTCCTTAGCTAAAATAAAGTATTCCTTGCCAACTTTTACTTTCAAATAAGTAAATTTGGAGTTAACAGCAATGGCTACATTCCCGGGCAAAGTCCAAGGAGTAGTAGTCCAAGCTAAGAGAGAAGTATTTTTAAATTTAGAATCTAGGAGTTCAAACTTAACATAAATGGCTGGCTCCTTAATGTTTTTATATCCCTGAGCTACCTCATGAGAAGAAAGAGAAGTTCCACATCTTGGACAATAGGGGATAACTTTGTAATCCTGGTAGAGAAGTTTTTTATCCCAGATTTGTTTTAAAATCCACCAGACTGATTCAATATATTCAGAGCTACAAGTAATATAGGGGTCTTTTAAATCTAACCAAAAACCTATTCTTCGGGTAAAGTTCTCCCATTCTTCTTTGTAAGTAAAGGTATTTTCTTTGCAGCCTTTAATAAATTTCTCAATGCCAATCCTCTCAATCTCTTTTTTGCTCTTAACTCCTAATTTCTTTTCTGTTTCCATTTCTGTAGGTAGGCCATGGGTATCCCAACCAGCCTTTCTCTTTACATAAAATCTCTGCATTGTTTTGTATCTTAAAACTACATCTTTAAAAGCTCGGGCTAGAAGATGATGAATACCGGGTCTACCATTAGCAAAAGGCGGACCTTCATAAAAGACAAATCTTCGGCCTCTTTGGGTCTTCTTTAAGCTTTCCTCGAAAATCCTATTCTTCTGCCAGAATTTCAGAATCTTTTTTTCAATTTCAGGAAAATTAGGATTCATGAATTTTTAGTTCTTTAAATTGAGCAGTAGAAAGACCTCTTTCTCCTACCTCTAAAAGCTCTTCATCTTTTAATCCCTTCATTTCTACTTCCAGGAACCAAAGGGGACCTTTGTGACTAACAATTAGAATATTCTTGTTTTTATACTTTTTATCAATATCTTTCAAGAAATCAATCATTCTTCCCTGAATGTCCTTCCAGCTTTCTCCCTGAGAAGGACGGGTAAAAAGCCTATCTTCTAAGTTGGGAACTATTTCTAAAAGTTCTTCTTCGGGACGACCATTGTAAATTCCTAAATTTACATCTCTAAGGCGAGGGTCAAAAATTATCTCTACTCCCAGCTCCTGATTAACAATTTCGGCTGTTTGGCGAGTCCGAGTAGCATCAGAAGCATAAATCAAGTCAATCTTCTTATCTTTTAATCCTTTGCCAGCTCTTCTCGCTTGTTCTTCTCCTTCTTTAGTTAAGAAAACAGGAGAAGATTCTGGCCAAGGATAAGTTGTTCCTTTTTTCTCAAGCTGATAAGCTGTCTGGCCATGCCTTAACATGTAGTAAGTATTATTCATATTACATCTTTTTAGGAGCAGAAATCCCCATTAAATCTAAGGTTTCTTTTAAGACTGTTTTAGTAGCAAAAAGTAAAGATAATCTAGCTTCTTGAAGTTTCTTATCTTCAGCTATTACCCTACAATCTCGATAAAACCGATGAAAAGCTTCAGCTAAACTATAGGCGTAGCGGGGAACTCTTTGAACCTGATAATCTCTAGCTGTATCTTCAATAATTTCTGGTAGTTCAATTAAACATTTAATAAGATTTAACTCAGCTGGATGATTTAATAAGTCTAAATTCTTAGCTTTAGGCTTCCAACCTTTAATCTTTCTAAAGATACTACAAATTCGAGCATGAGCATATTGAATATAGTAAACAGGGTTTTTCTCTGATTGTTCTTTTGCTAAATCTAAGTTGAAAAGTAAATGACTATCAGAACTTCTTATTAAAAAGAAATATCTGGCTACATCTATATTAATTTCTTCCAGCAAGTCATCTATAGTGACGTAAACACCTTTTCTCTTTGACATTCGAACCTCTTTGCCTTTTTCAAGAAGTCTAACTAGCTGAAAAATTACAGGTTTTACTTGTTTTTTCTGATAACCAAGTGCTTCAGCTCCACCTTTCAATCTAGCAACATAGCCATGGTGTTCAGCTCCTAAGAAATATATCAGCTCATTAAATCCTCTATTAAATTTATTCTTCAAATAAGCTATATCTGATAAGATGTAAGTTTGTTTACCATCAACTTTTCTTAAAACTCTATTCTTATCATCACCAAACTGAGCTGATTTAAACCATAATGCTCCTTCTTCTTCAAAAGATAATTTCTTCTTCTTAAAATATTTTTCAACTTCCTTTCTTTCTTTATCTAGCTCACTTTCAAAAAAGTAACGATCAAACTTAATTCTCATCTTCTTAATAGTTGGCTTTATCCATTTCTCTAAAATTATCTTAGCTGCTCTTTGAGGATCTTTTATTCCTTTTTTCCTGAGCTCATCAATATGTAGTCCTTTGTAACCCCCTTCTTTCCCTTCAAGAGAAAGCTTCAATGTTTTTTCAACTTGGCCTCCAATATCATTAACATAATATTCCCGAGAAATCTTATATCCTGCTTTTTCAAGAATATTAGCTAAAACATCTCCACAAAATCCTCCCCGAGCATTCCCTAAAGTTAAAGGTCCAGTAGGATTAGCAGAAATAAACTCTACATTTGTTTTTTTACCTTTACCCGTTTTCAAGTCTCCAAACTTTTCTTTCTTTTTTAAAATCTCCTTTATCTGATTTTGGAGATATTCTTTAGAAAGAAAGAAATTAACAAAACCAGGTTTAGCTACTTCAACTTTCTCAACTAATTCTGATTTCTTCTTGTCAATTTTAGATTTTATCAATTCTGCTATTTCCATTGGATTCTTCTTAGCAACCTTAGTAATTTCTAAAGCAATATTGCTAGAATAATCGCCATGAGCTTCCTGCTCCGGACGCTCTACTGGAATTTTAGGAACTTCAAAACTAAAAAGCTTCTTCTCCTTTTGGAGAGATTTTATTGAATCCTCTATTAATTTAGTTATCCTTTCTCTTACCATATATTTTCAGTCTATCTTATTTTGCTTAAAATTTAAAGAGTTTAATGT
>CAYYDV010000008.1:0-20920 GCA_964470765.1 uncultured Candidatus Saccharibacteria bacterium
TAAAAAAGGTTTTAGATTTTGGAGCTTTTGTTGAAATTCTTCCCGGCCAAGAAGGTTTAATTCGTACTCCCCGATTTAGTAGAAAAGAAAAGATCCAAGCCGGTGATTTTGTTTCTGTCGAAGTAGCAGAAATAGATCCTCAAGGTAGAGTTAACCTTACCTTGGTCAAAATTTTAAAACAGGGGAGAAGATAAGAACCTGCCTTCGGCAGAACCTTGAATGCCTTTGCATATTCTAAAGCAAGTTTATGGTCAAAAAAGAAAAAAAAGAAATAGAAGAGGAATTCTTAAGAAAAGGGGAGATTGTAACTATGAAGAAAGACATTGAGAGGATGAAATTGGAAAAGCCCGAAGAAAAGGAAAGATTAGCCAAATCAGAGACCGAAAGAAAGGGAAAAGAAGAAGAGAAAAAAAGGAAAGAGGAAATAGAAAAAGAAAAAATAGCTAAGATTGAAGCGGAAAAAATTAAAATGGATGGATTAGAAGCTGAAAAAAGGAGAAGGGAGGAAGAGGAAAGGGGAAAAATAGCCAAATTAGAGGCTGAAAGAAAAAAGAGGGAAGAAGAAGATAAACAAAGAACAGAAGAGAGGGGAAAGAGAGAGGAAGAGGAAAGGGAATGGAGAAAAAGAGAGGAAGAGAGAAAGAGGAAAGAGGAAGAGGAACGGAAGAGAATAGAAGAAAAAAGAAGAATGAGAGAAATAGAAAGGAGAAAAAGAGAGGAAGAAGAGAGAAGAAGAGAAGAAGAGGAAAGAAAAAGAAGAGAAAAAGAAAAACCTCCTAAAGAAAGGTTAAAAGAAGAGAAAGTTCTAATTGAAAAAAAACTTGCTTTGCTAGCTGAAAGAAAGAAACCCCTGGAATCAAAAAGAAAAAAGTTCCTGGAACAAAGGGAGTTGATGAAAGAAAGACTTGAAATGGTTTTAGAAAAAGAAAGAAGAGTTGAGGAAAAAGTAAAAGAAATTAGAAGAAAAGAAAGAGAGGTAGTCTCTTTTGAAGAAAGACAACAGATAGAAAACCAAAGATGGCAAGCCGAAAAAGAAAGAAGAAAAACAGAAGAAAAACGATGGGAAGTAGAAGATGAAATTAAAAAGGTGGAGGGAGAAATAGAAAAAGACAGAGAGGCATATCAGGAAGTTTTAAATTCAGAAAAAAGATTGAGAGGAAGGCTTGAAGAAATTTTAAAACAAGAAGAGGTAATAAGCCTAGAAGAGAAAAAGAAAAAATTAGAAAAACAGCTTAGCGAAGCTCTGAAAGGAAGAGAGCCTTTAGAAAAAAAACTAGCCACGATTTCCCAAAGAAAAACTAAGGTAGAAAAAAGCCTAGCTGAGATTTCAACCCAGGAAAATGAGGTAGAAAAAAGAATAGCTGAACTAGAAAAGCAAGAAGAAGCAGCCACTGCTTCTGTCAAGAAACGAATAATAGAAAACAAAAGGTGGGAGACAGAAAAAGAAAGGAAAGAAATTGAAAAAAAGAAATGGGAGATAAATGAAGAGAAAAAGAAGATAGAAACAGAGGAAAGAGAAATTAATTCAACCTATCAGGGATTACTAAAGGAAGCTAAAAAAATAAAAAAGAAAATTGAAGCAATTCTCTTATTATTAAAAGAAGGGAGGGAGATTCCTCCAGAAGAAAAAGCCGAAGAAGAAAGAAGAAGAAAAGAGGCTGAGGAAGAAAAAAGGAGAAAAGAAGAAGAAAGGAAAAGGGCTGAAGAGGAACAAAGAAGGAAGGGGGAAGAAGAAAGGAGAAAAAAAGAAGAAGCCGAAAGAAAAAAGGGAGAAGAAGAGGAAGAACAAAGAAGAGAAGAAGAAAGAGAAAAGAGAGTAGAGGAAGAATTAAAACTTCTAAGAGAGCGGGCGGAGAAAGAAAGAGCAAAAGAAATTATAAAAGAGGTAAGGACAAAGGCAGAAGAAAAGAAAAAAGAAGAGAAGCCAGTGGTTGAGAAAAAGCTAATAGTTGAAGAAAAGAAGGTCCCCCAAAAAAGAGAGTTACCTAAGAAACCTTCTTTAGCTCAAAAAATTCTTATTAGGTTGGGTATAATTATTCTAATCTTAATTATCGGAGGAGCCATTCTCTTTTGGTACTGGTATCTGATGGAAGAACCTGTGCTTCCACCTGAAGAAATATCTCCCCCAGAAGAAGAAATATCCTTACTTGAAGAAGAAATTTCAATGGGAATTCTTGCTTCTTTAATCCCGACCGAAGAGACTAAAACTTTAGAAATTTCCCAACTCTCAGAACTTCCTCTTGTTCTAGGCCAGTTTCTTCAGGAAGATTTTGAAGAAAGTGCCTTTATTCAAATTTTGATTAAAAATTTAGAAAATGAGCAATGGCTTTCTTTCAAAGAGCTCTTAGAAGGCTTTCAAATTAAAACTCCGGAAAGTTTCTATCAGGGCTTAGGAGAAGACTTTACTCTTTTTGCTTATTCTCAAGCAACAGACAAAAAGCTTGGTTTTATTATAAAAATTGAAGAAAAGGAGAATTTTAAAAGTTTGTTAGAATCCTGGGAAGAGACTATGGAAGAAGATTTTGAAAATTTATTTCTCTTAATGGGCAAAGAGGGGCCAGCTTTGATTCCCAACTTTAGAGATGCTAATTATAAGGGAGTGGTCTTCCGATATCAAACTTTTTCTAAAGAAGATTTAGGAATTTGTTACTCAATCCTTCAACAGACTCAGGATGGTGAGCTTGCCGAATCTATACCTGAAGAGTTTTTTATCTTTACTAGTTCTTACGAGAGCACGACCAAGGTCATTGATAAACTCTATGAATAAGAAGCTTTTTCAACAATTAAAACAAAAAATAGAAAGGGAAAAAGAAGCTGTCAAAAAGGAGCTTCAAGGTTTTGCCAAGGAAGACAAAAAATTAAAAGGAGACTGGGATACTCGTTTTCCTCGTCTTGACGGAGAAACCGGAGGTTCTAGTCTGGAGAAAGCAGCTGACGAAGTAGAAGAATATGAAGCTTTGTTGCCAGTTGAGTTTAGTTTAGAAAAAAAACTCCAAGATATTAATTTGGCTTTAGGAAAGATTAGAAAAGGGAAGTACGGAATTTGTGAAAAGTGTAAAAAATCTATATCAATTGAAAGATTGAAAGCTTTTCCGGCAGCCAGAACTTGTAAAAAATGTAAATAAATATGCCTTCTAAAGTTTACTCTGCAGCTACTGTTGGTTTAGAGACTCAGATTATTGAGATAGAAACGGATGTTTCTTATGGCTTAAGGCATTTTGAAATTGTTGGACTTCCTGATAAGGCAGTCCAGGAATCAAAGGAAAGGGTGGGAGCGGCAATTAAAAGTTCTTACTTCAAATCCCCTCATCACCAACCTCAAAGAGTTTTAGTAAATTTAGCCCCGGCTGACCTAAAAAAGGAAGGTTCATTATATGACCTTCCTATTGCTTTGGGTTATTTGCTAGCTTCTAATCAAATAAAATTTGACCTTCAAGATAAAATTATAGTTGGCGAATTATCTTTAGATGGAAAATTAAGACCGATTAAGGGAGCTCTTTCTTTAGCCATGATGGCTGAAGAGAAAGGTTGGTCAGAAATCATCCTCCCTAAAACAAACGTCTTAGAAGCTGGTTTAATAAAAGGGATAAAAGTAATCGGAGTTGAAACCTTAAGAGAATTAATTGGATATTTGGAAGGGAAAAAAGATATTTTACCAATCTCAGTAAATATTAAAAATTTTATTGAGGAAAAATCCGATTATTCTTTTGATTTGGGCTTTATTAAAGGGCAGGAATATGCCAAAAGAGGGTTAGAAATTGCGGCTGCTGGGGGACATAATCTCTTAATGTTGGGGCCGCCGGGAGCAGGGAAAACTCTCTTAGCTAAAGCACTACCTACTATTTTTCCCCCTCTCACTTTTGAAGAATCTCTGGAAGTTACCAAAATCTATAGCATTTCCGGTCTTCTTCCTAAAAAGAAACCTTTAATTGATTTTAGGCCTTTTCGTTCTCCTCATCATACTTCTTCGGAAGTAGCTTTAATTGGCGGAGGAAATCCTCCCCGACCCGGAGAGATAACCTTAGCTCATCGAGGGGTATTATTTTTAGATGAATTCCCGGAATTTCATCGAGATGTTTTGGAAGGTCTTCGTCAACCAATGGAGGAGAGAAGAATTACTATTTTAAGAGCGAGAAGTCAGTTAACTTTTCCGGCTAATTTTACTTTAGTAGCCGCTTCCAATCCTTGTCCTTGTGGGCACTTTAATAATTCCGAAAGAGAGTGTACTTGTCTTCCCTCCCAAATTCAAAAATACCGAAGAAAACTATCAGGACCATTAATGGACAGAATTGATGTCTTTGTTGAAGTTCCGGCAGTAAAATATGAAAAGCTAACTGAAATTAATGAGGAAAATTCCAGCCAGATTATAAGAGAAAGAGTCCAACTTGCTCGCCAGATTCAAAAGAAAAGATTACAGACCGCCCCTCATCCTCACTTCCCTACTCAATTGACTAATAGCGAACTAACTATTCCTCAAATAAAGAAATATTGCCAGGTTGATTTAAAATCCCAAACTATTTTAAAAAAATATGTTAATTCCGGGAAACTTTCAGCTCGAGGTTATCACCGAGTTTTGAAAATGGCCCGGACCATTGCTGACTTAGACGGAGAAGGCTCTGTTTCCTATGACCATCTAACTGAAGCTTTAATGTATAGAACAAGAGAAGAAAGATAGAAAGCTAAGATATTCATAGCAAAACCAAAAACCGCTTATTGCGGTTTTTAAAATTTTAGTATTTTTTATCTAGCAAAAGGGTTAAGTGGAGGATTTCCTTGAGAACTATAGAGAGCAAAATGTAAATGACAGCCAGACGGACCTGCAGGAATCGTCCGGCCACTATATCCTATTAAGCCGAGCATTTTACCTTGAGAAACTTTTTGTCCCGGGGTTACTAAGATTTTCTGTAAATGACCATAATGAGTAATTAAACCATTAGGATGAAGAATTCGAACATAATTACCCGCCCCCAGATTGTAACCATATCTAATCTTTAAAACTTCTCCACCAGCAGCAGCAAAAACTGGTTTACCGCAACTATCTCCTTGATTAGCAAAATCTATAGCATTGTACCAATGGAGCCCTTGAGTAACCCGGTAAGGAGTAGAAACTGGAACAATAAAGTAGCTTGAAGCTACTGGAATTTGAACGTAACTTGAAGATGGATAGGAAGGTGGAGGTTGAACCCCGTTGGGAACAATCAAAATATCTCCTATATAAATATCTCCTTCTTCGGTAAGGTCATTAAAAACAATGGTCTCTTCTACTTCTCCTTTATAGGTCTTAGCAATCCCACTTAAGGTATCTCCTTTTTTAACATGGTGAATTATTCCGGAAACAGGCAAGATAATCAGCTTCTGGCCTGGCTTAATTACTGAACTTCTAGTTAGGTCATTAGCCCAAAGAATAGTATTAAGAGATATATCAAAGTTAACAGCAATTGAGCCAAGAGCATCTCCAGATTGAACAATGTATTCAGTAATTTCCTTTTTTTCTTCGAGAGTTTCTCCTCCGGCTAAAGCCCCTAAGACCTTAGAAGAAAAAATCTGGGAGCAAGAAATCCCAGCTAGACTATTTTTTTGGATAAAAGTTAATTCCGGAGACTCAGTAATTCTTTTAATTTGTTTGTCTGTAAATAAATCACTGCTATCCAGACAGAGCTTTTGTTTATCTTGACAAGATTGAGAAGAAGGACTATTTAAAAACCAAATTCCAGCTAAAACAATTGGAACTATTATTAACCAAAATAAAGAAGTTTTGAGAAGCTTTTTGAGCATCTTGTTTCTAAAGATACTTGATTCCCTTCAGAAGTCAACCCGTTAGAAATCTCTTATTTTTTTCTATTTTCTAATGCTACTTAAAATTTCTAACGGGGTCAAGCAATTTCTCCACAGGTTTAGTTAAAAATTGGTAATAGTTTTTAAAAAGAGTTAAAATTAAGAAAGAAAATTCCAAAATGTCTATAAAATCAAAAATAACCTTAAAAAACTCTTCTTTTAAAGTCATAATCGTCTTCTCTTTTGTCTTTGTTTTTTTCTATATCCTTTTTCTTTATCCTAGCTTAATCTTTGAAGTTCAAGCTCAGTGCGGTTCTCAACCGCCAACTAGCCAGAGTTGCGGAAACTATACTGAATATAGATGTCAGGCAAATAATAGCTGTGATGCTGATATTTTAAGGCGGACTTGCAATAGAACTAGGTATCGGAGTTGTAATTGTGTCCAGGATCCAATCACAGGTCAATGGAGCTGGAGTTGCGGTTCCTGGGGCTCTTGTATAAATCCATCTTGTGGTGGGTCTAGCGTCCACACAAATTGTCAAAGCTGGCAAGTTTGCCAAGGTAACACTTCTTGGAGCTCATTTAATCACAGCTGCCAATGTGCTGGTGAATGTTTAGATGATCCAACAAATACCCACCTAGAAGATGGTATAGGGTCTATTCTTCCTGCTAATGTTCTTCTTCCAATAAAGCTAAATTGGGACGATGTAAATGGAGCAAATTCTTATTGGCACAGAGTTTGGGAAGCAACATCAACAAGCATAGGCTGGGAAGTGTCGGAGGCCACCACTACAGCATCAACTACAATGTCAGAAGCAATTCCCGGAACTGGACCTTGTAGTTTTCTTCAATCAACTAGTTCTTATTCTTGGAAAGTTGCTCCTTGTTGTAATGCTGATGGGACTGAATGTAAAGATTGGGATGATGTTAGCACCAGTACTTTTGATACCAGTTTAGCTCCGGAGTTAGTCTCACCAGAAGACCCTGATTGGAATAATACTACCCAGATGGCAATAGATGTTCCTATCCCAGTTTTTCTTGACTGGTGTGATGTTGAAGCAGCTGAATATTATAAAATCAAAACTTATTCTTTAGATAGCGGAATAGAAAACTTGTTAGGAGAAATTAAAGTAACTGAGTCGTCTGGACCTCCTACTAACAAGCTTAATTCTGACTGGACAGATTTCCCTGGTTTGACCTTTTTGGTAGACAATTCATATAGGTGGGAAGTTTCAACCTGTTTCCCTGTTCCAGAAATAGGATCACATCTTTGTGGTAGCTATAGTCAAAAATGGGGTTTTGAAACAACCTCTACTCTACCTGACGAATCCTTTAATTTACTAACCCCTCCAGACGACTCTTCTCCGGGCAGCGCAGTAGGACTTCCAGCAACGCTTAGCTGGACGAAAAATCTTGGTTTTAATTCTTTTAATTATCAATTTAAACCAATAAATCCGGCCGGACCACTTACTAGCGGAACTACGTCTGCTTCTGGTGTAGTTCTTGATTTAAATCTAAATACTGTATATGAATGGACAGCTCGATATTGTACAGACCACGAAGCTCAGAATTGCAAACCTTTCGTTCTACCTCAATGGCAATTCCGAACTACTGGTGCTCCGCCTACTCTTAAGAACCCAATTAATGGTGCTATTGACGTCATAATTCCAATAGATTTTGATTGGGATGATGTCTCTGGGGCAGGTTTTTACAGAATTCAAGTCTCAAAAGATGCATCTTTTACTAATGTAGTTAAAGAAAAAGTAGTATTATCTTCCGAGACTGGAGCAGACTATCCCGACTTAGAAATGCTTACTAATTACTGGTGGCGCGTTCAAACTTGTGCTGACCAGGCAGGTAATGTTTGTGGAGTATGGAGTAGTGTTTTAACTTTTAGAACTTTCCAAATCGGTGTCCCTAGCAACCTCTCTCCTCCTAATGACACTGAAATCAAGGAAGCAACAATAAATCTTACCTGGCAAGCAGTTGATGGAGCAAAAACTTATCAATATATAATCTATAATCCCGCAGGAGAGGAAGTAGTCAATAAAATAGTGCCTTCTAATTCTGTTTCTCATCTCTCAATAGAATTTCCAGAGATAGGAATTTACGAATGGAAGGTTCAAGCTTGTTTAGATACAGGTTGTAGTATAACCGGAGGGTGGACTGGCCCTCCTCTCCAAACCTTTAATTTAGCTCTCATAGCTCCCCCCGAGCAAAGAGGTGGATTGGTTCCTTGTGGAAAAAAATATGATGACCCTGGTACTCCTTGGAACGAAAGAGAACAATGTCAAATTCCTCATATCTTTTTACTTATCAGAAATGTCCTAGACTTCCTTCTCTTTAAAATAGCAACGATTATGCTGATTCTAATACTTATAGTCACCGGAGCAATATTCTATCTTTCCATGGGAGACTCTAATACTATATTCAAAGTAAGGTCATTTTTAAAATCAGTAGTGATTGGCTACTTAGCTATTTTCTTTTCTTGGTTTTTCATAAATCTATTCCTGAGTTTTCTCGGATATAAATTTCAAATTTTCGGCCACTGGTGGGAAATACCGCTTTAAAATTTAAAAAACTTAAATGTGGAAATCAATAAAAATTATCCTTATCCTCCTATTAGCTCTTGGAATTCTTTTTTTTGTAATAACTTCTTATTTAGAGGTAAAAATATTCGGGAATAGAAGCTTTTCTTTTAAAAAAGAGCTTTCCGAAATTGAATCGTTGATTCCCGAAGAAGGAGAAAGCGAAGTTCAATATAAAAAGTTTATTAGTCCGGATGGGAAATTAGAATTAGAGTATCTCTCGGATTGGATAGAAGTAAAAGACAAAGAATCTTTAAGTGAAGCTGTACCAGAAGAAGCAAAAGAAAAGTATAATCTTGAGACTTTGTTTTTAGCTTCAAAATTAAAAAAACAGGTATTTTCTAATTTAGTTGTAAGCGAAGGTTTTTTTGGCCCCGAAAAAGATTTCGAACAAATTGTTAACATAATGGAAGAGATTAATCAAAAAGAAGGGTTAGAAATGAAGATTATTAAATTTGAAGTTAAAGACAATGAGTGTATTTTTGAAGCAGCCTACACAAAGATAGGTTCTTACAGAGCTAATTCTAAGGAAAAAATAATTTTACTTGACCAAGAAGATAAAAAAAAAGCTTATATGATTGCTTTTGTTGCTCATGCTCAAGATTGGCAAGATTTTGAAGAAGAAGTAAACAATATCCTTAACTCTACTAAACTTGCTGACTAAATTGTGATATAATAAAAACAGCATGAAACAAACACTTAAAAATAAAAAAACTATTCTGCTTATCCTTGGACTATTTATAATTATTAGTTTTTTGTTTGTTTTAGAAGTAAAAGGAGCTAAAGAGTTAGAAACTAACTGGCCTCAAGCTCCAGGCGGAAAAGGACTCACTAGCACAAGTACTTTACTTGATTTCGTTGAGTATTCCTATCGTTGGGGAATTCTTTTAGGTGGGTTAGCTGCTTTTTTTGCTTTAATTATTGCTGGATTTCAATATTTAACTTCGGTTGGTGATCCAACGAAAATGCGGGAAGCCCGAGATAGGATTGTAGCCGCAATCATAGGTCTAGTTCTTCTTTTGTCTACTTTCATTGTTCTTAATACTCTTAATCCTGAGTTGACCACTTTAACTGCGCCAACAACAACGGTTCCTGGATTAGAAGTAGGAAGTTGGTTGCCGCCAAATCTAAGTGATCCTTGTGAAGAGGTAATTCTCTATACGGAAAGTAATTACGGCGGAAACACTATAGTCCTTCAGGCTCCCAACGATCTTCCTCCTCCTGTAGGAACTGAAGATTGTCACGAGTGGGGTTGGCAAGGACTCTGGGGTTGGATAGGTGGAGGAGCCCAACAAGTAAACTCAATTAAAATAAAAGGGGCTTGTCAAGTAAATCTTTATCAAGACTTGGGTTGTACAGGATATTTTTCAGGTATAGGAACAAGCCAAGCTGACCTTAGCTGGATGGGTCTAGAGCATGTCCATTCGGTAGAATTCCTTGATATTCGTCCTCCTGGACCTCCAGTAGTCGATAATTGGCCTAGTCCTCAAAATGTCAGAATGACTCCTGGAACAACTACCTGTGAAGCTGGCCTTGGCGGAACAGTTATTGATATGAATAAAAATGCCGAAATTAGAGGTTTTGCTGAGTATGGTAAAAATCACAAGTATTGCGAAGAAGTAGCCTGTCTTACTGCTCAAGTTCCCAGAGACCCTAATGAGCGACCAAAGTTGTATAACGATGGAGACGTTTTTGGATATGTAGCCAAAGGGTTATCGACCTCATCATCATACTACTGGAGAGTTGGAGCATTAGGAGCAGGACTTGGTTTTGCTACTACTGTTACCTTTTCGCTTGATGCAAATTGCAATACTACCACCGATTGGTATGAATAATTTTTTCAATTATCTAAGATGTTTTTAACTAAAAAAAACAAACTAATCTTTCTGTTTCTTCTCGTTTTTTTAGGATCTTTTGTTCTTTTGGGGCCGGTTCAGGCTGTTATCGGGACAGGGATTTTTGATTATCATTCAGCGGTATTGGATGCCCTTGATTTTTGCGATCGCATTCTAGATTTTTTAGTCAAGCTAGTTCTTCTCGCCTACATATCATCTGGTTTTGTCATTTTGGCTGCTCATCTCTTACAATGGGCTATGACCCTTCCTGTTTATTTAGGCAACCCAATGGTCCTTGGTGGTTTTAACTTTGTTCTGGGATTAGTTAATCTCTTTTTTATTCTAGCTTTTGTTTTTATTGCATTGGCTTACATTTTAAAAATTGAAAGTCTTGAATTAAAAAAAGCTCTCCCTAAATTAATCATTGTTATTCTTTTAGTTAATTTCAGCATGCTCATTGTTGGAATTCTTGTTGATGTTGCTCAATTTTTCATGAATACTTTTTTGAATGCTTTCGGGGGTAATTTTGTCACCATGGCTCTTATGCCCTTAAACGCAACTATGGGAAGTTTGATAACACTTACTATAACTACTATTACTGCTTATGTTATGAGCGCTTTTACTGTTTTCGGCAGTATTTTTTCTCTTTCTTATCTTGTTTTATACCAGCTTTTCGGAGGAAATCTTTTGGGGCAGATTTTTTCAACAATATTTCTAGTTATTATGAATCTTCTGCTAGGATCTATATTCTTTATTTATTTTATTCTTTTTATAGTAAGAATTGCTGCTCTCTGGATATTAGCTATTTTTGCTCCTCTGGCTTTCTTTTGTCTGATTTTTAAACAAACTAGCCAATATGCAGAAAAGTGGTTTAAAGCTGTACTCGGATGGGCTTTTTTGGGAGTGGTTGCTTTCTTTCTTTTAAGTTTAATTATGTCGTTATTTGCAGGTGCTTTTTTCCAACAACCAGGAGCTATTAGTATACCTCCTGCGCCTGGAGTTCCTGCCTTTCAATTACCAAGCTCTATTTATAATTACTTATTTTTAATGATCTTTTTAGCGGTTGCCTGGTATATAAGCATGAAGTATGTTCCTCAAGGAGCAGATAGAATAACTAAGCTTGCTAAGGGACAAATGATGGGATTAGTAGGAGTAGCTGGAAAAGCAAGTGGAGCATTGAATAAAGCAAGAAAGAAAGCAAGGGAAAGTAAATTTATGAGAAAACAGGAAGAAAGAATAACAAGAGGGGTTGGGAAAATACCAAAAGTAGGGTCTGGATTAGAGCGTGGAATTAGATTAAGACGTAGAGAGGCACAAAGAAAAGAAGTAGCTGAAGAAAGAAAGCGGATGGATTTGTTCTCTACCAAAGAACGTCAAGAGGTTATCGACTCTAAACTTACTTCAACTTCTAGAAGACAGGCGGCATTGGAACTTAATGCTAAGGAAGGACAACTCCGAGACAAAGATAAGAAAGAAGCTGAAACACTAGTGGCCCTAGGAGCTGACTCAGGAACATTTGTAAAGGCCAGGAAAGATTGGGCAGGTGATCTTAGCACAATAGCAGAGAGGAAAACATTTAGGGATGACAACGAAGCAAAAGCATGGAAAGCGAAAAAGATTAAGGAAGCAGTTCAAAAAGAAGGTACTGAAGAGTTCCGAAAAAATACTCAGGCGAAATCCTTAGAGAACTCGGATGTATTTTGGAGCATGAATCGTAAGCAATTGGAGAGAATAGAAGAAAGGGGGAGCCAAGCTCAAAAAGATGCAGCAAGAGAACTCATAGCAAGTGACAGGGGGAAAAAAGATTTAAGAGAGAAAATAATAAGTCTGCAAAAATCAATCAAGCCAGGAATGTCCAGAGGAGAGATTAATAGAATAAAAAGAGAAGAAGAGGAGCAGCTAGGGAAAGTGGGATTTGTCACCCAGGAGTTTTAGCTAAACTTTTATTATGGAAAATCCAAACCTTAAACAAGATACCGAGATTATTCCTTCAGGAAAAATTTCCGAAATCGCTAGAAAACTAGTAGATAAATACGAGTTAGAAAAAGAAATTGAAGAAGAAAAAGAAGTGAAAGAAGCACTAAAAGACTTAGGAGGAGACAAAGATCCTTTGGCTAAAGAGGGAGTTAAATTTTTATATAGTAAAAAAATCCGGGAGCAATTAAAAACAGGTAAGGATTTTGACGAAATTACTCCTTTTAGGAAGTTAAGAAAAATAATTAAGGAGCTAGTTGAAAATAAATTTCCAAGTAAAAATTTATTGTCAATTCTTCAACAACGTTTAGATATATTTCCTAAAACTTCAAAAGAATTAGCTAAAGATATTGAGGAAAGCCTTCCCCTCGTGGCTAAAAAAGAAGTTTCTAAGATTTCAGAAGAGGAAAAACCATCTCTTCCTGAAAAAGAGGTTTTAAGAACTTCCGAAGAGAAAAAAGCTCCTGGAGAGGATACTTATAGAGAATCAATCGGATAAAATTAGTTAAAAATAAAAAGAAGGGCTTTCTAAAGACGAAAGACCCTTTTTGTTTTTCGCGTTCTTACTCTATAATCCTAGAACATCTATGCCTGCTGCAATTTCTTCTTCTTTTGTTTTCTTTCCCTTGGTAGTCTCAGAATTAGATTCAGATTCTTTTGTGGATCGGGAATTTTTTGACATTTCTTCTTTGATAACTTCTTCTTTAATAATTGCAGCGATAGCAAGAATTTTTGCTATTTCCGTTGTAATTCCTCCGTTATCTCCGGACCCTTCCATATTAATGTGAAGATCTTTATAGCTTTTACCGTCAGTCATTCTCCGTTGATGCATGTCCCAGTTTTTGTCCCAAAGTTCCTGATTGTTTTTGATGTACTTCTCTTGTTTGTTCTTGAGGCCATTTTGAACAGTTTCTACCTTTATTCCTCTTTGTTTAGCAACACCTAGAATTGGAGGCATGGACGATATCTCTGATATTTCATCTGCCTTATAAACTGCGGCATCTCTAGCCAATCTTGCCTTGTCAACCTCTAGCAAAGCTTTTTCTAAGTCTCCTGGAAGCTCTATTTCCTCGACTGCTAATCTTAAATCTTCGGATCGGAATCCTGCTTTTACTAGAATTCCATCCTTAGACGTAAAACGTTCATTAGCTACCTGTCTTATCTCCTCAAAAGGCCCAGCTACAGTAGCTTCTTTCCAGGTTCTTCCTCCTAAAGCTAGCCTGATAGAGCTAATCACTGCTTCTTCTGTCCAATTTAACAACCCCTTTTCGTCAATAGGAATACGTTGTTCTGCTATATCAATAAGGTTGTCGTCTTGAGGAAAAGGCACATAGGCCACCGCATCTGCCTCGACAGCTACGCTACCATAATTTTTCCCTTTGTATTTCCCGTCGTCAGTAACTACTTTTCTTTTTCTATAATTCAAGTTAAACAATGTTTTAGGAAATTTTTTCACACCTGTCCGGAAAAACCAAGGAACATGATACATTCCACTGTCAATACGTTTCACTCCAACCCCAAGAATCATTACTACTCCCATCTCGTCAAGGCTCAAAACCGGCAATGACTTTAGAATCCACACCGCTAGTCCTGCTAAAAATATCAGTAAAGCTGTCCAGATAAAGGGTATTGTTCCCATCAGATTAAACGTAGTCAGGAGTAAGATTGCTAAAATTCCTATTTTAATGACGCTAAAAGTCTTTTCTTTTTTGATGGTTGACGCTATCGATGCTAACAAGAAAATATCTGAGATTATTATGCCTACTAAAGCCCATTCAGAAGGTATCACCCTTGTTAAGCTAGAAATCCCGTAAGGAATAGCTAAAGACGCTATACCCCAGATAATAAATGTTATCGCTAGCAGGATTCTAAGCTGCTTGTAAGCTCTCTTTGAAGATCTTCGTCTTTTTTTTTCTTTCTCGCTCTCCCCTTTATTCTTTATTTCTATGGTATCCTTTAAATACTTTAGACCTAGCGACATTACGTATATAAAAATCGCTGTCCCTCCAACGGCAAAAAATAAGATTAATACCGTTGATATTGTCCAAAGTATATCTCCAGACACAAAGAGTGTCGGGAAAAAAACAACCAATACCAAAACTATTGCTAGCAGAAGGTATTTTTTAAGGCTTCTTCTTTCATTCTTTTCTTCTTTACTCATTCTTATCACTCCTTATTCATTTTTAAATCCTTGAGATTACTCAAGGGCCAAAAAGTTAATTTTCTCAGCATTCTTATTATATAATAGTTAACCTTAACTGTCAAGGTTTGTTGAAAATGCTATTTTGTATTAAAATTAATAAGTAGTAGAATATAATAAGATGGAATTTACTGTCCCTCAATTTATTGAATACGAAGCCAAAGTAATTGGTCCCTTTACTTTTAAGCAGTTTATTGTGGTCGGAGGAGCCGGGATAGTTTGTTTTATCCTTTACCTTAAAGTTCATTTCCTTATTTTCCTGCCTCTGGCTGTTATTATTGGAGGTGGAGCCTTAGCTTTGACTTTTCTAAAGCTGGGTGGCCGAACCCCCCTAGTTGTCTTAAAGAATTTTATGTTCTACAGCGTTTCCCCTAAAATGTATTTATGGAAGAGAAAAATAATCGCTCCTAAACTTATTAAGAAAGAGGAGAAAAAGGAAATAGAAGAAGAACCCACCCTAAGAGTTGTTAAAAAAAGCAAATTAAGAGAATTAGCTACTAAAGTAGAGACAAGAACAAGATAATATGGCTAATATTTCTACCCAACAATTTATAGAGATAGGCGAGATTAAGGAAGGGATAATTATCCTCAAAAACAAAACCTTAAGAGGAATCCTGATGGTTTCTTCGGTAAATTTTGCTTTGAAGTCAGAGGAAGAACAAAGCGCTATTATTTACCAATTCCAAGATTTTCTAAATTCTTTAGATTTCTCTTTAGAGATTGTTGTCCAGTCCCGGAGATTAAACATTACTGGCTATTTAGATAAATTAAAAGAACTAGAAGAACATCAAGAAAATAAATTGCTAAGAACTCAAACTGCTGGCTATCGGAAGTTTATCCAAGAATTAATAGCCAGAGGCTCAATTATGAGTAAGAATTTCTTTGTTGTTATTCCCTTTATTCCTTTTGAGAGAGAGGCTTCAAAAAGGGGTCTCTTCAAAAAACCAGCTATGCCCACTCTGACTGAGGAAAAGCTTCAAAGAGCAAAAGTTCAGCTCTGGCAGCGAATGGAGTTTATCTCTTTAGGATTAAGAAGGTGTGGTCTTCAGTGTTCTACCTTAGGTTCTCCCGAATTAATTGAGCTTTTCTGGAGTATTCATCATCCCGAAGAAGCTGAATTTGGTTACTATCCGGAAATCCCTCCGGAACTTATTGAATAACTATGGCTAGATTTCTAAAAAGAGAAACTAAAATACCGGAAGTAGAGAAAATTATTGAAGAAACGACAATCAGCTTAAAGGATATTATTGCTCCTTCTTCTATTAGTATTAATTATGATTCTATAAAACTAGGCAAAAGATTGGCTAAATCTTTCTTTATCTTCTCCTATCCCCGTTATTTAAGCACTGGTTGGTTTTCGCCAATAATAAACTTAGATACTCCTATGAACATTTCTATCTTTATCCATCCGGTGGGAACCGAACCTTTGTTAAAACAATTAAGGAGAAGAGTAACCGAAGTCCAGGCTGAAATTTCCGAGAGAGAAGAAAAAGGGCTAGTCCGTGACCCGGCCCTAGAAACCGCTTATCAAGACTTAGAAGGTTTAAGAGAAAGACTTATGACAGCTCAGGAAAGAATGTCCAAGCTGGGGGTTTATCTTACTGTTTACGCTGAGAATGAAGAAGGATTAAAAGATGTTGAAACCACTCTCCGTTCTATTCTCGAAGCTAGGCTAATCTACATTAAACCTACCCTCTATCAACAAAAACAAGGTTTCATTTCTACTGCTCCTTACGGCTTAGATAAAATTCTAGTTCATACTCCGATGAACACTGGTCCTCTTTCCAGCATCTTCCCATTTGTTTCTTTTGACTTAAGTAGTAATGAGGGAATCTTGTACGGGATAAATAAGCATAACAGTTCTTTGGTTTTATTTGATAGATTTTCTCTGGAGAGCGCGAACGAAGTCGTCTTTGGAAAGGCCGGCGTGGGTAAAAGTTACGCTATCAAATTAGAAATTTTAAGGTCTCTGATGTCAGGCATCGACTGCATTGTAATAGACCCGGAAAACGAATATAATTACTTGGCCGAAGCGGTCGGAGGTTCCTTCTTTAACATCTCCTTGTCTTCAGAAAACCATATTAATCCTCTCGATTTACCTATCCCTGGTGAAGACGAAAAACCCGAAGACGTCTTAAGGTCTAATGTTATTAATTTAGTTGGACTTTTACGAATAATGCTAGGAGGGTTAAGCCCTGAAGAAGATGCTATTATTGACAGGGCTTTAGCAGAAACTTATGCCGCCAAAGACATTACTCCGGAAACTCATCCCGAGACCTGGCAAGAAAATATTCCTTTAATGCAGGACTTTGAATCAGTCTTAGAAGGGATGGAAGGAACAGAATCTTTGGTCAGAAGAGTAAGAAAGTTCACCAAGGGAACTTATGCTCAGTTCTTTAATCAGCCAACTAATATTTCTATGGAAAAAAGCTTTGTTTCCTTCGGTATAAGAGATATGGAAGACGAGTTAAGACCAATGGCTATGTTTGTAGTCATGCGCTATATCTGGAACAAGGTCAGGTCAGAGCTTAAAAAAAGAGTCTTAGTAGTTGATGAGGCTTGGTGGATAATGCAGACCGAAGATGGAGCTTCTTTCTTGTACGGTTTAGCCAAGAGAGCCAGAAAATATTGGTTAGGGGTGACTACCGTTACTCAAGATGTTGGTGATTTTATGAAATCTGCTTATGGCCGGCCCATTATCACCAACTCTTCCTTGCAGTTATTAATGAAACAGTCGCCAGCTACTATTGATGTGGTTAAAAAAGCTTTCAATCTAACCGACCAAGAAAAATATCTATTATTAGAATCAGCTGTTGGGGAAGGATTATTTTTTGCTGGACCTAAACATGCAGCCATAAAAATAGTGGCTTCTTACGCCGAGGATCAATTTATTACTACTTCTCCTGAGGAAATTTTGAAAATAAAAAAAGCTAAGGAGAGATTAGCTGAAGAAGAAACAACTGAAGAATAATTAATTTTGATTTTTAAGGATAAGGCCTAATTACTACTTTTCTTTCTGGCTCTTGTCCAACACTTTCAGTAGCTATATTCTCTCGGTCAGCTAACTCAAGATGAACTATTCTCCTCTCGTAGGCAGGCATAGGAGGTAAGACCTTCTCTTTTTTATTTAAAGCAACGTCGTCAGCTACCGAACGAGCCAACTGTTTTAGATATTCAATCTTTTTCTTTTTATAACCATTAATATCTAAATCAAGATAAAAAGCTTTATCAATCTTTCTTCTAAGAATTATTTTTAAAAGACGTTGAGCTTCCAGCAAGGTTTGCCCTCCTTCCCCAATTAAGATTTGGGGGTCTTCCATTTCTATATTAGCAGCCAAAGTCTGTTCTTTAAAAGGCTTTATTTCAATCTCAACGGGAATAGTCATTCTCTCAAAAAACTCCTGGATAATTTCCTTAATTTTTGTTAGTTCCTGTTTGGTGAACATTCTCAGGTTTAAAAGTTAAATATTGCTGACCTATGGCAAATAAAGTAGTAGTCATCCAATAAAGACCGATAGCCGAAGGAAGTCGCCATAAAATTAAGACAGTCATAATTGGGAAAAAATATAACATCTGTTTTTGCATCATCTGAGAAAAGCCAGCTGACTTATCTGAAGAAATTTTAACCTTAGGAGTAATCATTTTAGTTTGAATAAACTGAAAAATCCCGGCTAAAACTGCCAAAATCGATGAAGGAACAGTCAGGTTCATTATTCCTAAAAACAAAGGGTTTATTTCTCCGGGGCTAGAAACAAAAGAATAAAGATTGTTACCATCTATATTCCCAGCAGCTAAATTCCTTAGGACTATAAAAAGAGCAATTAAAATTGGAAGTTGAATCAATAGAGGCAAACACCCAGAAAGAGGATTAATCTTTTCTTTTTTATAAAGCTCCATCATCGCCTTGGCCTGTTCTTCCTTGCTATGTTTAAATTTAGTCTGAATTTCTTTTATCTTAGGCTGAATCTCCTGAAGGGCTTTTTGAGATTTAATGGACTTTAAAGTAGAAGGATAAAGCAACAGCCTAATAATACAAGTCAGAACAATTATGGCCACTCCGAAATCCTGACCAGGTAAATATTCATAAAGCAAAAGCAAGGCGTTGAATAGAGGACGGTATAAAATTGTATTAAAAGCAATGGTTAAAAAGCTCATTGTTCTAAGGTAAGTCTACTCCTCCTTGGTTCCAAGGTTGACATCTTAAGATTCTTTTCATTCCTAAAAATATTCCCTTTCCTATCCCATGTTTTCTAATCGCTAAACGACAATACTGAGAACAACTAGGATAGAAACGACAGTGGTTCCCGAGAGAAGGAGAAATAAATTTTTGATAAAATTTAATTGTTTTCAGTGAAAACCTTTTAATCATTTAAAATTTTAGCTTTTTTAAAAAGCTCATTAGCTACTTCTCTAATCTCTGAAAAATCTTTTTCTTCTATACTCTTTTGAGCTATTAAAACACCATCTATTCCTGACTTGATTTCCGGCAACCTCTCTTTTGCTATCTCTCTTAATCTTCTCTTAACTTTATTTCTAAGAACAGCTTTTTTGCTAATCTTTGAAGAAACTATAAAACCAAATCTGCTTTCTTTTAGATTGTTTTTTCTGATTTTCAAAAATAAAAAGGCATCTTTGAATCCCTTCCCTTGTTTGAACACCCTCTCAAAGTCTTTTTTATTTTTTAATCTATTTTTCTTAGGTAACATTTGAAATTAAACAGTAAGTCTCTTTCGTTTTTTGAGTCTTCGCTTTTTCAAAACTCTTCTGCCGCCCGGTTTCTTTCTTCTGGTTCTGAAACCATGAGTCTTTTTTCTTTTTCTTTTTTTTGGTCGGTAGGTAATGCTCATAATCCAAATCTAAACCTAGGATAGTATTTTCTTCCCAATAAGTCAACCCCGTCTGACGGGGTCAATTTCTAAACTCACAGCTTCTCCCCAGTTTCTCAACAAAAGAAAAGAAAAGCCTTGATTTTAAAGCCGTTTGACATATCTCTAGATATGATATAATGGTTTAGAAATTAATTTTCTCTATCTTATGACTAAAGAAGAATTGTGGCAAACTGTCCTAGCCCAAATCCAATTTAAAATTTCTAAAGCCAACTTTGCTACTTGGTTCAAAAACACCGAGATTCTTACCGAAGAAGAGGGAACAATAACAGTTTCGGTTCCTAATGCTTTTTCTAAAGAGTGGCTTGAGCAAAAATATAATAAATTTATTTTGGGAACTCTTCATGGATTAGATAGAGAAGTTAAAGAAGTAAAATATATTATAAGCCGGAGCGCTTTAAAAACTAAGGAAGAACAAAAAACCATCCTTCCTTCTTCTCAAGCTATTTCTGATCAGTTGGATTTTGAAGAATTTAAAATTAACAGGCTAACTAATCTTAATCCTCGTTATACTTTTAAAAATTTTGTAATCGGCCCTTTTAACGAAATGGCTCAGGCAGCCGCTTGGGCTGTTTCTGAAACCCCGGGAACAGCTTATAACCCCTTGTTTCTTTACGGAGGGGTAGGACTTGGGAAGACCCACATTCTCCAAGCAATTGGTAATAAGATTATCGAAGACTATTCTGATAAAAAGGTGAAATATATTCCGGCCGAAAGGTTTATTTCTGGAATTGTTAATTCAATCAGGAACCATAACATTGAAAGTTTTAAATTGGAACATCAAAAAATTGATGTTTTAATCGTCGATGATATCCAGTTTCTAGCTGGCAAAGAAAAAACTCAAGAAGAATTTTTTCATCTTTTTAACTCACTTTACGAAAAGAATAGGCAGATAATTCTTTCTTCTGACCGTTTACCAAAAGCTATTCCCTCTTTAGAAGAAAGATTAAGGTCCCGCTTCGAGGGCGGAATGATAGCTGACATTGGGTTGCCTGATTATGAAACTCGTTTAGCTATTTTGAAAACCAAAGCTAAACAAAGAGGGATAAATCTCCCTGAAAAGATTCTAAGTTTTATTTCTTCAAATATTAAAAACAATATCCGAGAGCTAGAAGGTGCTTTAAATAGATTAGTTGCTTACCAAAAACTAAACAATAAAATCCCTGATTTAGAAACTGCTAAGTCACTCCTTAAAAAAATAATTCAAGCCCCTCGAAAGATAGTTACTCCCAACCAATTAATTAAATTGGTAACTGAGTTTTATGACCTGAGAGAAAAAGACCTTTTGGCTTCCTCTAGAAAAAAAGAGATAGTCAAACCCCGGCAGGTGGTAATGTATCTTTTGAGAGAAGAGTTAAAAAGTTCTTACCCGGCCATTGGGAGAAAATTAGGCGGCAAAGACCACACTACTGTAATCTATGGGTGTGAAAAAATTTCTGAAGAATTAAAGAAAAACGGAAGTTTAGTTGAGGAAATTAGGTTAATTCGACAGAGGATTCACAGTGGATAAATTAAGAAAGATTTATCAATGCCTTTCCCTCCCAACCTTTTAAACAGTTTCTTCTTAATTTTAAACAGTTTCTCCCGATTGGTTTTCCCTTAAAAACCCTAAAAATAAGGGGCTTGATTAAAAAACTCCCCACTCTCTATAACAACAAACTT
>CAYYDV010000009.1:0-18894 GCA_964470765.1 uncultured Candidatus Saccharibacteria bacterium
GCTTCTAATGCCTTAAACTATGCCAAGATTGTCCAGAAAAAAAGAATCTTAAGAGACTTAATCTCTGCTTCCTATGAGATAGGGAGTTTAGGCTATAACGAAACCGAAGATGTTGATTCTTTGTTAGATAGAGCCGAGGAAAGAATTTTTGGGGTAGCCCAAAAGAGCCTAACTCAAGCTTTTTCTCCAGTTAAAAATGCTCTAGAAAATGCTTTTGAGCGAATTGATAGACTTTCAAAACATAAAGGAGCTATTCGAGGCCTCTCTACCGGTTTTGTTGATTTAGATAATTTATTGGCTGGTTTCCAAAAGTCAGATTTCATTATCCTGGCTTCCCGGCCTACTCTGGGAAAAACTTCTTTAGCTCTTGATTTCGCCAAATACATTACTGTTCACAAAAAAATACCAGTCGGAATTTTCAGCCTAGAGATGGCTATTGACCAATTAGTAGACAGATTGATTGCCAGTGAATCTAATGTTGATTTATGGAAGATAAGAACTGGTCATCTCTCTGACTCTGGAGAAAATAATGATTTTGCGAGAATTAGAGAAGCTCTAAATGCTTTAAGCGAGGCTCCAATTTTCATTAATGACGCTGCTTCAACTAATGTTCTCCAAATGAGAGCTATGGCTAGAAGGCTCCAAGCCGAAAAGGGTCTAGGATTACTCATTGTCGATTATTTACAGCTAATGGAGCCGAGAAACCCTTCCGATCCTATAGTCCGTCAAGTCACGGAAATTTCCAGAGAGCTCAAAGGTTTAGCCAGAGAGCTCAAGATACCAGTCTTAGCTTTGTCTCAGTTATCTCGAGCAGTTGAACAAAGAACGCCCCAAATCCCAAGATTAGCTGACCTCAGAGAATCGGGAGCTTTAGAACAAGATGCCGATGTAGTAATGTTTATTCACAGACCTGACCGTTATCAACCTGATACAGCCGAAAAAAATGTTGCTGAAATTATTATTGCTAAACACCGTAACGGTCCTCCAGGAAAGGTAAAACTATTCTTTGATGAAAGCCGAGTATCTTTTAGAAACTTAGAAAAGTTTTAAAAAAGTGTATCCTAAATCTATTCAAAAACTTATTGACCAGTTTTCAAAATTCCCTACTGTCGGGCCTAGAACGGCGGCCCGATTTGTTTTTTACTTACTAAGGGCTCCTAAAGAAGAAATTTCCGCGCTAATAGAATTAATTTCTAACCTGGATAAGGAAATTAAACTTTGTTCTTTCTGTTTCAAACCTTTTGAAGGTAAAGGAAATCTCTGTGAGATTTGCTATAATTCCAACCGAGACAGAACCAAGCTTTGTGTCATAGAAAAAGAAATTGATTTAGATACAATTGAAAAAACAAAGAAATATAAGGGTCTCTATTTCATTCTAGGTGGAACAGTATCTTTACTTAAAAAGGAACCTAAAAAGATAAGAATCTCTGAACTTATTGAAAGAATAAAAGATCCAGCTGTTTATCATCTTTTTGATGCTAAGATTGAAGAGATCATTATTGCCACCAATCCAACAGCTGAAGGCGAAGCTACCGCTCTTTTTCTAGAAAGAAAATTAAAGCCGTTAAATAAGAATGTAACAAAATTAGGACGAGGCTTACCAACTGGCGGAGAATTAGAATATGCTGATGAAGAAACCCTAGGAGAAGCCTTAGAAAGAAGGAAATAAAAATACCTATAAAAAGAAGGAAAGTCTTTCGTTAGAAAGACTTTTTTAAATCTCATAAAAGAATGGAATTAGAGGATTTCCAGGGAAGCTCTCGGAAATCTATAAGAGATCCTGCTCACTTCTGTTTGAGCAATAGCATTCAGAATTTCTTATAGTGTACCCTATTAATCAAGCATACTGTTTCCGAAAAACGTTCACTTACTGGTCCTCTAATCTTTTTTAAAATAACAGAAAGCTTTATTTATCAAATTCACTGCTGAGTCCTACTGTTCCTCCTTTAAAAACAATTTTCTTAGAAGGGTCGTAGTCATCAATCACTTCGCCGTCTATAATTACTTCCATCTCTATGTCTCCAGTATCATTATATCATATAAAATAGATTTGTCAAGAGACAAATCTAGATTTCTATCTTGGTAATCTCTACTTCTGTAAAGAGCTGGCGATGCCCTTTTTTCTTTTTATACCTAGTCTTAGGCTTATACTTTAAAATAGTAATCTTCTCACCTTTTCCTTGCTTCAGAACCTTACCAGCAACTTTAGCTCCTTTAACTAAAGGGTCACCAATTTCTAGTTTTTTTCCTTTTTCCAAAAGTAAAACTTCTTTGAAGGTAATTTCGCTACCTTCTTTTTTATTTATCTTTTCAATTTTTATCTTCTGACCTGGAGAAACTAAATATTGCTTCCCACCAGTCTTAATAATAGCTAACATATTATTTGTCTTTTAATTTCTTTGGTTCTTTTGTTTCTAATAACTTATCGACTTTATCGGAAAATAAGCTGAGTCTTTTCTCCGAACTATCATAGGCTGAAGTAGCATTTCTTAAGTGACTACCCAGTTTTCTAAAACCATCCATCAATTTAGCAGCATCCCGATTAATCCTATTTAATCCTTTCAATATCTGCTGAGTTCTTCGAGAAATCTGAGTATCTCTGAACCAATGCTCAATTGTCCTTAAGGTTAAGTAAATAGTATTAGGAGAAGTTAGAATTACCTTCTTTGACTGAGCATAACCAGCTAAATCAACTTTCTGACCAATATTATTAACTATTTCATAGTAAATAGCTTCAGCTGGAATGTACATTAGAGCAAAATCAACTGTTTCCTCTTCTGGCAGAATATATTTAGATGTAATTTCATTTATCCTTGATTTTACATCTTCAATGAACTTCTTCTGAAAAGCATCTTTTTCATCTCCCGAAGCTTCAATCATCCGACTAAAGTTCTCAGCTGGAAATTTAGCATCAATCGGCAAAAGCTTATCATTAGGTAATTTAAGAACAGCATCTACCCGTTCACCTGAAGAAAATAAATGCTGTAACTTATATAATTCAGCAGGAAAATGTTGAGATAAAATATGTTCTAAAGAAGCTTCGCCCCATTGGCCTCGCAACTTTGGTGACTTGAATATTTCCTGAAAAGAAGAAACATCTTTAATGCTTTCCTGAACCTGCTTCATTTCTTCTCTAATTTGAGTTGCTTCTTTAGTAAAAGAATGAATCTGGTCATGCATCTGATGAGAAACATTACTTTGGCTATCTCGAATTTCTTTCAATTGAGAGATCATCAAATCAGTTAATCTTCTTTCTAAATCCTTAATTGCTCCTGATTGCTGTTCATCAACTTTTGATTTCCTAAACCAGAAAATTATCAATCCTCCCCAAAACAAAATTAAAAAAGTAATCAAAATTAAGATAAGGAGAGGATTATTCATAGGCTATATATTAGCATTACTTAGTTAAAATTTCAACTAAGATAAAGAGAGCGTAAATTTCCAATAAGAACAAAGCTTCTTTTCTGGTAATCTCTTGATTAGTCCGAGCAAAGATAAGAAAAACCAAAGCTGCCAGCACGGTAAAGATAATCCCAATAAAATAGGGTGAAAAATTAGGAATTTCAAAAGGAGAAATCAAAGCCACTAATCCTAAAGCTAAAGCTGAATTAACCACCACCGAACCAATTGCATTACCAACTATCATTTCTTTATGCCCCATAATAACTGACCTGACCCCAAAAGCAATCTCAGGAATAGAAGTCCCAAAAGCCACCAAGAAAAGACCAACTACTATCAAGGAAAGATTGAACTCGCTGGCTAAATTCAAAGAAGAAAAAACAACCCCTTCAGCACTTAATAAAAGTAAAACAACTCCCCCACAAAAGATTCCTAAATCTCTAACAAACAATTTAAAATGAGTCCATTCTCTTTTGAAATCATTGGAAAAAACCTTAGTAAACCTTTCTTCTTGAACAAGAAGCTGATGGAAGTAGAAGACCAAAGCTAAAATCAAGATTACCCCATCTATCCGAGAAAGTTTACCATCTAAAATTAAAAGGAGAGGCAACAAAGCAATAGCCGAAGCATAAAGAGAAGATTTCTGTAAAACCCTTCCTTCCAGTTTTATCCCATGAGCTAAAACAGCTCCAATCCCTATCACTAAAGTTAAAGCAATAATATTAGAACCAATAACGTTTCCAAAAGAAAGCTCTGGTCTTTGGTGTAAAGCCGAAGTAATCCCAATAAATATCTCTGGTAAGGAAGTAGCAAAAGCCATCAAAATTGAAGCAACAATAAATTCCTTCCAACCTAAAAACTGAGCTATCCTAGTTAAAGCTTTAACTACTAAAGTTCCTGATTTAATCAAAATCAAACAGGAAATACCAAAGATTAAAATATTAAATTCTATCATCTTACGAAATACATTATTTGATAAATAATTCCTACAACAAAAAGAAGAATTAAAGGATAAGTAAAGAAAGAAGTTCTCTTCTTCACTTTCTGATACATCATAACTATTAAGATTCCGTCAATTCCAATAAAGACTCCTCCAACAAAAGCTATCACAGGAATGAAATCTTTCAATCCGGCCAAAAATAAGAGCAAAGGAACAAAACAAGTAATCGCCCAAGCTAATCTCTTGCTTATCTTAAGGTCATAATGAAAAACTTTCCGAACAGTTAATCCTAAGATAATAAAAGAAGTAAAAGTAGTCAGTAAACCAAACAAAAGAGCAAAGTTAATTATTCCATTACCCAAGAAATCTCTTAATCCAGCAATAGCTTCTTCAGAAGTTGCATGGCCAGTAATCCCAGTAATCAAAAAGATAAAGGACAAGTAAGCTATGATTGGAATGAAGATAGCTATCGGAACTATTTTCTTCAATAGTTTCTTCTTCCTACCTAACATTTCTTCTACCTCAGGAATCAAAGCTGTTCCCCATAAAGAGAATAAGATTGGGCCGTAAGGCAAGAAGAAATCTCTATGCTTAGAAAAAGATAATAAATTACTGACATTAAAAGAAGGAAATCCTCGATAGAAAATCACTAATAGGACTATGAAAAATAAGACCAATCCTAAGAACTCTATCCTGGCTACTGTTTTACTTCCTGAAAAGATAACCAGAGCTCCAGCAGCAAAATAAAGAAAAGTATAGAAAGTTATATTCCCGCCAAAAGTAGGAGACATTAGATTATTCAAAAACTCACCGCCAATGATTAAGTAAGTTAAAAGAACTCCAAACATCCCCAAGATAAAGGTTACAAAAGAAACCTTACTCATCCCCTTACCCAAATGATACTTAACAAATCCCGGCATTCTCAAGAAATCAGGAGTTTTCAAAGCAACTTCAGCAAATAACAAATGAATAACAATAGCTAAAGCTCCTAAACCTAAAAAGTACCCTAAAATAACCAAAATCCCAACCTGGGAAGTAATATAGGGTAAGGCAAAAAGACCTACCCCGATAATCGTGCCTGAAAGAGTGCATAGTCCATAAATAAATTTTTTGCTCTTCATATATATTTAAGTTAATTCTTTTCTAACAATAAAATACCACTTAGTGGCTTCAATTAAAGTTAATTTAATCGCTCCTAAGGCAAAGATGATTAACCAATCATTTAAACCAAGAGAAACAGTTCTCAAAAGAATCTGGAAGGGTGTAAAGTAGACAGCCAGAACCAACATTAAAACTCCTACCAGCCAAGCTATAACTAGAAATTTATTAGAAAAAGGATTAATGTGCCATAAATTCCGTCTTAAGCTCTTGCAAGAGAAAACATAAAAAAGAGAGTCAATCGTTAGCCCAGCAAAAATCATTGTTCTAATATACATAATATCATGGCCCATTCTCCAGAGCCAGAAGAATAATCCCAAAAGAATAAAATCCGTAATCAAGCCAATGATAAAAATTATAACCTTCATTTCCCGATTCAATAAAGGGATATCATGACCCTGAGGCTTCTGCTTCATTAAATCTTTTTCTTTTGGTTCAAAAGCTAAAGCAATACTAGGTAGACCATCTTCAATTAAATTCACCCATAAAATTTGGACAGCGCTTACTGGCAAAGGAGCTCCAGCTATGATGCTGACTCCAATCAAGATTAATTCAGTAAAGCTGTCTGAAAGCAGATAAGTAATTACTTTCCTGATGTTATCAATAATAGCTCTTCCTTCTTCAATAGCCGCTACAATGATGGAAAAACTATCATTTAATAAGATTAAATCAGAAGTTTCCTTAGCTACTTCTGTTCCCGAACCCAAAGCTACTCCAACATCGGCTTTCTTCAAGGCCGGGGCATCATTAATCCCGTCGCCAGTCATCGCCACCACTTCTCCTCTCTGCTGCCAGGCTCCAATAATTCTCATCTTATGTCTTGGTTCAACTCGGGCATAAATTTGAATATTTTTTACTCTTTTAGCAAATTCTTCATCGGAAAGCTTATCTAATTCTATTCCCTCCATAATGTTTTCTTTTCTGATTTTAAAGCCTAATTCCTGAGCTACTGCCTTAGCTGTTAACCTATGGTCTCCTGTAACAATGATTGGTCTCATTCCAGCCTGACGACAAATTTTCATTGCTGCTTTAACTTCTTTCCGAATAGGATCTTTTAAAGTAATGAAGCCAAGGAATTTTAAATTATTGGTTAGCCTTTTAATTGATTTTCCTGTTTGAACTTCTTTAGAAGCACAAGCTACCACTCTTAATCCTTTTTGGGTAAGATCTTCTAATTTCCATTCTAGCTCTCTTCTCTTCCTTTTATCTAAATCACAAATATCTAAGATTCTTTCTGGAGCTCCACAAGCATAAAGAGTTTTCTTTCCTCTTTCCTGATAAAGAGCAGCTGCATATTTATCGACAGGATTAAAAAGAAGTTCAGCTATTCTGTTTTTCTCAAATTCTTTGTTCTTATCAAATCCAGATTCAATACCAGCTTCCAGTAAAGCTCTGTCAGTAGGTCTTCCCCTGTAACTCCATTCAGCTACTGGAGCATCAGAATTCTCAACAAAAGCTTCGGAAGTATAGGTAGCAGCCTTAAGAGTCAATGACTTATTCCCAATTACCCCACTGACTTTCATTTTCCCTTCAGTTAAGGTAGCGGTCTTATCAGTAGCAATTATTGAAGTGCTACCCAAGGTTTCCGCTGAAGCTAATTTCCTAACCAACCCCTTCTTCTTTAAAATCCTTTCCATTCCTAAGGCCAAGATAACCGTCATCGCTACTGGTAATCCTTCAGGAATAGCAGCTACGGCTACCGCTACAGCCACAGTAAACATCTCAATAAACTTTCCCCCAGTTAACATTCCTTCAATAAAGATAATTATGGAAAAGATAGCAATCAGCACTCCAACAATTCTTGAAAACTTAGTTAGCTTCTTTTGATAAGGAGTTTTTTCTTCTTTAGTTTCCTCAACCATTTCCGCTACCCTGCCAATTTCAGTTCGACGACCAGTCTCAGTCACTAATATTTTACCTTTCCCATCCTCAACAACTGTTCCCATGTAGACCATGTTATCTCTGTCAGCTAAAGGAGTTTTAGCTGCTAGGGTCCTACAATTCTTTTCAGCAGTTAACCATTCCCCAGTTAAAGCCATCTCATTAATTTTAAGGTCCTGACATTCAATAATTCTTCCATCAGCCGGGACTTTATCCCCAGCATTCAAAACAACGATATCGCCAGGAACTAACCTGCCAGAATCAACAAATTTCAAATTACCATCTCTTAAAACCTCGGCTTCATGTTTTACTACCTTCTTTAATTCTCTTAAGGTCTGAGAAGTCTTATTCTCTTGAAAGAATCCAACAAGAGTATTCAAAATTACTGCTCCAAAGATAACAATGCTGTCAGTAATCTCGCCTAAAGCTAAAGTCACTGCTCCAGCAATGACCAAAATATAAATTAGAGGACTTTTAAATTGTTCCAGAAATATCCCTACCTTAGATAAAGGTTTTTCTTCAGGAAGTAAATTTAGGCCTAACTTCTTTTGTCGGGCTTTTACTTCTTCCTCGGTCAAACCTTTTTCAGGATCAGCATTCAACAATTCAATTACTCTTTTCTTAGAAAAATTGTGCCAGTTTTCTTCAGTCATTATTCTATTATATATGAAAAAGGACTTCTTTTGTAGCCCTTAAAATAAAAAAATCCCATTTTACCTTAAAGTTCAACGGGAATATTTTATCAAATCTTTCGCATAACTTACTAACCCAGGATGAAATTTTTCACTTCTAGCTATAATATCTTCGGGCATTATCCACTGCGTTTTTTCAAATTCTTTATCCAACTTAATAGTTTCAGCTTCAATATCAGAAATATCCACTATCATAACAATTGAAATGGTATGAGAACCATGGTTTTTAGGAGTTTGGGCTCGTCTCATCCATACAAACGAGTAAGTGCTGAAATAACTAAATCGGGAAGGTTCGATATTAAGACCAATCTCTCGTCTAACATTACGAGCAGCAGCAACTTCAAAGCTTTCACCTGGTTTCATCCGACCACCAATAGTCCACCAATCTGGCTGAGGTTCATAAGTTCTTTTTCCTAAAAGTATCCTACCTTTATTGATAATCATGCAATCAATACAACTAATTACAATATTATCAAGCACCTTTGCGTAATCTTTGTTACTTAGAAAATCTGCGTGGGATTTAAAATTTCCAGTTACAAAATGATGATAATCTTCCATCTCTTTTTACCTCTTTTTTATCCTTTCCTTTTTCAATTTTGAAAGGTCAATAAATAGACTATACCAAATTATATAAAAAAGTCAAGCCCTAATAAAAATAACCTCGGTTATTAATTAGACCAAGGTTTCTTTATTTAAGCGCTTCTAAAATTTGATTGTGGAGTAGACCATTACTGGCAACAATAGAGTCAGAAAAAGGTGTCCAGGGATTACCGTCTAAATCAGTAACTCGTCCTCCAGCTTTTTCTACAATCAGACAGCCAGCAGCAATATCTTCAGGTGCGGGGTGGGGATGAATATAGGCTGAAATTTTACCTCCAGCTACTGCTAAGAGTGATGCTGTACAACATAATCTTATCTGAGGATAAAGACTGATTCTTTTAATCTTAGGTAAGATTGAAAGAACAGCCTCAGATTCCTTACCCCAGTCTAACCAAATCTGAGCCTTAGAAATATCTTTGCCTTTCCTTACTTCCAAAACAATATTTCCTTTTGTAAAGACCTTTCCTTCTCGAGTTACTCCAGCTAATTGTTTAAGAGCTGGCAAATAAATAACACCAAGTTGAGTCCGTTGGTCTTCTACCAAAGCAACTGACAATCCCCAGAAGACATCTTGATGGAAAAAGTTGACTGTTCCGTCCAAAGGGTCAATTATCCAAGACTTTCCTTTGGTTTTTTCTATTCTCCCCTCTCCTTCTTCAGAATAAACTGGAATCTCAGAAGCAATCTTCCTAAGTCCTTTAGAAAGAATAAGGTGAGACTTTAGGTCAAGATCAGTCAAGAAATCTTTTTCTTCTTTTCCTATCTCTCTTGCTTGAGGCTGATGATGTGAAAGAGCTTGAAGCTTCAAAAGAGTATCGTGGCCAACACCTTCTACCATCCGAACTGTCTTATTCAATAATTCCTTATAATTCATAATTCATTTATCCTCCTTTTAGTAATTATACATTATACATAAAGTTAACAAAAAATCAAGGGTAATATAAAAAAACAGTCGTTAAGACTGTTTAAAATATCTAAAATCATTCCTCCGAAAAACACAAAGGTATTTCTTCTCTTATTCTTTCCTTTTTTTCATCGAATCTTCTAATTGCTTCTTCTAATATTCCCTTTACTGTTTTGTTTCCTTTTATGGTGCTAAGAATATCATTCTCCCTATTAGAAATACCACTGAGAAAAGCTATGTATTTCTTTTCCTTAATAGTTACTATCACTGAATTCAATTTATTACAAGGAAAAATAGTTATGAAATTACTATTAATATCTCCTTTTATCTTATTGGCAATCAAAGAAAACAACTCGTATTTCTCAAAGCAGATAGCTCCCATAAAAGTAAACCTTGAATCGCAATGTTTCAAGATAAAGAATTGATGTCTTTCCTTTCTCCAGACTTTCTTTACTTCTCCTAACAAGGCTTTCTCTTTTTGGAGATGTATTTTCGTCGGCCACCCTTCTATTTCTAATTTCTCCCCTACTTTCATTCCTTAGACCTCCAATGTCCTTAATCGTAAGTAAAGACTACTTTTTCTTCGCCTTCATCGCTTTCTTTAATTCTACCAATTACGATACTATCTGGTTCTCCTGAATGCCTCAGAGCAAATCTTATTTTCTCAATATGTTCTGGAGAAACAATCAAAACCATACCTATTCCTAGATTAAAGACTCGTCTCATTTCTTTAGTAGGAACCCTCCCAATCTTTTGAATTATCCGAAAAATAGGCGGCATTGACCATTGATGGTTTATTTCTGCCTGAAGTCCATCTGGAAGAAGACGTCCAATATTATCATAGAGACCTCCTCCAGTAATATGAGCTATTCCGTGAATCTGGGGATCAGCAACTTCAAAATGTTTAACAAGGTAATGAACCGGCTTGAAATAGCATTTGTGGGGTTTAAGTAACTCTTCTCCAATCGTACAGCCAAGTTCCTCAAGAAAGGTATTAACATCGTAGCCAGCTTTCCTTAAAAGAAGTATCAAAGCTAAGGTGTAACCATTGGTATGAAGACCATTTGAAAGTAATCCTATTATAACATCTCCTGCTTTAATTTTAGAACCATCAATAATCTCGCTTTCCTCAATAGCTCCAATAATAGTTCCCACCAACTCATGTTCTCCTTTTTTAAGAATATAAGGTAATTCCGCTGTTTCTCCGGCAACAATAGGAAGTTTAATCTTTTGGCAACCAACCTCTTTACAAGCTCTAGCCATTCCTAAAGAAACCTTTTCCATTTCTTCAGCTTTTAACTTAGCTGAACTAATATAATCTAGAAAAGCGATAAGCCCTGCCCCAACAGTTATGACGTCGTTAACACAATGATTAACGATATCTTCCCCGACTGTATCAAATCTTCCCATCTCTTTAGCGATAACCATCTTATGACCTACTCCATCATTACTAAAGGCGAGAACTGGATTTTGATATTCCTTTAAAAAACCAACTCTGATTAAACCAACAAAAAGGCCATCTCTCTCAATTACTCTTTTGTTATAGGTGGACTTAAGATGAGGTTTCATCAAATCTACTGCTTTATTAGCCTCATCAATATCTATCCCTACTTTCTGATAAGCAGTTTTACTTTTCTCCATATCTTCTTTCATTTTCTTTACCTCCGCTCCATATATTCAGATATAAAGAGCTACGATCAGACTATAATCTTGATAGAAAAAGTCAAGCCCGAGATGAATCTCGGGTAAAACCTTATTCGGTAAACAATTAAGATAAAAATTATTTACAAAACACCTGCATTGGATAAGACTCAGCTATATCACAAACCTTGGAGGCACATCTCTGACAAGGATTTCCTGACCAACAAATAGGATTCTCCTCGTCTTCAAACTTATAGCATTCTTTTCCTTCCGGGCAAGCAGTTACAGCATCACAATATAATATTTCAGGAGCCCTTACTTCGGGTATTTCCATTTCCTTCTCTCTCTTTACTTCCAAATACTTACTATAAGTATAACCACTAAATAAAAGAGTCCAAATGATAATAACAATAAGAGCCTGCCAGATAGGTATTTTTTTAGTTAAGAATTTGAACATGTTATTTTATTATATCCCAAAACCTTGACGATTTGAACCTCCGTTATTCCACATTCTAATGCGCCCCTAACCGGATTCGAACCGGTGTTACAAGGATGAGAACCTTGCGTCCTAAGCCACTAGACGATGGGGGCACAAGTGATATCTTAAAAACTATTTTTCTGATAAAGCATCGATAAAACCCCTTATCCTCCATAATTTCTTAGTATCGCAAATTTGAATTTGCGCTGTCCCTTTACCTAAAAATGGTATTTTCTCTAAAATTTCTTTTAACGTAAATCCTTCTCCCCTCAACTTTCTCGCTTTTTTCTTAATAGCTAGTTCGTACATATTTACTTTAACTTAACACAACCCTTAAGTCTTGTCTATCTAACTTCCTTATTCTTCGTAATCAGGCGGTATCTGATAATAATCAATGATGTATTTGGCTAAATTTTGAAAAAGAGGAACAGCTGAATATTCAGCTGTTCTGGTCTTAGGATTATCTAATTTTACTAAAATTAAAAACTTAGGATTAAAAGCGGGGGCAAAGCCAATAAAGATTTGAATGGTTTCATTTGAATATCCCTCTTTTTTAATGTCTAAAGCTGACCAAGACACTTGGGCGGTACCGGTCTTGCCGGCAATATAATATCCGGGGACCTTAGCTCCTTTGCCAAAACCATTCTCAACTACGCTCACCAACATGGCTGTCAACTTAGAAGCAGTTCTTTGAGAAACAACTTGAGAGTTTTGAATCTCGGGTCTGGTTTCTAAAACCGTTCCCTCTGATTTAACAATTTTTTCTACTAAATAAGGTTTAATTAGTCTTCCGCCATTGGCAAAAACACAAAAAGCTCTAGCTAGTTGAATAGGGGTCATTCCAATCCCTTGACCAAAGGCAGCAGTAGCAAAATTTATTTCGTAGCCCTTTTTAAGTTCTTCATTTTGGAAAGAAACTTCTCCCTGTAGATCAATGCCGGTTTCTTCAAAAATTCCAAATCTCTCAATGTAATCTAAAAAAACACCATGAGGGATTGTCTGTTCGGCAAAAACTGCCCCGGTATTAATTGATTTTTCCAAAACTTCGGTCACTGTAGTTTCTCCGTAAACTCTTTCATCATAATTGAAAATAGTATCAGGGCCAATTTTGACGAAACCTTCATCAATATAAGTGGTCTGAGGAGTTATCTTTCCTTCTTCGATAGCCGCAGCCATGGTTATTGGTTTAAATACTGAACCGGGTTCAAAGATTTTCTGAGAAAAAGAATCCATAAAAGCTTCAAAGTCGTAATCAAAATATTGATTAGGGTTAAAATTTAGAAGAGAAGCGGAAGCCATAATCTTTCCTGAATTGGGGTCTAAGACCAGAACTTGACCATCTTTAATCCCCAGGTTTTCTTGAGCATTCCTCAACAATTCTTCGGCTTTGGACTGAATATAGAAATCTATTCCTAAGATTAAATCCGACCCTTCTTCGGCCGGTGTAGATTTTTTGGAATCAAGAAAAACCAGATAGCCCTTAGAGCTTTTTTCACCAACCATCAACCCGACCTCACCTTTAAGTGTTTGCTCATAAAATCCTTCCAGCCCGTATTGGCCCAAACTTTCTCCTCCGACAAATCCCAGGACATGAGAAGCTAATTCTTCTTCGGGATAATAACGGTAGATTTCGGTGTCCAGATAAACTCCAGTCAAATCCAATTCTTCAATCTTTTCAATTTCCTCTTCCCTTAACCTCTTTTTAATAACCACAAAAAGATCATCTTTTTGGCTAAGCTTTTCCAGAATTAATTCTTTTTCTAAATCAAGAATCGTTGACAGCTCGGTTGCTACTTTTTCTTGTTCTTCAATCTGACTAGGAGAAACAAAAACAAATTCTGAATCTCTGTTGGTAGCTAAAATGTAAAGGTCTCCATTCTTATCTTGAGCAAAAATATCTCCTCGATTAGGCTCAATTGACTGGGATAATATCTGTTGGCCTTTAGCAAAAGCCCGATAATAATCATGTTTTAAAATTTGAACATCAATTAAGCGACCAATAATAGTCGCTCCAAAAATAATAATTAAAATTAAAGTTAAATTAATTCGCCATTTCATTTCATTTAGCTGCTACGGCAGTTTCTAAAATCCGAATGTAATCTATCTTGGTTACTTTTTCAAAATTTAAATCTTTTAAAAGATTCTCCGAATTTTTTAAAGAATTTTTTTGAGAGAAAGTAATCTCCAAGTCTTTATTTTGCTCATAAATCTGCTCTATCTCAAACTCATAACTCTCAACAAGAGAGTTTCTTTTAGCCATCGTACTAGTTTGAAAAATATACAAAAATAAGAGGGTTGTTATTAGAATAGCAGTGGTTATCCGAAAAAATCTTAAATTTGATTTTTTGTTTATAGTTTTGATTAAGGTCTGACTCATAGCAATATAAGAATTAAGTAATTTTTTGGGCCGCTCTTAGTTTAGCTGAGCGGGAATGAGGGTTTGCTTCGACTTCTTCTTTAGTTGGTCTTATTGGTTTTTTGGTTAAGATTTTTAGCAATCCCTCCTTAGCTTGAGTTTTTAGAAAATTTTTAACAATTCTGTCTTCTAAAGAATGGAAGGAAATTATTACTAGTTTCCCCGAAGGCTTCAAAATCTCTAAAGTTTGAGGAAGAACTTTTTTAATATTCTCTAATTCATCATTAACAGCAATTCTTAAAGCCTGGAAGGTTCGAGTGGCGAAATGTATTTTCTGATGATGATACCAAGAAGGAGTTGCTTTTTTCACTATCTCTACTAGCTGAAAGGTAGTTTTAATCGGTTTTACCTTTCTCTCCTTCACCAATCGACTAGCAATTCTTTTAGCAAATCTTTCTTCTCCATATTCTTTCAAAATCTTAGTAATCTCTAGTTGAGAAAATTCATTGACAATTCTCTCAGCTGTTAACTCTGTCATTTCTGGATTATATCTCATATCTAGTTTTTCATTTCTCTGGAAAGAAAATCCTCTTTTGCTTTCTTCTCTATGGTAGCTGGAAAATCCTAAGTCAAGCAAAATGCCATCGGGTTGAAAATTATGTTTTTTAACGATCTGCTTTAAATTAGCAAAATTATCAGAAACGAGAATTAATTGTTCCTGAGATTCTAAACTCTTAATTGCTGGATCCCAATCAATTCCCAGAACTCTTCCTTGAGGTGATATCTTTTCAAGAAGAGTTAAGGAGTGTCCACCTTCTCCATAAGTACAATCAATGAAATTATCATTAGGTTTAGGATTTAGATATTTTAAAACTTCTTTTTGAAGAACAGGTATATGCATAACTAAACTCCTAATTCTTTTAATCTCTCGGCGATATCCCCTACCGCCATTTCCGTTTTCTTCTTATATTCCTGCCATTTCTTTTCATCCCAGATTTCTAATCTATTAAAAAGACCAGTAACAACAATGTTTCTTTTCAAAGAAGCATAATTTTTTAAATAATCAGGAATTAAGATTCGGCCTAAATTATCTAACCTCACATCCATAGCTCCAGCTAACATAATCCGAGCAAATCCCCTAGCGTCAACTTGAGTGTTAGGTAAAGTTCCTAATTTCTTAGCCAAAGCCTGCCATTCTTTCATTGGATAGACTACTAAACAATTCTCAAGGCCACGAGTAATAATCGCTTTCCCCCCCAGCTCTTTTCTGAACTTAGATGGAATAGCTAGCCTTTTCTTAGTATCAATGGTATGAGAATATTCACCTATAAACATGTTACTTTATTTAACTTATCCACAGATTTGGATACTTTTCCCACATTTATCCACAATTACCCTCTATAGTTAAAGGATATTCCACTTTATGGGTTGTGTCAACTCTAAAATAGGCTTATTTCTCCACACATTATCCACAGCGCACCAAATTCATCTTTGGTGCGCTGTGCCCCCTACCAACTTTGCCATTTCAGTTCAGAAATCTTAATATATATCGAATAACTTCTATTAAATTCTTGCGACGGCCGGCCCCGAATAGGGGTTTCGTGGAAAAGGACGTCGCTATTGAATATCTTTCAAAATTTGGTGGGGGGGCAGGCAATCAGAAATAGCCGTGAAAACGGCTATTTCTACTAATAACCAAACCTTATTGATTAACTATTCGGGCATCTGAGGTATTCCAGGAATAGTAATCATTTCGTCTATTGGTGGAATTCCCGACATCATCAAAAATTGCATCATTATAGACTGAAAAATTTCTTCCAAGGTCTTAAACTCTGCCGGAGCTTCAACCTCTACTGGCTGATTAAATTTAGAAAAATTAATCTCTCCAGATATTAAAACTTTTCCCGGACTTACTGGTATTGCTGGATAAGCTTCTCTCTTCAAGAACTCGCTTAAATCTATTTCTTTTTCAAATTCAACTTTATACAAATATTTGTCCTTTTGACCAACCCAAACTTCAAAAGTTATCTCTCCTACTTTTTCAAAAAACTCATCTATTTTCCCAGGAAGTTCTTTTTCAATTACTTCCTTTATCTCCTCCTCTGAAGGTAACTCCACTCCCCCAACAAAATAATATTCCATTGTTGTCTTTATTATATCAGGAATTAGTTCCTTAATTCCTTCTTCATCTAAAGTTAACAAATAATGATAAGTCATCTTGTCTCTAATCTTCACATCTGGCAGTTCTTCTTTTACTTCATAGAATTTCTTCCCTTTCAACAAATTAACTATCTTTTCCGTCAATTCTTTTTGTTCCTCTTCTGACAATTGAGGCTGATATTCCTGTCCCAACATTTCAGATAAGTTCTTTAAACTCTCCTCATCAAATTTAATCCATTGGTTTTTAACCACATCCAATATTATTGAAAAATCTAGTCCTTCAAAACCAGAGATTGGTAGAGGAATGTCTGGAACGGTAGCTAATTTCCAATAAGAAGTTTGGTCAATGGTAATAAAATCTATTTCGGTTGAAATTTTTGTTCCTTCAGTAGAAAATTCTACACCAAAATTTCCTTTACTCTTTGGATTTTTAGAATCGGCCTGGTCCGTATCTCCGGTCATTTTAATACGAACGCTAGCTTCTTCGCCGTCTTTTCCTTCTATCTCAAAACTCCCTTCACTGTGGAGAGTTTTTAATCCTTCCATCTTGACAACCATACCAGCTAAAACTACTTCCGGAGCCGGCCTAAAAGGGTTCCACGTTGGATCCCAAATCTGAGTATAAAGAGCGCCAATCGTTCCTCCTGCTCCGATTACAATTAAAATTCCAATAATGACAATTACTTTTTTCATTTTTCTTAGATTAAATCTTTAAACTAGCGACCTTTTTAGGGATTTACCCCCACACCATAACGAGGATAAGTCGCCGAAGGCAACAAATTGACGAAGTCAGTCCTCATTTGGTGTGGGGGTTAATTATTAATTTAAATTTTTTAGGATCAATTTTTACCTTATCCCCTCTTTTTAAATCTTCCCTTAATAAAGCTTCAGCTAAAATATTTTCCACTTTGTCTTGAATTACTCTCCTCATTTCCCTAGCTCCAAAAGTAGGATTGTAGCCCAATTCAACAATTCTTTTCTCTAATTCCGGAGTGACTATAAAATCAATATCTTTCTTCTTCAGATTCTTTTTTGATTTGGAGAGCAAAAGTTCAGCAATCTTCAACAAATTTTCTTTAGTTAAAGATTTAAAGATAATTGCAGAATCAAACCTATTTATAAGCTCAGGTCGGAAGATTCGGTTTTTAAACAAATAGTCTAAAAGCTCATTCCTTATTTCTGAAAAAAGAATTTTCTTTTTCAAAGCTTCCAGAATTACCAGATAGCCAGCATTGGAAGTAGCAATAATGATAGTATGTCTGAAATCAACCTTTCGGCCCAAGCCATCAGTTATTTGTCCTTCATCAAAAACCTGTAAAAACAAATTTAAAATATTAGGATGAGCTTTCTCAAATTCATCCAGTAAAACTAAAGAAAAAGGGTCCTCCCTGACTTTGGTAGTCAAAAGACCTTCTTGGCCCGGCGAACCTATCAATCGAGGAATATCTTCAACAGCCTGAAATTCTGACATATCTAACCTAATCATTCTTTTTTCTGAACCAAAATAAATTTCAGCTAAAACTTTGGCTGTTTCTGTTTTTCCGACACCGGTTGGTCCTAAAAACAAAAATGTTCCCATTGGACCTTTTCTGATAGTTATTTCCGCCCGGGCCCTTCTTAAAGCAGCACTAACTTCTTCTACCGCTTCCTCCTGGTTAATAATTCTCTTATGAATTAATTTCTCCAGATTTAATAAAACCTTTTTCTCTTTAACTTCTACTTCTCCGACCGGAACCTCGGTTTTTTCGGAGAAAATCTTAGCCACATGCTTTGAAGTTACTATCTTATCTTTAGTAGAGGAAGCATAAACCATTATTTCATCTAAGGAATCTATGGATTTCTTAGGAAAAGGAACGTCTTGAATGTATTTAGCCGAAAAAGTAATGATATCTCTCAAGGCCGGGTAAGAAACAAACCTCTTATACTTTTTCTCCAAAACCAAGACTAATTTCTCTAAAATCATCAAGGTTTCTTTCTCCGAAACTTTCGAAACCTCAACTTTCTCAAAAAGAGATAAAATAGAAGGATTTTGCTCAATGTATTTATGTAAGCCGGCAAAAGTAGTCAAGGCAACAATTTGAAATTGAGGAAAATGTAAATATTTAGAAATTACTCCCGAAATATTAACTACCCCGGCCCGAACCGGGCCGCCAAGATAGTTATGAAATTCATCAATTACTAAAATAACATTGCCGGCTCTAATTACCTCCTGAAAAATCTTATCCAAAATAAGTTCAGCTTCTTCAAGACTTTCAGTTCGGGTAGCTATTGAAGATAAATCTAACTGAACCACTCTTTTGTAATTAACTTCTGGTAATAGCTCCCCTAAAACACTTTTTTGAGTCAGAGCTAAAGCAATGCTTTTCTTACCCACTCCCGGCTCACTGACTAATAAGACATTGTTGATTTCTCTCCGAGATAAAATTCTCTCCAAGGCATTGATTTCTTTTTGATGCCCTATTATTTCTGAAAAACCTTGAGCCCTTATCGTTTTTGATAAATCAAGAGAGAATTCATCTAAAGTAATGGTGTAGCCGGTCGCCCAATCTTTAGCTAAGCTTCCCCATCTGATTAAGTTCTCCCATTCCCAAAATCTTTTCTTCTTAGCAATTCTTTCTTCCAAAGATTCTAACCACCAAGTTAAATTTTCAACATCTTTAACTTTAAGTTTTAAATCGATCAAGA
>CAYYDV010000010.1:0-18264 GCA_964470765.1 uncultured Candidatus Saccharibacteria bacterium
CTGATAAAGAAATTAAAAAGAAGGACCTTCAGGAAACCGTAGATGAGATTAAACAAAGATTCGGCGAGGGGGCAATTATGAAATTGAAGGAAGTGAGGGCAGTAGATGTTGATGTTGTTCCTACTGGCTCCTTATCCTTAGATTTAGCTTTAGGAGTAAGGGGGATTCCTAAAGGAAGAGTAATTGAAATTTTTGGTCCCGAGGCGGGCGGAAAAAGTACATTGGCTTTGCACATTTGTGCTGAGGCTCAGAAAAGAGGAGGGGTGGCGGCTTTTGTTGATGCTGAACATGCTTTGGATCCTGATTATGCCAGAAAAATTGGAGTGAATGTAGATGAGCTTTTGATTTCTCAGCCAGATTCTGGAGAACAGGCCTTGCAAATTGTCGAGACCTTAGTTAGGTCAGGAGCAGTTGATGTTATAGTAATTGATTCAGTGGCGGCCCTGGTTCCTAAGACTGAAATTGCCGGAGAGATGGGTGAGTTTCAGATTGGTCTCCAAGCCCGTTTAATGAGTCAAGCATTAAGGAAGCTTTCTGGCATTGTGTCTAAGACAAAAACCGCTGTTATATTCTTAAATCAGACCAGAATGAAAATTGGTCAGGTTTTTGGAAATCCTGAAACTACGCCGGGAGGACTGGCTTTGAAATTTTACTCTTCAGTAAGAATTAATCTAAGAAGGATTGCTCAAATCAAATACGGAGATGAGATTATTGGTGGTCGCCATAAAGCAAAAATAGTTAAAAATAAAGTAGCCGCTCCTTTTAAGATTGCTGAATTTGATATTTATTATAATGAAGGAATTTCTAGGATTTCCGATATTCTAAACCTGGGTTTGAAAAATAATATCGTTAAAAGAAGTGGAAGTTGGTTTCAATATCAGAATAAGAAATTAGGTCAAGGAGTGGAAGCAGCTAGAAAGTTTTTAAAAGAAAACCCAGAGGTAGCAAAAGAAATAGAGAAAGCTATTTTGGAATCTGAAACTTAGATAGAAGAATAGAATTTAGAATAATTAAAAACTGCTCGAAAAGCAGTTTTTTCATAAACTCTTTTATTCCCAGATTTATTTAGGAGTATATGGTAATAACCCTAAATATCTAGCTTTTTTAATAGCCTTAGCTAGCTGCCTTTGATGTTTGGAACAAAGGCCGGTTCTTTTTTTCGGTTTTATCTTAGCTGAACCGGAAATAGACCTTTCTAAAAGCCTTTTGTTTTTAAAATCAATTTCTCTAATATTTCGTTGACAAAAATAACAGGCAGTTTTCATAATCTTAATTATTAACCCCTCTCTTAAAAAGGTAAATCTTTAACGTCGATTTCTTCGGGGGTATCTTCTTCTTGAGAAGAAGGATTAGAACCTTCAGAAGGTTCAGGTTCTTTTTCAGCAGGCTTTTCAGGAGTAGAAGGATTAGAATTCTCTTCAATAATAGGGATTTCTTCGGGTGTTGTTTTCCCTTCAGGAGGAGCAACCTTGCCGGCTGCTCTTGGTCCTAGCTGCATTCTTTCAGCAACTACCTCGGTTCGATATTGATTTTTTCCTGAAGGATCCTGCCAAGACCTGGTTTGAAGCCTTCCTTCTATTAAAACTAAAGAGCCCTTGGTTAGAAATTGAGAACTAATTTCGGCCAACCTTCTCCAGAGAACTATATTATGGTATTGGGTTTCTTCTTGTTTCTGACCACTATCTCTATTGGTCCAGACTCGATTAGTAGCTATTCGGAAGCTACATACCGGTTGCCCCGAAGAAGTGGTTCTTAGAACTGGGTCAGCAGTTAATCTACCCACTAAAAAGACTTTGTTTAAATACATATTATTCTTTAAGAATTTCTTCTAACTTCTGTTCAATATCTTTTAATTCGGCCTTTTTTTCTTTTTCCGGTTTTTTGGCTAAAGGTCTTTTAGAGATTTTGGTTACTTTTGGTTTCTTCTTGATAGAAATTAAGAAACGGAGAATTTGACTTTCCGATTTAACTTCTTTTTCTAAATTACTTATCTTCTCGGGTTTTAGATAAAAACTTAAACTAGCTAAATAAGCCTGGACTTCCTTTTTTATTGGATAACTCAGATTAGTTTTTTCTGGAGGACTGGAAGAATCTAAAATTCCCTCCTTATTTTGGACAAAGGAATCTAATTTTTGTTGAAGATCTTTAATTTCTGCCTCTGAAAGTTCGGGAGAAATTAAATAGGTTAATTCGTAAAATTTCATATTTTAATTTCGAACAGAATGAGGAATCAAGATTCTTGAGCGAAGCGAAAGGTTCTTATATTTTGAATTCAATTAGGTCGCCATCTTTGACTTCGTAGTCTTTGCCTGCGGTTTTTATCCAGCCAAGTTCTTTGGCTTTGGTCCAAGATTTAGCTTCTACTAATTTTTGCCAGGGAATTATCTCAGCTTTAATAAATTTCTCTTCAAAATCAGAATGGACCTTGGCTGCTGCTTCTAGAATAGAAGAACCTCTTTTTATTGGCCAGGCCTTAGTTTCTTTTCCGCCAGTTACTGTATAGAAAGTAATCAAATCAAGGATATTATAGCAAGCCTTAATTAAATAATCAAGATTAGATTTTAATCCTAGTTCTTTAATCTCTGATTCAGATAATTCTGAAGTCTCTTCTTCTAATTTAAGATTTATTTTAAAAGGTTTAGTGCTGAAGTCTGATTCTTTATCAGTATTAAGTAAATAAATCACAGGTTTAGCGGTTAAGAACTGAAACTCCTTGATTAAGAGATTTTCCTTTGGCTCTAATCCAATTTCTGAAATCTTCCTTTCTTGAGAAAACCCCTCTTTAATTTTGGTTAAAATATTTATCTTTTGAATTGCTTCTTTATCTCCTGATTTTGCTTTTTTCTCTAATTTTTCTAAAGCATTTTCAGTAGTTTCTAAATCTTTCAAGATTAACTCCATTTTAATAATTCCCATATCTCTTTCTGGATTAACTTCTTTTTCAACATGTTCTACTTGGTCAGCTTTGAAATCTCTGACTATCTCCAGAATAAGCCGACATTCTCTGATTTGAGCTAAAAACTGATTTCCTAAACCTTCACCTTGATGAGCTTTCTTGACTAATCCAGCAATATCAATAAATTCAATAGAGGCCGGGGTTATTTTTTGGGGCTTTATAACTTCAGCAATTTCTTTTAATCTTTGGTCGGGAACAAAAACCTTTCCCACATTAGGCGAGATTGTGGTAAAGGGATAAGGAGCAATATCTACCTTTTTCTTGGTTAAAGATTTAAATAAAGTAGACTTGCCAGCATTGGGCAAACCAACAATACCCACTGAAAAAGACATAGGTTTATGGTATACTAAAATATTATGAAAATCAACCCATTCGACAAGCTCAGGGTTGATGCTTCGACCAGGCTCAGCATTAACCCTGACATTTTTAGAGCTTACGATATCCGAGGAATAGTAGATAAAGATTTAAATCCCGAAATTGCCGAATTGATTGGAAAGGCTTTTGGCACCTATCTTTTAGAAAGAGAAACTAAAGAAGTATTGGTGGGTAGAGATACCAGGGCTAGTTCTGAAGAATACCAAGAAGCAGTTACCCGTGGTTTGCTTTCCACCGGTTGCAATATTACTGATATTGGCTTAACCCTTAGCTCTATTCTTTATTTTGCCAGACAGCATTGCAAAATTGATGGGGGAGTAATGGTGACAGCTAGCCATAATCCGCCTGAGTGGAATGGTTTTAAACTCTGCCACGGTTTAAATGCCATTGTTGAAGAAGAGATTAGAAAAGTAGGGGATATTTTGCTTTCAGAGAAGTTTAAATCTGGGGAAGGGAAGGTTAGAGAACTGGATGTCGCCCCGGCCTATTTTGAGGCTATAAAACAAAGGGTGAAGCTAAAAAAACCATTAAAAGTTGTGATTGATGGTGGAGGAGCTACCCCCGCCATTTTTATCCCCAAACTTTTAAAAGAGCTTGGCTGTGAAGTAATACCTTTATGTTGCGACCTTGATTCTACTTTTCCCCGTGGCCTTCTTGATCCTGTTAAACTTAGTTCTTATCAAGATCTGATAAAAAAAGTAAAAGCTGAAGGAGCTGATTTAGGGCTTTTATTTGATGGTGACGGAGACCGAGTAGGATTTGTAGACGAAAAGGGAAATATTTGGCTGGGAGATACCATTTTACTTTTATTAATTCGAGAAATAATTCCTAAAAATCCAGGGAGAAAGGTAATTGTTGAAGTGAAGGATTCTGAGGCAGTGGTGGAGGAAACCAAAAGATTAGGAGGAATTCCTATCTTCTGGAAAACAGGCCATGCTTTGTTAGATCATAAAGTTTTTGAAGAAAAAGCTATTTTATGTGGGGAGATGAGTTGCCATTATTGGGTTACTGATAATTGGTATTATTTTGATGATGCTATTCATGCCTTGGCTAGAGTTCTGGAAGTTATTACTGATTCAGGGAAGAGTTTATCAGAATTAGTAGCTGAGCTGCCCAAATACGAAACAACTCCTGAGTATCGATTGGCCTGCCCTGAAGATAAAAAATTTGAATTGGTTAAAGAATTAGTAGAATACTTCCGAGATAAATGTGATAAAGTTGTAGATGTTGATGGAATACGGGGCTACATTGAGGATGGCTGGTTTCTAATTCGAGCTTCAAATACCCAACCCTTAATTGTAGTTAGATGTGAAGCTAAAACTAAGGAAGGATTAGAGAAAATAAAAAAGCTTATTAAAGATAAGCTTGATCAGTATTCTTTTATCCACCTTGATTGGGAAAAGCAATCTTAAACTAGCCCCATTTTTTTTTGGACATCTTCTAAAGTAAATTGAGCCAGAACTCTAGCTTTTTTAGCTCCCTGGTCTAAAACTTCTTTAATATAGATTTCTCTGGAGAGAAGTTCTTTTCTTTTTCGGCGGAATGGTTCAAAAGAATCAATTAGAAGTTTGATTAAGGACTTTTTGAAAGCTGCATAACCTTTTCCTTTGAATTTCTTTTCAATTTCTTTGACTGGTTTATTACTAATAAGACAATAAATAGTTAAAAGATTAGAAATACCTGGTTTTTTAGTAGGATCATATTTTATTACTTTTCCGGTATCAGTTACAGCAGTCATTATTTTCTTCCTAATATCTTCCGGTTCATCAAAAGGACCTAGACGGGTTTGAGGAGGATCTGACTTTGACATCTTCTTTTTGGGAGATTGTAAAGACATAATCTTAGCTGAGGACTTTAAAATCAGAGCCTTTGGTTCTTTAAGGGTTTTCCCAAATTGATTGTTGAATCTTCTAGCAATAGTTCTGGCTAGTTCAACATGCTGTTGCTGATCTTTCCCTACTGGAACTAAATCAGCTTGATAGATTAAGATGTCAGCCGCCATTAAAATAGGGTAGTTTAAAAGGCCAGCATTAACATATTTGGGATGTTTTTTAGATTTTTCCTTGAATTGAGTCATTCGACGTAAATCTCCAGCTGGAGTCACGATGCTCAAGAGGTAGGTTAATTCAGTAATTTCCTTGATTTGAGATTGGACATAAATAATACATTTTTCTGGGTCTAGTCCAGCAGCTAAAATATCAATAGTTTTTTCTAAAATGTCTTTAGAGTAAGTTTTGGGATTGTAAGGGGTAGTTAAGCCATGCAAATCAGCAATGAAAAAGATACACTCATTCTTTCTTTGGAGTTCAGTATATTGTTTAACTGTATTGAGGTAATTTCCGATATGTAATTCGCCAATGGGACGAATCCCAGTTACAATTCTCATATTTTTAGAATACGCGAAGCGTTCAAGGTTCCCTGATAAAATCAGGGGTTCTTATATTATAAGATTATTCTTTAACTAATTTATGCTCTTCCAATCCTTCAGCATAGTATTTCTGAATTTCACCAGCAGTTAAAACTGCACCAAAAACCCTAACTTCATCTATGATACCGATGAAATTATGATTGAAGCCATGACAGGAAGCCATTCCTATCTCTACCCCTCCTGTATCAGAACCAAGAGTTATTGCTTCGCTCTTCTCCATCTTGCCATCCAGATAGAGGGTTCCAATTGTCCCATCATAAGTAAAGGCTGCGTGATGCCAGGCATATTTTTTAATAGTTGTCTGCCCTTGAATTATTTCAGGGCCATTTGATTCAAAAGTTAGTAATTTATTATATACATTAAAATTTCTTGAATACTGCTGACTATGCATAAAACCAGCTTTTAAACCACCGGTAGTATCTTTTTCTAGATATATCCAGGCGGTATAGGTAAATTGGTCAGGATTTACAACTGGATCACCTCCGCAGTTAGCGCGATTATTACCATTAAATCTTAGAGCTTTTCCAATGATTCCTTCGGCTTCAGTAGGAGCAGGGCTACCAACAAGTGTACAATGGTTGCCATAGCCAGAAAGATCGGTAATAAGATCTCCATACCTATCAAAACTCCAGACACCCACTGCATAAGCTCCTAAAGCATGGTTAATACTTTGGCCGAATTGATAACCTCCAGCAATTCTGGCTTTGTCTCGACTCCCGCTTAAATTAACTAAAACAATACTGGCTATTACACCAATAATGGCTATAACTACTAAGAGTTCGATAAGAGTGAAAGCTTTTTGCTTCATTTCTTTATTCTACCACAATACCTAAGATGAGTCGGAGAGGTAAAGTGAGAAATTTAGACCTCTATTACTACTGGCAAAACCATTGGTCTTCGCTTGGTTTTCCTGAAAAGAAAAGCCCCAATCTTATTTCTGATTTCATCTTTAATATAAATCCAATTGATTGTTCCACCGGAGCCAGTTGCTTTATCTACAATCTTTATAACTTCTTTTCTAGTTTCTTTTAATAAGGTCTTTGATTGTTTTAGATAAATAAAGCCTCTGGAGATTATATCAGGCGAACCTTTTACTTTACCTGTCTGTCTATCTACAACAACAATAACTACAAACATTCCTCCTTTAGCTAAGCTATGACGGTCTCTTAAAACAATTTCTCCGACATCACCAACTCCTAAACCATCAACCATGACATAATTTGAAGGAACCTGCTCTTTTTTAAGAGAGATTTGATTTCTGGTTAAACTAATGACCTGGCCATTTTCAGCAATGACTATGTTTCTCTCGGGGATTTTTGAACTCCTGGCTAATTGAGCATGGGCCGCCAGCATTGAATACTGGCCATGGATTGGCAAAAGGAACCTAGGTCTCATGATTTTCAACATTTGTCTTAATTCTTCTCTTTGGGCATGGCCACCAGCATGGATATCCATCATCTTGTAATGAAATAATTTGGCTCCTTGACGTAGAATATTATCTTTTAGGTACTGGACCGTTCTTTCGTTTCCCGGGACCACCGAGGAAGAGAAGATAATTGTATCTCCTCTTTTTATTTTCAGAAAAGGATATTCTCTATTGGCAATTCTCATTAGGATAGCCGACCCTTCTCCTTGAGCTCCAGTGCAAAGCAGGGTTATTCTGGAATCAGGATAATTTTTAATATTTTTAGGATTAACAAGGGTTCCCTTTTCTGATTTTAAGTAACCTAAGCTCTTACAGATTTCAACATTGGTTCTCATTGAATAACCATCAACAGCTACTTTTCTTTTGTATTTTTCAGATAATTTAATTATCTGTTGAATTCGATTAATCAGGGAACCAAAGGTAGCAGCAACAATCCGACCTTCAGATTTTTTGAAAATATCTTCTAAATTTTCAAAGATTTGTTTCTCCGAAAGGGAATGACCAGTTTCCTCGGCTCCAGTAGAATCGGACATTAAGAGTAGAATTCTTCTTTTTCCAATTTCTTCTAATTTTTTAAAGTCAGTCGGTAAGTCATTAACTGGATTATTATCAAATTTAAAATCAGAAGTGTGAACGACATTGCCAATAGGGGTTTTGATAAATAGGCCAAAGTTATCAGCAATGTTATGATTTTGTCGGAAAAATTCAATTTTAAAGTGACCTAATTTAATTTTAGAGCCATTTTTAATTCTGCTTATATTTAATCGAGAACGAGGAAAGTCCTCTTGTCTTTTTAGAATAATTCCCTTGGCCAAACCCGAGGCATATAAAGGAGGATTACCGAGTTTATCAATCAGATAGGGGACAGCTCCGATGTGGTCGTAATGGCCGTGAGTGAAGACTACTCCTAGGATATTTTTTCGTTTACCAGTTAAATAAGAAGCATTAGGAATAATATAGTCAACGCCGGGCATATCTTCTTCTGGCATTCTAAATCCCATATCAATGATTAAAATCTCCTTCTTATATTCGAAGAGCATCATATTTCGGCCAACTTCACCTAATCCTCCTAAAGGAATAATCCGTAAAGTATTGGTTTCTTCAATTTTTCGTTTAGATGGTTTCATGAATCAACAACTCAAAACTCAAAGTCAAAAACCTAAGCTTAAAACCTCTTATTTGCTAGTTTTTGGTTTTGAGTTTTAGTTTTACTTTTGCCTTTTGAGCCTTCTAGTGGTGCCGGAGGTGGGATTTGAACCCACATGGAGTTTCCTCCACGGCGCTCTGAACGCCGCGCGTTTAGCCAATTTCGCCACCCCGGCTTCTTATTTCGAGCGAAGCGAGAATCAAGGTTCTCAAAGAGGTTCTTATTTAGAGAATAAATTCCAGACCCTTTTGGTTTCAATATACCAGTTTTTTATTTCGGAAAATCTTTTTGAAGGGTCAGTAATTATTCCCGTTTCTATTCCTCTAATTTCTCCTTTAACTAAATAAAGGTAATCAGGATTATATAAGAATATAGCTGGAGAATCTTCTATTAAAGTGTCTTGGAATTTTTCATAATTCTCTTTTTGAACTTCGGGGTCTGAACTTTCTCGGGCTTTTTCTAAAAAACCATCGGCTTTTTTGTTCTCATACATAGCTAAATTTAATCCCGGGTCTTTCTCTTGGGAAGAATGCCAGAAAGGAAAAGGGTCAGGAATTGAACCCAAGACTTCGCCAAATAACAAACTTTCGTAGTTCCTGGGCTTAATGAACTCTCTTTCTATGGTGGAAATATCTACTGTTTTAATTTCTAATTTTACTCCTAAGTTCTGCCATTGTTTTTTAAGAAGTTCAGCTACTTTAGTTAATTGAGGCTGGTCTACAGTAATTAGAGAAAATTGAAGAGGTAAAGTTTGTTCTGGAGAAGGGAAACAAATCTCATTGAGTTTTTTCCTGGTAGCTTTAGCTACCTTACCGGTGCCTGATTTAAGGTCTAAAGGTTCAAGAATATCAGCCGCATATTTTTCTTGGAATTTTATAACTGCTTTCTTGGTTAAACTACCGAAATAGCCAGTAATCTCACCTTCAGGATATATTTCCGGATCTTTAGCTAAACATTTTTGAAGCTCCTGGACCTCAACTCCTTTACTTCTAACATCAAGAACAGAACTAAACTGAAAGGCCGGGCTTTTTTTAACCTTCTTTTCTCTAAAACCATCTCCATCAGAATCTCTAAAACCAGCTTCATCTAAAATCTGGTTAGCTTCTTCAAGATTAAATTTATAGGTCAGAGAAGGTAAAGAATACCCATAAATTTCAGGCATTAAAGGAGAATGAACAATTTTCCCATAGCCAGCCAGAACTTCATTTAAAATCTCTTTTTTATCAGTTCCCAAATTTAGAGCTTTCCTCACTTCTAGCTGGGCCAAGACTTCTGATTCTTTTGGATTTAAAAAGACAGAAAAATATCTGGGCAAGATAGAACCATGAAGAGAAAAACCTTTCTCTGAGAAATCCTGGTAATATTCGGGATTAACCAAAGAAAGTCCATTAATTTCTCCTTTCTTTGCCGCCTTGATTAGATTTTCTTCGTTTTCAAAAAACTTAAACTTGATTTCAGAGAGAAAAGATTCGCCGTCAAAGTAATTAGGATTTCTAACTATAATTAGAGATTCTATAAATCCAAATTTATCTTTTTCCAGACTCTTAAATTTATAAGGACCAGCTCCGATTGGTTCGAGATTATAGAAAGCTAAGCTGAAATTTTCCGGCGAAATCTCCTGCCAGATGTGCTGGGGCATTATTTTTAAAGTGGTACTTTCTAAAAAAACGAAAGAGGACTTTTTCAATTTAAATCTAACCTCATAATCGGAAATCTTTTCTGTTTCTATCCCTAACCATTCAGCTCTCAAAGAACTTTTGTAATCAGGATTCTGGATAGTCTCTATGGTGAAGATTATATCATCTACGGTTAGTTTTTCACCGTCTGACCAAAAAACATTATTTTTTAAGGAAAACTCGTAAACTTTTCCTTCTTCTTTAACCTCAAAATTATCAGCCAAATCTTTAATAATCCTTCCTTCTTTATCGTATTTCATTAATCCGGAAAAAAGAATCTCAGTTAGATCTCTATCGACATCATTAAGAGAAGCATAGGCCGGATTTATAAATCTTGGTTGGCCGATTATCCCTTCAGTGTAAGTGCCACCTACTGCTGGTTTAATTTCGGTATTTTGGAAATAGAAGCTGAAACTTAAAAAGATAAAAGAGCAAGAAGCTAAAATGAGTAATAAAAAAAAAGCTCGCTTTTCATTTTTGCTGAGAACTTGAAGAAGTTTTCTCCACTGCTTTAAACTAGGCCAGGAAAAACCCGATTTTTTGTTTTTGATTGAGGACTTTTTAAAGCTCATTTAAAAGATAAGATTCAATAAGGCCAGAATGATAAAAGCTGTTCCTAAACAAACTGTTGCCCAAAGGATTTTTTTCTGGATACCTCTTCTGGTGCTGTAAACTTCACCTCCACCACCAAAAGCTGAACCTAAAGCTGTTCCTCTTTGCTGGAGGAGGATACAAATGACTAAGAGAATAACTACTATAATTTGAGCGATAGGTAAAAGAGATTCCATGTTAATTCGAGCGAAGCGAGAATCAAGGTTCTCGAAGAGGTTCTTAAATACGAGAAGCAATTAAGCTAAGGGCCCAGACTATTATTGTAGCCCAGAAGAGGGGATAAAGTCCAGCAATATCTAAAGGGAATAAAATCTCAATTGTCCAGACTATTCCTATATTAATGACTAAGCTAAAGAGACCAAAAGTTATAATTCTTAAAGGTAAAGTAATTAAATTCAGAATAGGTTTAATAAAGAAGTTAATCAAACCTAAAATCAAACCAGCTATAAGCAAAGTTTTTATTTGCCCGGTAAATACTACTCCAGCTACAAGCTCGGTAGCTAGCCAAATTCCCAAGGTACCAGCGATAATTTGTAGGATTAATTTTCTAAATTTAACAGTCATAAGAATATAAGTCAACCCTTCGATAAACTCAGGGTTGACACTGAGCCTGTCGAAGTGTCAATAACTAATAATATCAAAATCTAAATTATTTTTCAACAACCAACTTTACCATTTATTAAGAATTGACAAAATTTTTAGAATAAGAGAAAATAAAGTAATATGTGGAAAAAAGCATTTACCCTAGTAGAATTATTGGTTGTTATTACTATTATTGCAATTCTGATTGGAGCTTTGACAGCTATTGTTTCAGGACAGAGAGGTTCAGCTCGAGATGCAAAAAGGTTGGTGGAAGTTGACAGTATTCGTAAAGGTCTAGAGCTTTATTATACTGATAAAGAAAAATACCCTGAAGAGATAAACTGGTGTTGCATTGGAGCAGAAGGTACAGAACCAGAAAAATGTGTTAATTTTGCTCTTGAGATGAAACCTTATTTTCCGGTAACGCCCAGAGACCCTCTCTATCCAATGGAATATGAGACAGATAAAAGATACTGTTATCATTATAGAACGATAGCTAATGCTCAGGTATATAAAATTTATGTTAGGTTGGAGAATGGAGAAGATTACCAAGTTTATTCAAAGGGAGGCAAAGATATACCTTTACCCTAAAATTTAAATTCTACTTTTTAACTAAAGTCAAAATCCGCTCCCAAGCGGTTTTTGATTTAAAGACTTGACCCCCACACCAAACAAGCACATTCTAATCTTTGGCTTCGCCCAGTGCTTATTATGGTGTGGGGGTTGACAAAAAATTTTAAGAAATTAAGATGAGAAATTAGCACTCAACCCATTCGATTGCCACTCAGGGTTGATCCTGATTGAAATCGAAGGATCAAAGGTCGTAATTGCTAGTTAGATAAATAAATTATGAAAATTAAACCTTTAGCTGATTATATAGTTATTGAACCTGTTTCTCAGGAAGAAAAAACTAAGAGTGGGATTTTAGTTCCCGCTACTATTGAGAAAGAAAGACCGGAACAAGGAAAAGTTGTAGCTGTGGGTCCGGGAAAGAAAACCAGTTCCGGCCAGACTATTCCTCCGGAAGTTAAACCCGGAGATATTGTCTTATTTACTAAATATGGTCCTAGTGAAGTAAAGGTCGGTGACAAAGAATATTTGATTGCTAAACAAGAAGATATTTTAGCAGTTATTGAATGAAAGGTGTGGCTCCCCGCATAAATTTTGCGAGGAGCACTACAGCAGTTTGCTTTACTCGAGAAGGGAAGGGTCTATTCGGCCCCCGCAGACTGCGAAGATTATTTGAAACTTTAATAATTAAAATTAAGTATTGAGCTAAAGCGAAGGCAAAATTTAAGCGGGATGCTCATTTTTGTACCTTCTCGCTGATGCTCGCAGATAAAAATGGCAAAACAAATTGAGTATTCTGAAATAGCTCGGAAAAAACTAAAACAGGGCGTTGATAAACTAGCCAATGCTGTCAAGGTAACTTTAGGCCCTAAGGGTCGGAACGTGGTTTTAGAATCAGGTTTTGGTCCCCCAACTATTACCAACGACGGAGTGACCATCGCCAAAGAGATTGAACTAGAAGATAAAACCGAGAACTTAGGAGCAGAGATAGTTAAAGAAGTTGCTTCCAAAACAAACGATGTGGCTGGAGATGGAACAACTACTGCTGTTTTGTTGGCCCAAACCATAGTTTCCGAGGGATTAAAAAATGTAGCGGCTGGAGCAAATCCTTTAGCTATTAAGAAAGGAATTACTAAAGGAACAGAAATAGTGGTTGAGGCCTTGAAGAAAATGGCTAGGAAGATAACTACTCGTCAAGAAATTGCTCAAGTAGCCACTATTGCTGCTGAAAACAAAGAAGTTGGAGAATTAATTGCTGAAGTAGTAGAAGAGGTTGGAAAAGAAGGAGTAATTACAGTAGAAGAATCAAAAACCTTTGGTCTTCAAAAAGAAATTGTCAAAGGACTTCAGTTTGACCGAGGATATATTTCTCCTTATATGATTAATGATGCTGAAAGAATGGAGGCTTCTTACGAAAATCCCTATATCTTAATTACTGACAAGAAGGTTTCTTCTTTGAATGAAATCTTGCCAGTCTTGGAGAAATTAGCTCAAGTTGGTAAAAAAGAACTAGTCATTATTGCCGAAGATATAGAGGGAGATGCTTTGGCTACTTTAGTGGTTAATAAGCTCCGGGGAATATTTAATACCTTAGCTATTAAAGCTCCTGGCTTTGGAGACCGGAAAAAAGAAATGCTTTCCGATATTGCTTGCGTTACCGGTGGTCAGGTTATTTCCGAAGAGACCGGTTTGAAATTAGAAGAGGTTAAAGAAGAGATGTTAGGTCAGGCAAGAAAAGTCATTGCTGCCAAAGAAAACACAACCATTGTTGAAGGCAAAGGTCAGAAGGAAGAAATTGAAGCTAGGATTAAACAAATAAAAAAAGAAATTGAGACTGCTGATTCTGACTTTGATAAAGAAAAATTACAAGAAAGATTAGCTAAGTTAACTGGCGGGGTGGCAGTAATTAAGGTAGGAGCAGCTACTGAAGTTGAGCAAAAAGCTCTTCAGCACAAAACCGAAGATGCTTTAGCTGCTACTCGAGCCGCAGTTGAAGAAGGAATAGTCCCTGGTGGTGGTGTAGCTTTATTAAGAACAATTGAATCTTTGGAAGAGCTTCAAGTTGATGGAGATGAAAAAATCGGAGTTAACATCTTAAAAAGGACTTTAGAAGAGCCAATTAGACAAATTGCCAAAAATGCCGGCAATGAAGGGTCAGTAGTAGCTGAAAAGGTTAGAAGTAATAAAGATAGTTTTGGTTACAATGCTGCCACTGGAAACTTTGAAGATTTAATGCAAGCAGGAATTGTTGATCCAACTAAGGTAGTCAGGTCAGCCTTGGAGAATGCTGCTTCAGCAGCGGCTATGCTTTTGACTACGGAAGTTTTAGTTGCTGATAAGCCAGAGGAGAAAGAAAAGAAACCACCCATGCCTCCGATGCCGGGATATTAATTCGTTGGAAAAATCTAAACTTGGAAGTCCGCTTAAGGCGGGCTTTTCGGTTGATTAAAGAGTAAAATTAGATTAGAATGAGATATATTCAGATATTTGAATAAAAGGTCGTTCGCTAAGTATTTTACATTTAAAACAATGAGCAATCTTGTTAAAATCATTATAGGAATAGTTGTTCTTATAGTTCTCTGGTTGGTTTTGACTTTTAATCGTTTAATTACCCTTCGAACCCGAGCTAAGGAAGCTTGGGCTGATATTGACGTTCAATTAAAGAGAAGATATAATCTAATTCCTAATTTAGTAGAAACAGTTAAAGGTTATGCTGGTCATGAAAAGGAAGTTTTTCAGAAAGTAACTGAAGCCCGAACTAAAGCTATGGCTGCTGGAACAGTAGAGGAGAAAGCTAAAGCTGAGAACTTTCTTTCTTCTACTTTGAAATCATTATTTGCTGTGACTGAGAATTATCCTGATTTAAAAGCTTCTCAGAACTTCTTAGAGCTTCAGCGAGAACTTCGAGATACCGAAGATAAGATTCAAGCTTCCCGAAGATTCTACAACACTAATGTTAGAGATTTGAATATCAAGATTGAAGTTTTCCCAGCTAATCTAGTGGCTAAAGTCTTTAAGTTTGTAAAGATGGAATTCTTTGAGATAGAAGAAGCAGCTGCCAGAGAAGTACCCAAAGTAAAGTTTTAGAAATAAGTTATGGCCACTCTTTATACCCATGCTGAGTCCAACACTCGCAAAACTTTTATATTAATAGGGTTTTTCCTAGTTCTCATAATCTTATTAGGTTGGCTCTTTAGTTATCTGTTAGGTAGTTATATTATTTTGGTAATAGCAGTAATTTTTAGTGTAGCTATGAGTTTTAGTAGTTATTGGTATTCAGATAAGCTTGTTCTGAGGATGACTAAAGCAGCACCTATTAAAAAGGAAGATAATCCTGAACTTTATAGATTAGTAGAAAACCTTTGTATTACAGCTGGCCTTCCTCTTCCTAAAATCTATATTTTAAATGAATCTCAGCCTAATGCTTTTGCTACGGGTCGGGATGCTAATCATGCTGTGGTGGCGGTTACTAAAGGATTACTAGAAAAATTAGAAAGAACAGAATTAGAGGGAGTGATTGCTCATGAGCTTTCTCATATCGGAAACAAGGATATGCTTTTACAAACAGTTATTGTGGTCTTGGCCGGAATTGTAGCTATGGTTTCTTATTGGTTTTTAAGAATTAGTTTCTGGGGTGGAATGGGGAGAAGAAGAGGTTCTAAAGGTTCGGCTGGACTACTTTTATTAGTTTTAGGAATTATTGCGGCAATTTTAGCACCGTTGGCCGCTACCTTAATAAAGTTGGCCATTTCTAGAAAGAGAGAATTTTTAGCTGATGCTTCTGGCGCTCTCTTAACTAGATATCCAGAAGGTTTAGCTAAGGCTTTGGAGAAAATTTCTGCTGACCCTAATCCCTTGAAAGTAGCCAATAGTTCTACAGCTCATCTTTTTATCTCCTCACCTTTTAGAGGAAAAGAATCCAAGAGTTGGTTCACTGGTTTATTTAAGACTCATCCTCCGGTAGAGGAGAGAACTAGAGCTTTACGAGGAATGAGGGTATAGTTTTTAGCAACTAGCTCGGAGGGGTGCGCCGAATGGTAAGGCACTAGTTTGGAGTACTAGCGGGAGTTTACTCCCTTGCAGGTTCGAGTCCTGTCCCCTCCGCTTCAATATTAATTAATTTCTTTATATCTATGGACCCACAAAACTTTATTCAATCAATTATTCCTTGGTTTTATTCCAGTGGAATAAAAATTATAGGTGTTTTAGTTATTGCTTTTTTAGCTGATAGAATCGGCAGGTTTTTTATTGATAAATCAGTTAGAGAGCTGGTTAAGCCGGACAAGGCTGTCTCTGATTATCGAGAAGCAGAGAAAAAGAGAGAAGATACTCTTATTAAGATCTTCAATAATATTTTAAGGATTCTTATTTTGGTAGTAGTTGTTTTAACAATTCTTCCTCAAATCGGAGTAAACATTACTGGGTTGTTAGCCGGAGCGGGAGTTATCGGTATAGCTATAGGTTTGGGAGCTCGGTCTCTTATCCAAGATTTCTTAGCCGGTATCTTCATAATCTTAGAAAATGAGTATCGAATAGGGGATGTAGTTTGTTTAGATGACACTTGCGGCTTGGTTCAAGATATTACCTTGAGAAAAACTATTTTACGGGATTTGGATGGTGCGGAACATCACATTTCTAATGGTTCAATTAGAAAAGCCTCCAATATGTCCAAGGACTTCGCCCGAGTTAATTTAGACATCGGCGTGGCCTATGGTTCAGATTTAGAAAAAGTAATTAAGGTAGTAAACGAAGTAGGTGAAGAATTAGCTAAGGATTCTCAATGGAAAGATGATATTTTAAAGCCCCCTCAATTTAATAGAGTCAATGATTTTGCTGATTCAGCTATAATAATCAAAATATTGGGAGAGACTAAACCCTTGAAACAATGGGCAGTAGCCGGAGAATTAAGAAAACGATTAAAAATCGCTTTTGACAAGGAAAATATTGAAATACCTTTTCCTCAAGTTTCTGTTTGGACAAGAGGAAAGTAGAGGTTTATTTTATCAATTAAAAAAGAGAGTGATTTGCTCTCTTTTTTGTTTTTGAACTTTTTTTACTTTACTAATTTACGATATGTTTTCAGGTATTCTTTTGCTGATTTATCCCAGGAGAAATCCTGTTCCATTCCATTAATTTGAAGCTTCTTCCAGGCCTCTTTTTTATTGAAAAAAGATGAAGATTTTTTAATTGCTCTTAGAAGTTCTTTCTCTTGATATTTTTTGAATAGAAAGCCGGTTCCTGTTACTTTTCCTTTTTTAATTCTTGCTGGTTTAACTGTATCCTTAAGGCCGCCAGTTTCCCTAACTAAAGGAATGGTTCCGTATCTCATTGCTATAAGTTGACCTAAACCACAGGGTTCAAAGAAAGAAGGCATTAAGAATATATCAGCCCCAGCATAGATTTGATGAGCTAATTCTTCATTGTAATCAATTTTAACTCCTACTTTATTCGGATATTTACGAGCCATTTTCCTGAAGAAATTTTGATATCTTAATCCCCCTTTTCCTAAAAGGATGAGATTTATATCTTCTTTCATTAATTGAGGGAATATTTTTTCAATTAAGTCAAAGCCTTTTTGTTCGGCTAATCGGGAAACAACACCTAGGAGGGGAGTTTTAGGGTTAGCTTTTTTAAAGAATCTTTTTTGAAGATGGGCCTTATTCTTTGCTTTCTTATTTAAGGATTGAAGAGAATAAGGAAATTTAAGATAAGAATCAGTAGAAGGATTCCAGTATTTAATATCTAAACCATTAATTATACCTTTAATTTTACTCTTTCTTTTTCTTAAATATTTTTCTAAACCGAAACCATATTCTTTAGTTAGAATTTCTTTAGCGTAGTTAGGACTGACCGTACTAACTAGATTAGCATTTAAGATTCCTAATTTTAAACAATTAACTTTTCGACCAGGGAAATTTGCTCCTAGGAATCTATTGATAATCTTAACTTGATAGATGCCTTGATAGCCTAAGTTGTGAATGGTCAAAAGAGTTTTAATACCTTTTTCTTTTTTAGCTAGGAAAGGAATTAAAGAAACATGCCAATCTTGACAATGGATAATTTGAACTTTGATTAATTGAGCAATCTTTATCGCGGTTACTGATAAGAATAGGAATCTAACTGCTTCAGCTTTGCTTCCGCCTGAAGAAGCATCTTCTTCAAGATAAACACTCTTTCCGCCAAAGTATTTGTCATTGTCAATTAAAAAAACAGGCACTCTGCTGCCCGGAAGAAGGGTTTGCCAAAGGGAGAACTTTTCTCTTTTTCCATTAAAATCAACTGTAAGATCTTTAGAGAGAAGTTTTAAGTTTTTACTCTTTCTGGGCATAAAACCATAAAAAGGAAGAGCAATAAAAACATCAAGGTCTAGTTTTCTTAACGCCTTAGGTAAAGAACCGACAACATCTGCTAAACCTCCAACTTTAGCAACAGGAGCGCATTCCGAAGCGACGAATAAAACTTTCATAGTATTTTAATTAGGTAAATATTCTT
>CAYYDV010000011.1:0-17488 GCA_964470765.1 uncultured Candidatus Saccharibacteria bacterium
CAAGGGTTTGGCTGTTCGCCAATTAAAGCGTTACGTGAGCTGGGTTCAGACCGTCGTGAGACAGGTTGGTCCCTATCTACCGTAGGCGTCGAGTCTTGAGGGAAGTCGGTCTTAGTAAAAAATTGCTACTTCACGGAGTAATCCGTGATGATAATCCGACTAATAACGGTGAAACCTTCATTGTTTATCTGGTTGCAGTGATTATGAGATATTGATGGTCCTAATATCTTATAATACAATTAACTTGAGGACCAGATAAAATTTAAGGTAATACCGTGGGAAGTCTTCGTGACCCCGTAACGACTTCTTCCTTTAATAGGAAGAGATGATGGGTACCTAATAATTAGGATTAAAACCATCATAATACGTTGGCTCCCAATATAATTGGGAGAAGATATAGTCTAAGCTTACAGAAATGTGAGAGAAACTTGACGAGAGGACCGGACTGAACCAACCTCTGGTCTACCAGTTGTTCCGCCAGGAGCATCGCTGGGTAGCTAAGTTGGGCCGGGATAAGAACTGAAAGCATCTAAGTTCGAAGCCCTTCCCAAGATTAAGACTCATTAAGGCTGGTTGAAGACTACAACCTTGATAGGGCACAGGTGTAAGCTCAGTAATGAGTTAAGCCGAGTGCTACTAATAGCCATTTATTTTCTCTTGGCTAATAATTGATAATTATTTCAAATCGTATCTAATTCTTGGGGGCTATACTGGTGTTGTCCCACCTGTTTCCATACCGAACACAGAAGTGAAATACACCAAGGCCGATGATAGTACCTTTTGGTGCGAAAGTAGGTAGCTCCCGTGAATTGGATACGATTTTTTGTTTTCTTGACTTTTCTTTTTTATTCCGTAGAATAGAGAAAGTTCTTTTAATTAAGAATCAGGAGTGTTTTTGAAGTGAAAGGAAAGAAAAGATTTATAGTTTTTAGTGACTTACATTTCTTTAGGGGTACTGACCTGAAAGAGAAACAAGGTCTTCTGACTTTGAAAGAAAGGATAGCATTAAAGATACTTAACTTTATCTGGCCAGACAAAGAAAGTTTATGCCAGGAATATTTTTGGAAAATGCTCGACAAAGCTTCTGAACTTGAACCTTTTGATTACTTGCTTGACCTAGGAGATGCAATTTTTGGAAGTAATAATCAGGGCCTAATTACTGAACAGGATTGTCAGAAACGTAAGATATATAATCAGATGATTGATGATGGATTTCCTGGGGTTTCTAAAAAATTCCTTTCAGGAAATCACGACGTTGGTTCTCAATACTGGCTGTCAAAGATTTTTAACCCTGATTATCAGAAAGAAGGTTTAAGCAAAGAAAGCTTCTTGAAAGCTAAAGAATTAATCGGACCGCCTTGGGATACTTTCGAAGTAGAAGATTTTACCTTTTTACTTTTAAATTCAGAGATTATCCGAGCTTCAAATCGAAAAAATTCTCATGATAGGCATTTTTTCATCGAGAAAGCAGAACAACAAGAGGAGTTTATAGAAGATACCTTAAAAGATGCTTCTAGTCAGGTTATTCTAGCAATTCATAATCCTTTACCGCTTAAATATGTTTGGTCTCTTCTCAAGCCCTATCATCAGAGAATCCGCTTAACCTTAGCTGGTCATTTCCATTATCATTTTCCCGGAGAGTTACTTTGGAAACTATCGCCAATGTACCGAAGTCTTAATCTGAAGGTTATTTCTCCTCCTTGGCCTTGGAAAGGAAATATCCATCGACGAACTCCAAGGAAGGGAGGCAGTTTTACTACTCTCGAACTTTCAGGCTGTTCTCTTAAACCTAACCATCATCGGTTATAGCTCTAAGTTATTTGATGCTTAGAGTTTTTTTATTTCTTATAAGTTTGATATATAATAGAGGAATGGAAGTATCTTCAAAAAAAATTAAACTCTTAGTAATATTTCTGGGGATTTTAATTATTTTATCTCTTAGTTTTTATCAAAGCAAAGTTAAAAACTTTTTTTATTCAATATTAGAGGGAAGCCAGAAAAATCTTTGGAAGAAAGGAAATAATATTTCTGATTTTTTTGAAGGAATTTCTGGGGCTAAAGATTTAAAAAGAGAGAACGAAGAGCTTAGAAAATATAATCAGGAGTTACTGAACGAGATCACCTTTCTTAGAGAACTAAAAGAAGAAAATGAAATGTTAAGAGAAGCGCTGAATGTTGAACTTCAGAAAGATTTTAAATTAACTTTAGCTGATTTAATCAGCAAAGATGTTTCTCAAGATTTTATATTAATTAACAAAGGGTCTAAGGATGGTTTGACAGAGGGAATGCCGGTGATTACTGAACAAAAAGTGCTCTTAGGCAAAGTCAGTGAAGTTAATGAAAGTTTTTCTAGAGTAATGTTAATTTCCAATCCTGAAAGTTCTTTTCCAGCCGAGGTTCAGGAAGGAGAAGTTACTGGTATTGTTAAAGGGGAGGGGAGTTTTCAGGTTTCTTTAGAGAAAATCCCCCAAGATAAAGAGATTAAAGAAGGAGAGATAGTAATAACTACTTCTTTGGGAGGAATTTTCCCCAAGGAACTTTTGATTGGTAAAATTAAGAAAGTCCAAAAAAGTGACATTGAGTCATTTCAAAAAGTAGAAGTTTCTCCTTTTTTTAATATTGAAGAATTAGAAACTATTTTTGTTATAACTAACTTTTAAAATCTTTAGCTAAAATGAAGAAGATTTTAATCTTTGTTTTGTTTTTTTTCTTCTTAGCTCTAATCCAAACCAGCTTTTTAATCCACTTTGATATTTATGGGGTTAGTCTTAATCTTGTTTTGATTTCCGTAATCCTGGTCAATTTCTTTGAAAAGCCTTGGCAAAAGACAGGTTTGGTGATAGCAGCTATTGGTGGATTTTATTTAGATTTGTTCTCCAATTTTCAAATTGGAGTTTCTCTTCTTGTTTTGGTTGTTTTAGCTCTTTTGATAAAAAGGATTTTAAAAACTCTTAAGGAGGAAAACATCCTTTACTTTATTCCTGTTTTTATCTTGGCTATTGCTTTTTATGGTTTCTTTTCGGTTTTATTAAATTCAGCCCTAGAATTGTCTTTTCCTTCTTTTTCTTGCCTTGATAAGTTAAAAATATTAGGGATATTTTATAATCTATTAGTAGGAATCATTGGTTTCTATTTAATAAAATTATGTTCTGGAAGAATCTTAAGAAGATAAGAAAATTTGGTAAAGAAATTGAACCTCATGAGATTTTCTTGGATAAGTTAGCTCAGAGAAAAGAGCAGGAATTTGGCGTATCCGAAAAGAAGTTTGAAGTTCCTCTTTCTCAGAAAAAATTGAAAGCTTTTTATCTTGCCTTTCTGCTTCTTGTTATATTTCTTTTTGGAAAAACAATTCATTTTCAGATTATTAGAGGGGAAGAGTTTTCAAATTTGGCTGAAAAGAACAAACAGGGGTTTTATCTTATTCAGCCAATTCGAGGAGTGATTTATGATAGCTCAATGAACCAGTTGGTCTTTAATGAATCTAGTTATGATTTAATTGTGGACGTCAGAGAATTACCTTTTTCCGGAAGAGAAGAATTAAGAATAATATCCGAGGTCTCTGAAATTATTTCTGGAGATATTTCAGAGTTACGAAAAAAAATTAAAGAGTCTGAATTTGATATTGTTTTAATTAGAGAAAACTTAGACCACGAGACCTTAATTTTATTAGAAACAAGAATTAAAGATTTTCCTGGTTTTAAGATTAAGGAAAATACGGTTAGAGATTATGTAGAAAGTCAGGAATTTGCCCATTTAATCGGTTTTACCGGAAAGATAAGCAGTCAGGAATTCAGAGATTTGGAAAATTATTCAGTTACTGATTACATTGGCAAGCAGGGATTAGAGAAATTTTATGAGGAAGCTTTGCGCGGAGAGCCAGGCAAAATCTTGGTTGAAAGAGATGCTTTAGGGGATAAGGTTTCGGAGAAAGTTTTTTCTCTGCCTCAAGCTGGGGAGAGTTTGGTTTTGTGGTTGGATTCTGGCCTTCAGAAAAAACTTACCGAAGCTCTTAAGGATAGTATGGAGCGGGTTGGTTCTAAAAAAGCAGCGGCTATAGCTATGGATCCCAAGACTGGCGGCGTCTTAGCTTTGGTTAGTTTACCTGGTTTTGACAATAATCTCTTTTCTCAGGGGATTTCTCAAGAGGATTTTCAGGAAATTATAGAAGATCCCTGTGAGCCTCTTTTTAACCGGGTAGTTTCAGGTGGTTATGCCCTGGGTTCGACTATTAAGCCTTTAATTGCTGCCTCTGCTTTGGAGGAAGGAATAATTTCTCCTCAGAAAAATATTCTCTGTCAGGGAGAAATCTCTATTCCTAACCCTTACTTTCCCGAGGAACCTTCTATCTTTTTAGACTGGAAGACCCATGGCTGGACTGATCTTCGGAAGGCTATTGCTGAATCTTGTAATGTCTACTTCTACACTCTAGGTGGAGGTTATCAGGATATTAAGGGATTAGGGGTAGAAAGGATTAAAAAATACCTCCAGCTTTTTGGCTGGGGCAAGGAAATAGGAATTGATATTCCTGGTGAATGCGCTGGTAGAATTCCTGACCCTGAATGGAAGGAAAATTACTTTGAAGATTATCAGCAGAAGATTTGGCGGATAGGGGATACTTACCATTTATCTATTGGTCAGGGTGATATTGTGGTTACTCCTTTACAGGTAGCGGCAGCTTTTTCGGCAGTGGCTAACGGAGGAATTCTCTATCAGCCTCAAATAGTTAAAGAGGTTATTAATGGTTCAGCTGATTCTTCAGAAGTAGTTAGAAGATTTGAACCCAAGGTTATCCGGGAAGATTTTATAGATTCAGAGAATTTGAAAGTTGTCAGAGAAGGAATGAGGGAAGGAGTAATCTATGGTTCGAGTATTGCTTTGAAAGATTTGCTAGTCAAAGCTGCTTCTAAGACCGGAACAGCTCAAACCCCTATTGAAGATTTTTATCACAACTGGGTGACTGTTTTTGCTCCCTATGAGGATCCGGAGATAGTTTTGAGTGTAGTTATTGAAGATGTAGAAGGAATGCAGTTTGCGGCCTTGCCGGTAGCTAGAGATGCTCTGGGTTGGTATTTTACTAGATAATAACATTTCGTTTGTCTTAGGTTCGAAAAAATAGTAAAATAGAAATATGCCTTTTGAAACTGATTTAGCTTTATTCCTTATAATTGTTGGTATTATTATTTATTGCTTTCTGGAAGTAAGTATAGGATGGGGAATAACCACCTTAGCAGTTGGGACTGGTATTTTTTTAGTTTGGATTCATTACCGAACAGAACTTTTTGGTTAAGATATAAGCTCTTACTTATTCAAAAAATCCCGCGCTGGAGGCTCGGGATTTTAATTTGACAAGGCCTCTTGGATTTATTACAAAGAAGATAGAACATATAAATAAGAATATGGATGTGAAAAGATGAAAGAAAAAGATAAGATAAAGAAGCAAATGTTAATAATTGGAGTAACGCTGATATTGTTAACTGTTGGATTGAGCGGCTGCAATGAAACGAAACTGAACCCTGGTCCTGGTGAAACTAAGGGTCCAATATTTCCAAATGAAGAACCAGAAGAGGAAAAATTCGAAATCTTACCTGGAGATATTGAAGTTACTGGGGATATTGATAAGATAAAAATCCTAGATTACGAAGTTCATACTGAATTATGGAGTTCAATGTCAGGATGGTATAAATTTGCCGATGGACTCGTTATTCCTTCAGAAAATGATTATAATATGTATACTGTCCAGCAATGGAGGAAATATGTAGTAAGCGGAACTGCCCAAAACATTGCTGGCGAGACGCTCCCATTCGTACAAATATCTGCTCATTTTTATGATGACGATGGCAATCCTTTAACAGGAGCAAGCTGGTACCCAAGAGATTCCACAGATTATAAGATGGACGGAAGCATTTTCGAATTTATAATTTCGATTGAAAGACCAGATCCTCACAGCGGCAAAAGTCCTTCTACTTTTGATTCGATAGCTAATTTTAGTATTAGCGTAAAAGTATTGGATAACTGAAGAGATATAAAATCAGTATAGGACTTACTAAAAGATTTGGAGAATAATAGCAGACGAAGAAAATTAGTGAGTAAAAAACATATAGGGGATGCTTCCAAACATCCCAATTTTTTTATTTGTTGAGATTATTAAAAGTTTATCCGGGAGGTCTTTCCGAGTAATTCTATCTAGTGAGCTTAAAATCGCCTTTACGGCGATTTTTTGTTAGAATGAGAAATATGGAAAAGATTAAACTAATTTGTTTTGATGTTGATGATACCTTAATTGATGGTACTTCTTGGTTGATATTGACAAAAGGATTGGGTTGTTCGCCCCTGGAGGCTCTTGATATTTTTCAACGATGTCAAAAAGAAAAAATTACTTTTACTGAAGGTGAAAGGCTTTTAACTAAGATGTATCAGGATAGTGGCAATGCTAATATAGGATTTATTAGTGAGTTATTTGATAAGGTTAAAGTTAAAGATGAGGCAATAGATTTAATTTCTTATTTAAGAAAAAAAGAGTACAAGATTTACCTTATTTCTGGAACAATTGATATTTATGTTGAATCTGTTGCTAAAAAGCTTGGAGTAGATGGATTTTATGCAAATTCAACTCTTGATTTTGATGATAAAGGAATTCTTTTAAAGATTAATTATCGTGATAATCAGGGAGAGATAAAAGTTGAGCAGCTTCGGAATTTAGTTGATAGTTTAGGAATTGATATGGAACAAGTTGCTTTTGTTGGGGATAGCGAAAACGATATAGAGGTTTTCAAAGTTGTTAAATACGGAATAGCTGTTCATGGTTCTAGTGAAGAGTTAGATAGAGTTGCTTGGAAAAAGGTGAATTCTCTTAGAGAAATTAAAGGTATTTTATAAGAATATTAAGAAGTAACTTTATGGAAATCTTTAAAGAAGCAAAACTCCTTTGGAAATATTTGAAGAAATACAAGCGGAAGATTAGATATCTAGCTGTTTTAGCTATGATAGCTTCAGCTATTACAGCTTTAGTTCCTTTTATTTACGGAAGATTGGTTGATTTGCTTTCTATCGGAATAGCAGATTTTAGATTTGCAATCGCTCTTTTAGGAATATGGATATTAATGAGTGTTTCTTCTGCTTTCATAACCAGGACGGTTGGTTTTAAAGGAAGCTCTATAGGAGTAGAAGCTGCTAATGATTTAACCTGTAATGCTGCTAGTCATATAATAAATATGCCCTTGTCTTTTCATAATGAAAGAAAGGCAGGCGAGATATTTTCCAAGATTCAAAGAGCTGATCGATATCTTTTCCAGATTGTAGACGATATTGTTTTCTGGTTTTTGCCTCATTTCATTTCAATGCTATTTGGGGTTTTGGTTTTGTTTTTTGTGGAATGGAGATTAGCTATAGGAATAGCTATTCTGTTTCTAGGTTATGTTATCATTACGATTTATAAAACCAGACCTCTTGTTGAGGGACAAGACAGGGTAAACAAAACTTATGAGAGAGTTTTTGGCGATCTTTATGATTCTCTTTCTAATGTTCAGGTAGTTAAATCCTGTGCAGCTGAAGATTTCCAGGCAGGAAGAACAGAAAAGAATTTCAAACAGGACTTTGGAATAGTTTTTAAGGATTTTGTAAGACTATGGTATTCTCTTCATCTATGGCAAGATGTGTTTTATGCTTTAGCTTTTGTTTTTGTTTTTGGTTCAGCTATTCTTTTATTGATCCGGGGAGTAATTTCTCCGGGAAAATTAGTAATGGTTCTAGGTTATCTGAACTTACTTAGTTTGCCCCTGAAAGCTTTTGGTTTTCATTGGAAAACTTTTAGGACCGGTATTACAACTATCAAGAGGTTAGAGAAGACGTTGAGGGTTAAGACAGAAGATTTTAACTGGAAGGGAAAAGTGTTAGAAAAACCCCAAGGGAAAGTTGAGTTTAGGAAAGTCAGCTTTGGTTATAAAGAGAAAAGGTCGGTTTTGAAAGATATTAGTTTTGTGGCTCAGCCTGGTCAGAAGATAGCTTTGGTTGGAGGAAGCGGAGAAGGGAAAACGACCTTAGTTGATTTGATTTCTCTTTATTTCAAACCGGTTAAAGGTAAGATTTTCCTTGATAATGTGAATATTCAGGATTTAAACCTTCGTTTTTTGCGAAAGATTATTGCTTATGTTCCTCAGGAGATATCTTTGTTTAATGATACGGTTAGGAATAATATTCGTTATGGGAAACCAGAAGCTACTGATGAGGAGATTGTTTCAGCAGCTAAAGCAGCTAATGCCCATAGGTTTATTGAATCTTTTCCTCGGAAATATGATGCTTTGGTCGGTGAGAGAGGAATTAAACTTTCTACTGGTCAGAAGCAGAGAATTGCTATTGCCCGGGCTTTGATTCGAGATCCTAAGATTCTTATTCTAGACGAGGCAACTTCTTCTTTGGATTCTGAATCAGAGAAGCTGGTCCAAGAAGCTTTAGAGAATTTAATTAAAGGAAGAACCACTTTTATTGTTGCTCACCGCTTAAGCACCATTAGAAAAGCGGATAAGATTTTAGTTTTAGAAAAAGGAGGAATAATAGAGGAGGGGAGTCACGAAGAATTAATTAAGAAGAAAGGAGCTTACTTTAAGTTTTATTCTTTGCAGTTTAAAACGAAGAAATGAAGAAACTAAAGATTATTCCTTATAACAAAAAATTTACTGAGATCTTTAAGAAAGAAAAAAATAAAATATTGAAAGTTCTTGATAATTGTGAGATACATCACATTGGAAGTACAGCAGTTCCTGGATTAGGAGGTAAAGGGATAATTGATATTATGATCGCTTTAGAAAATTGGAAATCAGAAAGAGAAGTTATAGAAAAGTTAAAAAGTATAGGGTTTAAGCATGTTCATCCCAGAAAACAGGGGAAGTTATTTTTAAGTAAACACCGGAAACTTCGCGAGAATTTTTCCACGGTGACAACAGAGTTACACATTACAAGAAAACCGGAGAAGTGTTAGAACCCGGTGAGTATCGACTACCAACTTTTAACGTTCCTACAATAATTGTATCAACAAAAGACGGATATTCACCTTCTTTAAATTCGATCAGAGATAAGATTTTTTCAAAATGAACCAGTCCCAGTGCCAAATGGGGAGAGGAGAGTAAATAACTCTCTTCTTTATTGTTTCTAAGCGAAAAAGGTAGTAAAATAGTAGAAAGAGCTATGAAAGTTGAACGAACTAGGAATAAAAAAAGACAAATTAGGATTCTAGGAGCGGGGATTTCTGGCTTAACATCGGGAATTATTTTAGCAAAGAATGGTTATCCAGTTAGAATTTTCGAGAAGCGTCCAAGAATTGGAAGTTTTTTAGAAAAAGATGTACACTCTTTGAGAAATTATTCTTATAATTACGATATAATTAAAAAATATAGAAAACTAGGAATAAAAATATCTAATTTTTACCCTATTTTTAAACAAATTCGTTTTTCTTCATCATTAAAAAGTATTGAGATTTATTCCAAGAAAAAACCTTTGTTTTATAATATCATAAGAGGTTATTCTGATGAACGATCTATAGACGTTGATTTATTTAACCAAGCCAAAAAAAATGGAGTAGAAATTATTTTTGATTCTAAATTTGATTTAGATAAAAAATCAAACATAGATATAGTTGCTACCGGAGCTATTTCTAGAAAATTATTAGCATATGGCCAACATTACAAAAATATTTCTATAGAACCTAATACTCTTTATTTTTTCCTGCGAAATATTAATAATTATTATGCTTATTTATATATCGCTCCATTTTCAGAAAAAGAAGCTTCAATAGCGATTGTTTCTACCAAAGAAGGGAGTAGAGATTGCGTTAAAAAAGAATTTGATAAATTAATAAAAGAGAACAAGATCATTAAGAAAATTATAAGAAAAGCTAATTTAGAAAACGAATTTTTCGGATATGCTTCTTTTAAAATTCCTGAAACTGCAATAAGAAACAAAAAACTATATGTAGGAGAGGCAGCAGGATTTTTAGATGCAGCAACCGGTTATGGAATTAATTTCGCAATCTTATCGGGTTGTCTAGCAGCTTATTCAATAATAAAGAATAAAAACTATGACGAATTATGGAAAAATGCTTTTGGAGAAGAATTAAAGAGACGAATTTTAAGAAGAGGGCTCATGAAGAAAATAGGCGTAAAAGGGCAGAAAATGATGATTGAAAACTTAATAAAAAAATACGGCAATAAAATTTATATCGAGGATTATAAAAAAATATACGAAAAAATTCCTCAAATCCATTAGAATAGATTAAAGATTTTTTGTAATTAGAAAGCTTATTGTCGAATAATTTTTTATTGTTAATATCTTTTGAAAATATTGAAATCAAATAAACTTATGAAAATTGGTAGGATTTCTAAATTTATTGGAGAAGAGCTTATTTATGGTTGTCATTTGCTTTGTCTTGGAGCCTCAGCGATAGTTATTGCTTCGGCTATTCTGTTGAACGAAACTATAGATTGGACTTATCCATTTATAATTTATTTGATAGCTTATTTGGGATATCTTTATAATAGATATAAAGAAATTAATGACGATACCTTATCGAATCCAGAAAGATCAAACCAACTTAAAAAATATTACTCCTTTGTTCCTCTAATTTTAATTTTAATTTTCTTTATTATTCTTGGAACTCTTGTATATTCAAAAAAATTATTTTCGATTATTTATATTCTTTTTATGCTATTTTGGGGAGTGTCTTACACTATTTATTTTAAAAAAATTACAAAAAAAATTATCGCTTTCAAGAACTTTTTTACAGCACTAGAGTGGACAATTCCAGTAATTTTTTTACTTTTTTTCTATTCAATTAATTTAAGCAAAGGATTTCTAATTATTATTTTATTTATATTTGTTAGGATTTTTATGACTAATTCCTTTTTCGATATTAAAGATCTAGAAACTGATAAAAAAAATGGATTATTAACTTTACCTTTAGTGCTGGGAATTAAAAATTTTTTTAACCTTCTCTTTTTTTTACTTTTTATTTCGTATCTTATTTTAGCTATCGGAGTTTATTTAAATTTTTTACCTTATTATTCTCTAAGCCTTGTCTTTATTTTGCCTTACAACCTTTTTTATTTATTAAGCGCTTTAAGTAAAAAAATTTCCAAATCTAAACTTTATTTTATTTCAGGGAGTGAATTTATTTTTTGGCCGATAATTATCTATTTAACAAAATTATTTATTTAACAAATGGTTTCAGCAGTTTCTCTAATTCATAGAATATTTATAGTTGCTATAAACGTAACAGCGATTTGGCTTGCTATTTTAGTATTTTTTCATAATCCGAAAGGAAGGGTTAACAGAAATTATTTATTCGCTACTATATTGATATTTATTTGGATCAATTTTTCTTATTTATCAAGATTTATAGGCTTGAATAATAAAGAGCTATCATTACAATTTTTAAGAATTGCTTGGTTGATTACTCCCTTTTTTGCGATTTCTATTTATTTTTTGGTTCTTAATTTATTAAACAAATTAGATATTTATCCTTTGCTGACAAAGACCATTGTTATTGCGGGAGCTCTTACTGGATTAATAGCTGGTTTTACTCCATTTGTTTTTAGTGATATATCTTTCTATGAAGGAGATGTAGTAATTAATTACGAACCAGGAATGTTTGGTTACCTTGCTTTTATTTTAATATTTTTTATTATAACTCTTTATGTTATTTCAAAAGGATATAGAGAAGCAGACGCTTTAAATAAGAAAAAAATTGAATACTTCCTTGTCGGATTGGCGAGTTTTTATATTCTAAACACCATATTTAATATAATTCTCCCCTTTTTGGGTATAGTAAGGTATTATTATGCTGGAGACTATTCTACTGTTTTGCTTCTTGGATTTATAGGATATGCAATAACTAAGAGAGAATTATTTGGAATTAAGACTGTTATTACTGGAATTTTCGTTGGCTTAATTACAGTCTTAATGTCTTTAGATACCCTTGTTTTTACAGAAAATCTAATTTCAAGAATTATAAAAATTTTAACGTTAGCTGTATTTATTTACTTCGGCTATCTATTGATTAGAAGTGTTACCAGGGAGATTAGACAGAGAGAGGAAATAGAAAAATTAAGCAAAGCAAAGTCAGAATTTATCTCTATTGCCTCTCATCAGTTGAGAACACCTCCGACTGCAATCAAAGGTTGGACCTCAATGGTTTTAGAGGGAACATATGGCCGGATAGGAAAAAAAATAAGAACTGTCTTAGAAAAGGTCTATTACAGTAACGAAAGGATGATAGGACTAATTAATGATTTATTAAATGTTTCCAGAATTGAGAGTGGAACACTAGAACTAGACCTTGAGAAGGCTTCTCTAGATAAAATGATTTCTTCTATTTTAGATGAGCTGAGAATTGGAGCTGATGAGAAGAAACTTTACCTAAAATGGGAAAAATCTAAGGAACCTTTGCCTGAAATTACAATTGACCCAGGAAAAATAAGACAAGTTATTTTGAATATAATAGACAATTCTATAAAATACACAGAAAAAGGCGGGATAACAGTCAAAACCGAACAAAGAGAACCTTCTAAACAATGGTCCCAAGGTTCAATTCTCATTACGATTAAAGATACTGGTACGGGAATGACTGAAGAAGAGATAAAGAAAATATTTGAAAGCTTCACTCGTGGTCGAGCAGGAGCTAAACACTTGTCAGTCGGGTTAGGTCTAGGGCTCTACGTCGTTAGGAAATTTACTGAACTCCACGGCGGTAAAGTTTGGGCAGAATCCGCCGGCAGAAACAAGGGCTCCACTTTCTATATTGAATTACCGATGAGATACCTTTAGTTCAGAAGAACTTGACAAAGATTTTTAATTATGGTGTCTTGCTAATAGAACCTTTTTAATAAATTAAGTGAAAATTCTATCGAAAATTAAAAGGAGGCGACAGAATTGAACTATTATGCCTATCGAAAATATATGAAAAAAGAGGAAAACAAAATAAAAGAAGAATCTGAACTCGAAGAAAAGAAAAGAGAAAAGAAATTCAGCAGAGAAGAAAGAGAAAGATTTCGCTGTACCCATTGTCACGCTTGGGTTTCTTTAATAGCTATAGGGACAAAGCACAGAAACCACTGTCCTGTCTGCTTGTGGTCAAAACATGTTGACGTTAAACTTGGTGATAGAGGATCAGTTTGCGATGGATCAATGGTACCTATTGGGTTTACTTTTAAAAAAGAAGGAATTGACAGGTATACAAAAAAACTCAAAAGAGGAGAATTGATGGTAATACATCAATGCGTTAAATGCGGAAAAATCTTCATTAATCGATTGGCCGGAGATGACAGCTCTCGGGCTGTAGTCAGAATATTCAAAGAATCTCTTAATATGCCGGAAAGCCTTCGAAAGGAATTAGAGCAGCAGGACATAGATGTATTAACGGGAAAAGACGAAGGCGAGCTAATGAAGCAGCTGGGTCTCTAGTCGGAAACTTATAAAAATTATATAGATGAAAGACAAAGAAAAAATCTTTATAGGGGTTGCTTGGCCCTATGTTAATGGGGAAATGCATATCGGCCACTTGGCTGGTTATTTATTACCGGCTGATATCTTAGCCAGGTTTTTTAGATTGAAGAACCATAAGGTTTTAATGGCTTCTGGTTCTGATTGTTTTGGAACTCCTGTTCTTTTTGAAGCAATCAAAAAGAAGATTAAGCCAAGTGAATTAGCTAATCGTTATCATAAGGAATTAAAGGAATTGTTTAAGTTCCTTAATTTGAGTTTTGACATATATACTAAAACTGATAATCCTTTACATAAAAAAACAGCCCAGGATTTCTTTTTGAAGATATATAGGGAAGGCTATATTTTCAGGAAGGTTTTTAAACAATATTATTCAGAAAAGGATAAGATGTTTCTACCAGGTCGGTTTGTTGAAGGAACTTGTAAGTATTGTAAATATGAAGAAGCTAGGAGTGACCAGTGCGATAACTGTGGTCAAATATTAGAGCCAGGAGATCTTAGATATCCTAGAAATAGATTAACTAATTCTCCAGTTGTTTTAAAAGAAACAGAGCACTATTTCTTAAATTGGCCTAAATTACAGCCTTTTTTGAGGAAATACGTTAAGAGTAAAGATGGTTCTTGGAAAAAGTGGGTTAGTTCTGAAGCTAAAGGTTGGTTAAAAGTTGGTTTGTTATCTCGAGCTATTACTAGAGATATTACTTGGGGAGTAAGAATACCAATTAAAGATATTCCTGCTGATAAGAAGATTAAGAATTGGGAGAAGAAATCTATTTATGTTTGGTTTGAAGCAGTTATTGGTTATTTATCTGCTTCAATTAAATTTAAAGAAAAAGGATGGAAAGATTTCTGGTATGGGAAATCATTAAAACATTATTACTTTATGGGAAAAGATAATTTAGTTTTTCATACTTTATTTTGGCCTGGTCAACTTTCTGTTTATGATTCTAAATTACATTTACCTGATGTAGTTTCAGTAAATCAATTTTTGAATTATGAAGGTAAGAAGTTTTCTAAGAGCAGGGGAATAATGATTACCTGTAATTACTTAGCTAAAAAATATGGCTTAGATGAAGTTAGGTTTTACCTTTGTTGGAGCATGCCGGAAGCTAAAGACTCTAGTTTTACTTGGCCTGATTTTCAGGAACAGGTAAATAGTATTTTAGTAGGGAAGATAGGGAATTTGATGCACCGGACTTTAACTTTAGCTAGGAGTAAAGGATTTAAAGCTTCTTCTAGGGTAAACAAGGAGATAATTGATAGGACCGAGAAAGCTTTTGAGCTAGTAGATAAGAACATATCTAATTGTAAGTTTAGAGCTTATCTCCAAGAAGTAGTTGATTTAGCTGAATATGGTAATAGATACTTTGATGCTCAGAAAGTTTGGGCTATTAAAGATAAAAAGGAATTTGATTCAGTTGTTACTAACCTTGTTTATTTGATTGGAGCTTTAGGGATTTTACTTAAACCCTTACTTCCTGATGCTTCAGAAAGATTAAGGGAGGATTTAGGATTTTCTAAAGTTAAATATGTAGAAGATTCTAAACAACTACATAAGTATCTTTTGAATAATCTTCCTAAAGTTAAACTTAAGAAAACAAAACCTTTGTTTAAGAAGATTTCCAAAGACCAAATTAAACAAGAATAATGGACAAACAATATCAACCTAAAAAAGTTGAAGCCAAGATATATAGCTTCTGGGAGAAGAAGAAGTTTTTTAGTCCTTCTAAGTCTAAAAAGAAGTATTCTATTGTTATTCCTCCTCCTAATATTACTGGTTCTCTTCATATGGGTCATGCCTTGAATACTATTATTCAAGATGTTCTTATCAGATGGAAAAGAATGGAAGGCTTGAAAACTATTTGGGTGCCAGCCATAGATCATGCTGGTATTGCTACCCAGAATGTAGTAGAGAAACAGCTTAAGAAAGAAGGTAAAACCAGGTTTGATTTAGGTAGGGAGAAGTTTATTAAAAGAGTTTGGAAATGGAAGGAAGAAACTGGTGATAAGATTTTAAAACAATTGAAGAAGTTTGGTGCTTCTTGTGATTGGTCAAGAACCAGATTTACTATGGATAAAGAATATACTCAGGCAGTAATGAAAGCTTTTTCTCATTACTATGATAAAGGCTGGATTTACAGGAAAAAAAGAGTAGTTAACTGGTGTCCTCGCTGTAAAACCAGCTTGTCTGATTTAGAAGTGGAATACAAAGAAGAAAAAGGAAAACTTTGGTTCATTAAATATCTTTTAGTTGGAGAAAAGGAGAAATATCTTTTAGTAGCTACCACTAGACCAGAAACTTTGTTAGGAGATACAGCTGTAGCTGTTAATCCTAAGGATAAGAGGTATAAGGATTTAGTTGGGAAGAAGGTTGTCTTACCTATAGTTAATAAAGAGATTCCTGTTATTAAGGATTTTGCTGTTGATCCTAAGTTTGGGACAGGAGTAGTTAAGATAACTCCAGCTCATGATTTAAAAGATTACCAAGTAAGTCAGAGGCATAAATTAGAATTAGTTCAGGTAATTGATGAAGACGGTCGTTTAAATGAAAATGCTCCTGCTTCTTATAGAGGATTGAAAGCTAAAGAAGCTAGGGAAAAGATAATTGAAGATTTGAATAAGTCTAACTTGATTGAGAAAACTGAAGATTATCTTCATCAGATACCAATCTGTTATAGATGTAAGTTTCTATTAGAGCCCTTACCTTCTAAACAATGGTTCTTAAAGATGGATAAATTAGCTGAAATGGCTAAAAAAGCCATTAGAAGCAAGAAGGTAAGGTTTCATCCAGAAAGGTGGGGTCGAGTTTCTTTGAGTTGGTTAGAAGAAGTAAATGATTGGTGTATTTCTCGTCAGATTTGGTGGGGTCATAGAATTCCTGTTTGGTATTGTGAAAATTCAGAATTAAGTATTGAAAACTTACCCCTAAAGATGGGTTTTGCTGGCGATATCATTCCTCAGGTTTTTGATAATAAGACCAGAACTTATCGGATTCGTGACTATAACTTTAAAAAGGGTGATAAGGTAGCTTTTATAGATAGATCAATAGGAAAAACTTTTGGCTTTGGGATAATTACCGAATCTGTAAAAACAACTGTTGGGAAACTTGATTTGAAAGATAAAAAACACTGGAAAGCCTATAATAGTTATGAAGAATTGATTGCTGCTTTTAAGCGTCACTTTCCAGATAGAGAAATTAAAAAATCTACACCAGTTTGTATCTATACTTATAAGTTTCAGCAAACCTGTGAGCCTTTTGTGAGTAGTGGGACTGCTCCATCTAAATGTCGTTCTTGCGGTTCAAAGAAGTTGAAACAAGTAGAAGATGTTTTTGATACTTGGTTTTCTTCAGCTCTTTGGCCTTTTGTTGCTTTTGGCTGGCCTGGGAAGGTTAATGATTTTTATCCAACTGATACTTTGAGTACAGCTAGAGATATTATCTTCTTATGGGTAGCCAGGATGATATTTTCTGGTTTAGAATTTACTAAGGAGGTTCCTTTTAGAGATGTAATAGTTCATGCTATTGTTTTAACTAAAGAAGGGAAAAGAATGTCCAAGTCTTTAGGGACTGGAATTGACCCTCTTTTGTTAATTGATGAATATGGAGCTGATGCTACTAGGTTTGGAATCTGCTGGCAGGTTAGTCCTTTACAGGACATTAAGTTTGATGGAACTAAAGTAGTAGCTGGTAAGAAATTCTGTAATAAGTTATGGAATGCTTCCCGGTTTGTTTTAGCTAATTTAGAAGGAAAGTTTGACCTTAAGAAGCCTAAAGGAAAAACTCCAGCTGATAAGAAGATTTTGTCGGAGTTAGATAAGATTATTCAAAAAACAGATAAGAATTTAGAGAAGTATGAATTTGGTAAAGCTCTTCAGGAGAATTACCATTTCTTCTGGTCTAAGTTCTGCGATGTCTATATTGAAAAGTCTAAAGGTCAGGAAGGTAAAGAAACAGAAAAGGTTCTTTTCTATGTTTTAGCTACTTCTTTGAAATTACTTC
>CAYYDV010000012.1:0-15569 GCA_964470765.1 uncultured Candidatus Saccharibacteria bacterium
AGAAGTTTAGAAAACAAAGGAGAGACTTTCTCAAGAAGTCTCTTAATATCTATGAGTATGAAAATTATTTTTGATTTTGACCATACTTTATTTTCAACCAAAAGATTTTATTTCTTTATGAAAAAAATCTTTAGGGAGGCAGGAATAGATGAAAGATTATTTCAGGAAACCTTTGAGAAATCCAAAGGAAAAGGAATTCTTTATAACAGGAAGCGACAGTTTAATTTAATCATTAGAAATCGACCAGAAATTAATCTTGAGTTTTTGCAGAAAAAATCAGAAAAGGCCTTAAAAGAAACAAATCGTTTTTTATATCCCGATGTTTTACCTGCTTTAGAAAATTTCAAAAAGGAATACAATCTTTACCTTTTGTCCTATGGGAAAGATAAATTTCAAGAAGATAAAATAGAAAAATCTAAAATAAAAAAATATTTCAAAGAAATTTATATAACACGAGACATTAATAAAACATCTGTTTTGGAGAGATTTTTAGAAAAAAAAGAAAAAGCATTATTTGTGGATGATAACCCTGAAGCTTTGTCTAAAATTAAGAAAAAGTTTCCAAAAATAATTACGGTAAGGATAAGCCGAGGAAAGGGGAAATATAAAAATTATCCCGATAATCCTGAGATAGACTTTTCAGTAAAAACCCTGAAAGAATTAGAAAAAATTCTCTTGGGCTTGACCCCCACACCATAACGAGGATTGTGCCCTTGGTACAGAAACGAATTCATTTTATGAATTTGGATATCCTCATTTGGTGTGGGGGTTGACAGAATTATAAGGATATATTAAAAATAAACCTGATCTTTGAAAAATACATAGGTGTAAGATATGAAAGAAAAGAATTTGAAAGGAAAGAAAATAGGAGTATTTGTTGAGATAATCAGGTATAAAAATTGTTTAATGGCTGGAATTTTTGCAATCGTTGGATTTTTAGTAGCTAGTGACATAAATTTATCTTCTATTCTCCAAGTCGTATTAACCTCGGATATTCTCCAAGTCGCATTAGCCTCGGATGTTCTCCAAGTCGCATTAGCCTTTTTCGCTGTTTTTTTTGTGACGGGTGGAGGAAATACCATGAACGATTATTTTGATATAGATGTAGATGCTACCTCCCACGATGAAAGACCGATTCCTTCAGGAAGGATATCTCTTAAAGAAGCTTCCCGGTTCGCTGCCATTTGTCTCATTTTAGGAATTGTCTTAGCCTTTTTAATCAATAATAAATGGTGCGTAGCTATCGCTGGTTTCAATGTCTTGATGCTTTTTTTATACGACTGGCGTCTTAAGAAAACAGGTTTGTTTGGAAATATCACTATAAGTTATTTAGTGGCTTCTCCTGTTATCTTTGGGAGCCTAGCTGCTATCGATGGGCTTACTTTGACCAAAACTTTAATTCTCTTAGCAGTCTTAGCTTTTCTGGCGAACTTAACAAGAGAGATCGAGAAAGACATAGAAGATATCAAGGGAGACAGGATAAAGAGAGAAACCCTACCAATGAAAATAGGACCAGAAAAGGCAACCATTGTAGCTGTTTCCTTTTTAGTAATAGCTATTGTTCTTAGTCCGTTACCTTTAATTTGGAACACATTGGGCTGGGGTTATCTTACAGTGTTTGGAGCTGATTTGATATTTGTCGCTTCAATTCGCTTTGCTATCTTAGAGTTAAAAGATGCCCACACAATACAGAAATGGATCAAAAGAGGAATGGCTGTAGCTTTGCTTGCTTTTGTGCTCGGAGTGATACTATGAAAGTCTGGAGATATATAAAGAGAAAACTGAAAGAAGGACCGCTACACTTTACCTTGATTGATCCAGAGAAGCAACCAGTAGAAGAGATTGTGAAGATGGTCCTGGCGGCGTTTAAAGCCGGGACACATGCGCTACTGCTTGGAGGATCGACTCCGATAGAAAAAGAACTCTTAGATGATGTTATTTTGAGGATAAAGGAGTTGAAAACAGGATTACCGATTATACTATTTCCTTCGAGTACTGGCTATCTGAGCGAACACGCCGATGCTGTATTATTTATGAGTTTATTGAATTCCATTGATATAAGATTTGTAATCAGAGAACAAGCTGAAGGAGCTCTAATTATAGAGGACATGGGATTAGAGAAAATTTCAATGGGATATATAATAATAGAGCCAGGTATGACAGTCGGAAGAATAGGAAAGGCAGAACTAATTAAGAAAGAAGATGTTATTTCAGCAATGAAATACGCTATGGCCGCCCAAGATTTTGGAATGAAGATGGTTTACTTAGAAACAGGATCAGGCTCACCAACCTCTGTGCCGAATGAGATGATTAAAGCAGTAAAAAGTAAACTAACAAGAACCGTTCTAATTGTCGGAGGGGGAATCAAAGATGCTACCATCGCTAAAGAAAAGATCAAAGCCGGAGCAGATGCTATTAACACAGGAACAGTTGCAGAGAATAATATTCAACGATTGAAAGAAATTATTTCAGCCATAAAAGAATAACAAAAATACGTGCTCTTCTGAGCACTTTTTTTATTTCTTGATTTAAGTTAAGCTAAAGTATATAAGAAAGATGAGAATTATAAAGATTTCTTTAAAAGACTTTAATCAGACAGCTAAAGAAATAGTAAAATTAATTAGAAAGGGAGGAGTTGTTGTCTGCCCGACTGACACGATTTATGGATTAATTGCTGATGCTGCTTCAGAAATTGCAGTTAAGAAAGTTTTGAAAATCAAAAAACGCAAGAAACAGAAACCACTTCCAATTTTTGTTAAAGATGTTAAGATGGCTAAAGCTCTAGCTCAGATTGATAGAGAGCAACAAAAGTTTCTGACAAAGATTTGGCCAGGAGAAGTAACGGTAGTTTTAAGGGGACGAGAAGATTGTAGTCTTCCTAAAATTCTTTTTGGGAGGGCAAAGACAATTGGTTTAAGGATTCCCAAACACAAATTAGTCAGTACCTTACTTAAGAGAATAAATAAACCTCTTACTGGAACCTCGGCTAATATTTCCGGAAAACCGGGCTCAACAGAAATTAAAAAAGTTTTGACCCAGCTTAAGAATCAAAAATTTCAACCAGATCTGATTATTGACGCTGGCAATTTAAAGCCAAGCAAATCTTCAACTGTAGTGGATTTAACTAAATCTAAGCCTAAATTATTAAGAATTGGTGAATTTTCCCAAAAAGAATTATTAAAAACTTAAAAAACCAATGGATGCTTTTATTTTTCAGAAAATTAATGAATTAGCTTTTAGAAATCACTGGCTTGACAGCTTAGGGATTTTTTTCGCTGAGTATCTTCCCTATATCTTAGTTCTCTGCTTACTTTTATTTTTAGTTTGGAATTTCAAAAAATACTGGTTAATGGTAGCTTTGGCTTTATTTTCCGGAGCTTTAGCTAGAGGTATTACTGAAGCAATTCGCTTCTTCTGGTATCGGCCCCGGCCATTTATTGAAAACCACGTTAATTCACTTGTAGGTCATATTGATAGTTCCTCTTTTCCTTCAGCGCATGCTTCTTTCTTTTTTGGAATTTCTACAGCTTTATTCTTCTATAATAAAAAAATTGGCATTTTCTTCTTTATTGCCAGTTTTTTAATTTCTTTTGGTCGAGTTTTTGGTGGAATTCACTGGCCATATGATATTTTAGGGGGATTTTTCGTTGGAGTTCTTTCAGGCTTGATAGTAATTAAGATTTCAAAGGTTTTTAAAGGATAGAAATAGAACTAAAATTAAAAAGCCCTTCTTAGAAGGAGTTTTTTTAGTGCCGGGGGAGGGGCTCGAACCCTCATGGAGTTTCCTCCATACGATTTTGAATCGTACGCGTAAACCAATTCCGCCACCCCGGCCTATAAAATGATTCTATCAAAATTTTTGCTACTTTTCAATGTAATCACATTCCTTATTAGAGCACTTTATTTGTCCTTTTTTTGTTTCTACTAAAGACGAATTACATTCTGGACAAAATTCACCAGTGGGTTTGTCCCATAAGGCAAAATCGCATTTTGGAAAACGGCTACAGCCGTAAAATATTTTTCCTTTTTTGGTTCTTCTTTCAACTATTTCTCCTTTTTTACATTTGGGACATTTTATTCCTAGTTTAGAAGGAGGAAAAGGTTCAGTATGCTTGCATTCAGGAAATTTAGAGCAGCCATAGAATTTTCCAAATCTCCCCATTCTAATTACTAAAGAAGCTTTACATTTAGGGCATTTCCTTTCTGTTTTTTCGGTTAAGTCCTTTTTAGAGACTTTTTTTTCTTTTAACAAAAGGTTTTTTTCAAAAGGATTATAGAAGTTCTCAAGAACTTTAACCCATTTTTCTTCTCCCTGAGCAATTTTATCTAAGTTTTCTTCCATTCTGGCCGTAAATTTAATATCTACAATTTCTGAAAAGTGCTCTACTAGGAGATCATTAACCATGATTCCAATTTCCGTAGGTTGGAATCTTTTTTCTTCATTTTTATTAATATAATTTCTTCCTTGAATAGTTGTAAGAGTCGGAGCATAAGTTGAGGGCCGACCAATACCGTTTTTTTCTAATTCTTTAATTAAAGTAGCTTCGGTGAACCTGGCTGGAGGTTGGGTAAAGTGTTGGGAAGGTTTGAGCTCGATAAGTTTTAAGATTTCGTTTTTTTCTAAAAGAGGTAGTTCAACCTCTTTAAATTTTAGAGGATAAACTTTTAGGAAGCCGTCAAATTTTAAGGTTTGGCCTGAGGTCCGGAATAAGTAGTTTTTAGCTTCGATGTCTATTGTAGTTGAGTCAAAAATTGCTTGGGCCATTTGAGAGGCAATAAACCTCCGCCAAATAAGGTCATAGAGCTGAAATTGATTATTATCAAGCTTTGCTTTAATCTTTAGTCTCTCTGGCTCTTTATTGGGATAGGTAGGTCTTATTGCTTCATGGGCTTCCTGGACTCTTCCTTTGGCCTTATATTTTCTTAAAAAACCAGCCCAGTATTCTTGGCCATAAATTTTAGTAATAAATTTCTTGGCCGCAAAAAGAGACGAATCAGAAAGATTTAGAGAATCCGTTCTGTGATAACTGATGTGTCCTTTTTCATAAAGTTGCTGGGCGATTCTCATTGTAAACTTTGCCGGGAATCTAAATCTTTGCCAGCTTTCTTGTTGTAAGGTGCTGGTGGTAAAAGGAGGTAGAGGATTTCTTTTTGTTTCTTTCTTTTCAATATTTACTACTTTGTATTCGACTCCTTTTAAATCTTTGATAATTTCGTCGGCTTCTTTCTTGGTTTTAATTCCTAACTTGGGAATAATTTTATTATTTTTCTTTACTAAAAGAGCTTCAAATTCATTTTTAGATTTTTGAAATAAAGCAGCGATTTTCCAATATTCTTGAGGAATAAAATTCTCAATTTCTCTTTCTCTATCTACCACCAATCTTACAGCTACTGACTGAACTCTTCCGGCTGACAATCCTCTGATTAGTTTCTTCCATAAAAAAGGAGAAAGCTTATAACCCACAATTCGGTCTAAAATTCTTCTAGCTTGTTGAGCATTAACTAAAGTCATATCAATTTTTCTGGGATTTCTTAAAGCATTTTCAATAGCTGATTTGGTGATTTCGTGAAAAACAATTCTCTGATAAGGATTTTTACCATTTAAATTCAGGGCTTGGGATAGATGCCAAGCTATAGCTTCTCCTTCTCTATCTTCATCGGTAGCCAAGATGGTTATTTCTGTTTTTTCAACCTCCTTTTTCAAAAGATTAATAGTTTTTCTTGCTTTGGTCGGAATAATATATTTAGGTTCAAAGTTATGCTCAATATCCACTCCAAGCTTGCTCTTTGGTAAATCTCTAATATGACCATAAGAAGAAAGGACATTATATTCTGGGCCCAGGAGTTTTCCAATTGTTTTTGATTTTGTGGGAGATTCAACGATAATTAATGGCATATATATTTCCTCCTAAGTTTTTTACTTTACTTTTGATTTCCATAACAGCTAAAGTTTTATTTACCATAGGAGCAGGGAGTTTTGTTTTCTCAATAATTTGGTCAACATAGAGAACTTCTTCGGAAAGAACTTCTAAAATTAGATTCTCCTCTTCGGTCTCGCCTTTTAATTTTTCTTTTTCCTTTTTACCTGATAATTTCAATTCTTGCAAAACATCATTGGCGGATTCAACTAATTTTGCCCCCTTTTTTATTAAGCAATGGCAACCCTTTGAAGTTGAAGAATGGATTAGCCCGGGAACGGCAAAAACTTTTCTTTTCTGGGAAAAAGCCCAATTAGCAGTAATCAAAGAACCACTTTTTAGCTTTCCTTCAATTACCAAGACTCCTAAAGAGAGGCCAGTGATTATTCGATTCCTTTGAGGAAAGGTGAAACGAGTGCCCCGGGTTCCCGGTGGATATTCAGAAATTAAAGCGCCCCCTTTCTCAACAATTTCTCTTGATAATTTAAGATTAGATTGAGGGTAAATGGTTTTTTCATCTAGCCCTGTTCCTATAACAGCAATAGTTCTTTTTCCGCTTTCCAGAGTTGCCTGATGGCTGAAGGTGTCAATTCCCGGAGCCAATCCGGAAACAATAGTTAAACCAGCTTCAGCCAGGTCACCGGAGATCTCCAAAGCAACTTGTTTGCCATAATAAGAGAATCTTCTGGTTCCCACTACTGCGAAGCACAACTCATTAGGCAAAAACTCTCCTCTTATATAAAGAATTTTTGGGGGATTAGAAATCTTTCTAAGAAGCTTGGGATAGTTCTTATCTTCAATAGAAATGGTTTTAATTTGTTCCATGTTTTGACATTTTAATTAAATATGTTATTATAATAGATTAACTTAAGAGGAGGTGGTAAAATAAAACGAAAAGGAAAAATAGCTCTGGCTTTAGTTATAGTTATTGTTGTTATAGCCGGAATAATAATCGTCCCTAAGGTTGTGAGTGATTACCGAAAAGTTATGAACACTGTAAGTAAAGTTGACAAAAAAATGGATGGAATTGATGAAATAGTGAATAAGATAAACGCTATAGACCCAGCTCTTTTATATAAAGCATACGAAATGATAGAAAACTTAACTAAAAATATAAATGGGTTAAATATAACAGTTCTGGAGTTATTTCTGAAACTTCCAAGATTAATGAACGAATTTAACATTTCTTCGCTCTCGGAAGTTCCCGACGAACTTAGCGACAAAGAGTTAAGAGATTTCGTAACAAATCTTTTTAGAGACAGTAACTACATTAGAGATTTCTAATATAAAGGTCCCTAACTAACTGGACCTTCTTTTTATCTTATAAGTTTTGTCCTTGACAATTTTATTCAATTTAGTATAATATAATTAGCTTAAAGTCAGGCTATTTTATTTTCCAGGCTATCTGGGAGTTGCGAAAATTAAGCAATCCCTCCTTAGCTTGATGAGTAGCCGAAAGAGTTAGGGCTCTGAGCTGATGCTTGGTAATTCTAACCGCTCACAGATAGCCTGGAGGATAAAATAGTTCTTCAAAAGTAAATAATAGGTGTTAAGAATGAGAAAGTTGAATATATATTTTTTGAGAGACTGGATCGCTCCAAAGTTAGAAGGATTTATGAAAAGAACTCCCCAAAGTATTACCCCAAACAGACTAACCGTAATTTCTTTAATCGCTGCAATATTTTCTATGTTTCTTTTTTGGTTTTCCGGAATACCTTTTTCTCGTTTCTATCTGTTTTTAGCTCTAGTGTTTTTAGTATTAAGTTCTATCCTTGACGCTTTAGACGGAGCTTTAGCTAAATCGAAAAAAATCACGAGTAAAAGAGGAGATTTCTTAGACCACTTTTTAGACAGAGTCATTGATGGCTTGCTAATTTTAGGGATTACTCTCGGGGGCTATATTAACTGGCCGATAGGAACGACAACAATTTTCGTAGTTTTGCTAGTTTCCCATTTAGGAATTCTACCTAAAGCTATTGATAAAGAGATTGAAAGAAATTATGGGGGGATAATGGGTAGAACTTCAAGGTTAGTTATTTTAATATTAGCTACCCTGATTACCCTAGTTTACAGCGAAAAGATAGGGTTTGAATATCTAGATCTAAATTTAAACTTTACTATTCTTGGTTGGGCAATAATCATCTTTATTTTATTCGGTTCGATAATTGCTACCATCCTAAGATTTAGATATGCTTGGCGAGTTCTTGCATCGAGGTAGAAGTATTTACCTCGTTTTTTTTATTCATTAAACTTATTCATTGTTTTTTCTACTCCTTCGCTTATTACCATTTCTATTGCTTGGACTGATTTTTCAATAATTTCTTTAACAGCCCCTTCCTTATTTTTGAATTTTAAAAGAACAAATTTTTCTACATTTTTAGGTTTTGAATTCTTGGGTTTAATTCCAATTCTTAATCTATTAAAATTCTTTGTTCCCAACTCGGTGATTATTGATTGGATACCTTTATGACCGGCTGTTTCTCGGTTTTTGACTATTCTAATTTTGCCTAGGACAATATCAATATCATCATGAATAATTAGTAGATTCTTAGTTCGAATTCTATAATAGGAGATTAATGATTTTACAGCTTGGCCGGAGAGATTCATAAAGGTTAAGGGTTTGGCTAGGATTATTTTCTCGTTTTTAATTCTTCCTTCACTGATTTCTGCTTTGAATTTTTTTACTCCTTTCCAGTCTGAAAAACTGTGTTCTTTTTTCCATTTTTTCTGAAGCAAGTCTAAAACTAGCCAGCCAAAGTTATGTCGGGTTTTCTGGAATTTTCGTCCGGGATTGCCTAAACCAATAATTAAAAGCATTTTTTAATTATATCACGCTCCTTGCAAAACCGAAAAATCTTACTATAACAAGTCCTACTTGATATATCGAACAAAGTTCGCTATACTTAAAAAAGTATGAAATCTTTTCTTTCTTTTATTTTAGAAATCGCCAAAATAGTTATTATTGCTTTGGCCATAGTAATTCCTATCCGTTTTTTTCTATTTCAGCCATTTATTGTTCGAGGCCAATCAATGGAACCTAATTTTTCTAATGGCGATTATTTGATTATTGATGAATTATCTTATAGATTTAGACCTCCTCAACGGGGAGAAATAATAGTTTTTAGGTCTCCCGCCAATCCTTCTTCCCGTTATATCAAAAGAATTGTTGGTTTGCCCGGAGAAACAATTCAAATAAAAAACGGAGAGGTAACAATTTATAGCAATAACGACTCCCTGACATTGGATGAGACAAATTACCTTCCCGAAGACCTTGAAACTTCAGGTGATCTTCAAGTTTTTTTAGATTTTAATGAATATTTTGTCTTAGGAGATAATCGTTCTGCTTCTTATGATTCCAGAAAATTTGGACTTCTATCTGAAGAAGACATTATCGGCCGGGTCTATTTTCGAGCTTGGCCCTTTACTGTTTTAGATAAAATTGAGGCCCCAACTTATAACGAGCTTTAGCTCGGTATATCGTACCTTGTACGTTATTGATAATTATGGTCAAAAAAAAGAGGCTAAAATTTCAAGCTCCTACTGGAATGCACGATATCCTGCCCGAAGAACAGAAGTATTACCAAGAAATTTATAAAGCAGCTAAAAATATCGCTGATTTTTATAAATTTGGCGAAATCATCACTCCTATTATTGAAGAAGCGGAAATTTTTTCAAAGGCGGTAGGTATCAGTACAGACATTATTAAGAAACAAATGTATAGTTTCCGGACTAAAGGAGGAGATTGGTTAGCTTTAAGACCAGAGGGGACAGCTTCAGTTGCCAGAGCTTATATTGAACAGGGAATGCAAGCTTTTCCTCAGCCAGTAAAACTTTGGTATTTTGGTCCCTTTTTCCGCTACGAAAGACCTCAAGCAGGAAGATATCGTCAGTTCTGGAACTTTGGCTTTGAGATTTTGGGAGAGCAAAGTGCAGTAGTCGATGCCCAGATTATTCAGATTTTTTACAAAATTTTAGAGCAACTAAAGCTTAGAAATTTAATCATTGAAGTGAACAGTATTGGAGATTTTCAGTGTAAGCCTTATTACAGGAGACTCTTAGTAAGTTATTTAAGGCCTCGACAATCTTCTTTATGCGCTGATTGTAAACGTAGACTTAAAGAAAATCCTTTGAGAGTTTTGGATTGTAAAGAGGAAAAGTGTCAAAAAGTTATTGAATTAGCCCCTCAAATGATTGACCATCTTTGTAAAGAATGTCATGACTACTTTAAGGAAGTCTTAGAGTTTTTAGATGATTTGAATTTACCTTATCATTTGAATCCTCATTTAGTTAGAGGCTTAGATTATTATACTAAAACAGTTTTTGAAATTTTTCCGGCTGAAGACGAATTACCTAAAACTTCTTTTGTTCCTCCTTCATTAATAGCTAAAAATGCTTTAGCCGGTGGAGGACGATATGATGGATTGGTTAAGCTTTTAGGAGGGAAAGATACTCCGGCCTGCGGAGGAGCAGCCGGAGTAGAGAGAATTATAGATTTGATGAAAATTAAGAAAGTTAAACTCTCTAAGGCTCAGAAACCGAAAATTTTCTTAGCCCAGTTAGGTAAAAAAGCAAAAAGAGAAAGCCTAAGGTTGATAGAAGAATTCCGGGAAGCTAAAGTCCCGGTAGCCGCAGCTCTTAATAAAGATTCTTTAAGAGCTCAGCTCAAGGTGGCTGATAGGTTAGGAGCAAGATATACTCTAATTTTGGGACAGAAAGAAGTGATAGAAAAAGAAGTTTTAGTAAGAGATATGAAAACGGGAAAACAAAAAGCAACAAAGGTCAAAGAAATAGTAAGAGAAATGAAAAAGAAGATTTAGAAATATGAAGGATTGTCTTTTTTGTAAATTCGCAAATAAAGAAATACCAGCTGATATTATCTATGAAGATGATGATTTTTTTGCTTTTAAAGATATTAATCCTAAAGCCCCTCTTCATCTTTTGATTATTCCCAAAAAACATATTCCTTCTATTAACTATTTAGAGTTAGGAGATAAAGAATTAATTGGTAGGTTATTTCTGACCGCTCAAAAAATAGCTAGAGGCCAAGGGGTGTTTGATAAAGGTTATCGATTAATTATTAATGTAGGTGAAGATGCCGGCCAGACAGTTGACCACCTTCATTTACACCTTTTAGCTGGTAAAACTCTCCCCTGGCCTTAATAAAATTATGACCATAGAAGTTAAACGTAAACCAAGAGAAAGTGCCCAAGGTTTAATCCGACGCTTTACTCAGAGAGTTCGGCGAAGCGGAGTTTTGATTCAGGCAAGGAAAATTAGATTCAAAAAAGAACCTAGAAGCAGACAGGCTAAAAAAAAGGCCGCTTTAAGAAGAGAGCAGCTAAGAAAAGAATATAAAAAATTAGAAAAATTAGGGAAGTTAGAAAAACAACATGGCTTTAAAAGAAAAAATCCAAGATGATTTAATATCGGCTTTGAAAGAAAAGAAAGAGATAGAAGTAATAACTTTGAGGATGTTAAATGCTGCTATTCTAAATAGAGAAAAAGAAAAAAGAGCTAAGTTAGCTAAGAAAGAGGAAGAAATAACTGAGAAGGAATTGATAGAAAAAAGCCAGCTAATTGATGAAGAAGTAGTTGAGGCGATATCTTCTGAGGTAAAGAAGCGAAAGGAGGCAATTTTGGAATTTGAAAAAGGAGAAAGAGAAGATTTGGTAGAAAAAGAAAAAAAAGAAATAGAGGTTTTGAAAAAATATTTGCCAGAGCAATTACCAGAAGAAGAGATTAAAAAATTAGCCCAAGAGGCAATTAATAAAGTAGGAGCAACAGAGATGAAAGACATAGGGAAGGTAATGGCCGAATTAATGCCCCAAGTCAGAGGAAAAGCCGAAGGAAGTTTAGTTAGTAAGATAGTAAAAGATTTACTGACTTCAACCGAATAGAAATAATCAAACAATGCTTTTTGGAGCGGCGCACATGAGGTGCCGTTTTTGTTAACCCTAATCTACTGAAAGAGCTTGTCCTGAGCTTAGCGAAGGAACTTGTCCTGAGCCTGTCGAAGGATTGATTTCCCCTTTTGGATTTGATAGGATTAATAAAATGATAGAAATTAACAATTTGACTACTGTTTCTGTTGATGAGAAATTCTTAGAGAAGATTGCCGAAAAAATTCTGGCTGGAGAGGGTAAAAAAGAAGGAGAATTATCAATTGCCTTAGTTGGTCCGGGAAGGATGAAGAAAATAAATAAGAGTTATCGGGGAAAGAATCGGGCGACAGATGTTCTTTCTTTTCCGGAATCAAAAATCCAGTTGGAGAAGTTTAAGATTTGCCCTCTTAAAAAAAGCAAAAGTTTAGGAGAAATTGCTATCTGTTTGAGAGAAGTTAAAAAAAACGCTAAGAGATATAAATCAAATTTTGAAACTGAACTTAGCCGAGTTTTAATCCACGGCCTCCTTCATCTTTTAGGATATGACCACGAGAAGTCGGAAAAAGAGGCTGAGAAAATGGAGGAAAAGCAAAATCATTATCTTTCATTACTAACTAGTTAATTTATGTTTAAGAATAATAATATTATAACTGGTTTAGATATAGGGACAGATACTCTGAAAATTTTAGTTGCTTCCAAAGACCCCGAAGATTCGGAATTTGAAGTTTTAGCTCAGGTTCAAAAATCTTGTTCCGGGGTCAGGAAAGGAGTAGTCATTAAACCAAAGAAAGTTGCTGAAGAAATCAGAATCTTAATTGATGAAGCTATAATCTCAAGCGGTCGAAAAATTGATTCAGTTTATTCAAATATAAACGGCTCTCATTTGACAGCCGTTTTTTCTAAAGGGGTAATAGCTGTTTCCCGGGCTGATGAAGAAATTTCTCGAGAAGACATAGATAGAGTAGTTCAGAATGCTCAGACGATTAGCTTACCTTCCAATAAAGAAATTATTGATGTTTTTCCTAAAGAGTTTGCTATTGATGGTGAAGGAGGAATAAAGGAAGCTTTAGGAATGAGAGGAACAAGGCTAGAGGCCGAAGTTCTTTTAATTTATGTCCTTTCTCCTTATTTACAGAATTTAACCAAAGCAATTCTAGGAGCTAATCTTCAGATTGCTGATATTCAATGTTCGCCAATTGCGGCCGCCCAAGCAGTTTTAACTCCTCAGCAAAAAGAGTTAGGAGTAGCCTTAATAGATATTGGAGCTGATACTACCGGGTTGGCTGTTTTTGAAGAAGAAAATTTAATTCATACGGCTGTTTTTCCTATCGGCTCTAGTCATATTACTAATGATATTGCTATTGGTTTAAGATGTGATATTGATTTAGCCGAGAAGATAAAAAGAGAATTCGGAACTTGTATTCTTAAAAGAGATAAGAAGGAGAAGTATAGAAGAGATAAGATAAAAGTTTCTAATTCTTTAAGTTTTTCCAGAAAGATGTTGGTAGGAATTATTGATGCTCGAGTTTCGGAGATTTTTGACCAGATTAATAAAGAACTGAAAAAGATTTCTTGCCAGAAGTTGCTTCCAGCCGGAATAGTTTTAACTGGCGGAGGAGCGAAATTGCCTAAAATTGTAGAATTGGCTAAAAAAGAATTAAAACTTCCTTGCCGAATTGGCAAACCTCAAGGCTTCACTGGTTTAGACGAAGATCCTTCCTTGGCTACTGTCTGCGGTTTAGTATTGGGTGGAGTTGATTTCGGAGGAGAGCATGTTCTTTCTAGTTCTAGAATCAGCGGAAGGATTATTGACAAACTAAAAGGATTTTTTAGAGTTTTCATTCCATGAAAAAATATAAGCCGAAAATTAAAGTAGTTGGAATAGGCGGATCTGGTTCCAATGCCATCTCCCGGATGGCTAAATGTGGTATTCTGGGAGTGGATTTAATTGCCATAAATACTGATGTTCAGAATCTTAAATATGCTTCGGCTGATTTGAAACTTCAAATTGGAAAGGAAGCCACTCAAGGATTAGGAACAGGGATGAATTTTAGATTAGGAAGAACAGCTGCTAAAGAAAGTAAAGAAGAAATTGCTGAAATTCTAAAGAATTCTGATATGACTTTTATTACCTGCGGACTTGGTGGGGGAACCGGGACAGGAGCGGCTCCAGTCGTAGCTGAGATTGCTAAAAATTCAGGAGCCTTGACTATTGCTACAGTTACTGAGCCCTTCCGGTTTGAGGGAAGTCAAAGAAAGAGAATTGCCCAAAGAGGACTTAAGGAATTAAAGAATAAAGTAGATACCCTTCTAGTTATTCCTAATGATAAACTATTAAAAATGAAAGACCGGAATGTTTCCTTAATAGATGCTTTTTGGGCTTGTGATGAAGTTTTAAGAGAAGCAGTTCAGGGAATTTCTGATTTAATTGTTAAACCAGGTATTATTAATCTTGATTTTGCTGACGTTAAATCAATCATGGAAGATTCAGGACCAGCTATTTTCGGTATCGGAAAAGCTATTGGTTCCAACAAAGCCATGACGGCTTCTCTCCGGGCTATTAATTCTCCTTTGCTTAATTTCTCCATTAAAGGAGCCAAAGGAGTTTTGTTTAATGTTTCTGGAGCCGAAGACCTTACCCTTTTTGAAATCAATACCGTTGCTAAAACCATTACTCAAAATGTTGACTCCAAAGCTAAAATAATCTTTGGAGCCGCCAAAGATAAAGCTTTGAAAAAAGGAGAAATAAAAGTAGTTGTTATTGCTACTGGATTTTTAGGGTCTGCTTTAAAGGAGTGACTTCTTCCAAAGTCTTTTTATATTTCTGTCTTTCTTTTATCCTAGGTATATTTTTGAATTCTCTTTTTCCTATTTCTCAGTTTACAATGCTGGGATTTTTTATTTCTGGAATCTTTCTAATTACGATTTTTCTCTATACTAAAAACAAAAAAATAGCTGTTTTGGGTCTTTGTTTAATTTTCATTATGGTTGGAGCCTGGCGTTATCAGATAACTGAGTTAAAGATAACAAATAATGAATTGCAGAACTACAACGACCAAGACCAAAATATTACTTTAATAGGGATAGTCTTTGAGGAACCTGATGTGAGAGAAAGCAGTACTAAGCTTGAGATAAAAGTTGAAGGTTTGGAAGGAGAGAAAATCCTGTTAACTACTAATCGCTATCCAGAATATAGTTATGGAGATAAACTCAAAATTGAAGGAAAATTAAAAACTCCTCAAGTTTTTGAGGATTTTAATTATAAAGATTATTTAGCCAAAGAAGGAATTTATTCAGTAATTTATTGGCCCAGAATTGAGAAAATGGCTGAAGACCAGGGAAATCCAGTTTTTGGAGAAATTTTATCTTTTAAGGAAAGATTACGAGAATCAATTTATCAAAGTTTGTCTCCTCCTCAGAGTTCAATCTTGGGTTCAATGATTTTGGGAGACAAAAGGAGAATGTCCGAAGATCTCAAGGAAAAATTGAATATTGCTGGAATTCGCCATATCACTGCCATTTCGGGAATGCATATTACTATCTTGTCGGTGGTTTTAATGCAATTTTTGATTGGACTTGGTCTCTGGCGAGGCCAAGCTTTTTATTTAACCATAATTCTTCTGGCTTTATTTATTCTAATGGTTGGATTACCTAGTTCGGCTATTAGGGCTGGTGTAATGGTTGGCTTCTTTCTTTTAGCTCAGAAGATTGGAAGGAAAAGTTCTTCTTCCCGGGTAGTTGTTTTTGCGGCTACAGGTATTTTAGCTGT
>CAYYDV010000013.1:0-9542 GCA_964470765.1 uncultured Candidatus Saccharibacteria bacterium
GAATAACAAAAGGTTTAAACAGTTCTAAAGCCATTTTCTTAGGAATTCCTACTTCCGAAATCTTAAGTTTTGGTCCAACAACAATTACTGACCGACCCGAATAATCTACTCTTTTTCCTAAAAGGTTGCGACGAAATCTACCTTGCTTTCCTTTAAGCATATCAGCTAATGATTTCAATTGTCTTTTGCCTCCGGTACTGGCTCGGGTTGTCTGAGCTTTTCTCATTCCGTTATCAATTAAAGCATCAACCGCCTCCTGCAACATTCTTTTTTCATTTCTAACAATAACTTCCGGAGCAGAAATTTCTAAAAGATATTTTAAACGATTATTTCGATTAATCACTCTCCGATAAAGGTCATTTAAGTCAGAAGAAGCAAATCTTCCTCCATCTAATTGAACCATGGGTCTTAAATCGGGAGGCAAAACAGGGAGGACTTCTAAAAACATCCATTCGGGCCTGATTTTTTCTTCCGCCATTTTCTGGAGAATTTTCAATCTTCTCAAAATTTTTCTTCTATCTACCTGTTCCGTTTTTTTCAGTTGTTTTTTTAATTTACTCGCTTTTGATGAAGAAATCTTCAGCTTTGCTGAACATTTTGAAATTTCCTGCCTTAAATCAATTTTTGAAAAAATCAACCTCAGAGCTTCGGCTCCGGTTTCGGCCTCAAAAACTTCTCCGTATTTTAAAGAAAGATTTTGATAACTAATCTCGGACAAAATTTTTAATGCTCTCAATTCTAAAACTTCTCTTCTAGCTTTATCCTTTGCTTCTTTTAATTCTTGTAATATTTTTCTTAATTTTTTTTGGTCTTTGCTGTCTTTAAATTGATTACGAGCTATTTTGACTTTTGACTTGTACTCTTTCTCAATATCATCAAGGACAATTTTGCGAGCCTTCTCGTCAACCTTGGTAATAATATAGGCTGAAAAATAAATTACTCTTTCCAATTTTTGCATGGGCACATCTAAAATCTGCCCCATCCTTGAAGGAACTCCCTTCAAGAACCAAATGTGAGAACAGGAGGTAGCCAATTTAATATGGCCCATCCTTTCCCGCCGAACTTGAGACTTAGTTACTTCCACTCCACAGCGGTCACAAACTACCCCTTTAAATCTTACTCCTTTATATTTAGCACAATAGCATTGGTAGTCTTTACTGGGTCCAAAAATTTTTTCACAAAAAAGCCCGTCTTTCTCTGATTTTTGAGTTCTGTAATTAATGGTCTCGGGCTTAGTAATTTCTCCGTGAGACCAAGATAAAATTTCCTGGGGAGAAGCTAATTTAATTTTGATTGATTCTAGGTCAGTTACCTTCATGATTTTTCTTCTTTAGGTTTTTCTTTTATTTCTACCCCTAATCCCAAGGCTTTTAATTCATTTACCAATAAATTAAAGGAGGCAGGAAGATTAGGAGAAGCAATTTTTTCTCCTTTCAAAATTGCTTCATAGGCAGCAGCTCTTCCGGGAACATCATCTGACTTTATAGTTAATATCTCCTGGAGAGAGTGAGCCGCTCCGTATCCTTCTAAAGCCCAGACTTCCATTTCACCAAATCGCTGCCCCCCAAACTGAGCCTTCCCTCCTAGGGGTTGCTGGGTAATTAGAGAATAAGGGCCAATGGCTCGCATATGAACCTTATCCTCAACCATATGAATTAGTTTCATCATATAAATCCAACCAACGGTTATTTTTTCCGAATAAGGTTCTCCGGTTTGGCCATCATAAAGAATAACTTTTCCATCTTTAGGTAGACCAGCTTTCTTTAATTCTTCTTTAATATCTTTTTCGACAGCCCCGGTTAAGGCCGGAGTAATAGCATTATATCCTAGATTTTTGGCCGCCCAGCCTAAGTGAGTTTCTAAGATCTGACCTAAATTCATTCGGGAAACCACCCCTAAGGGACTTAAAATAATGTCAACGGGAGTACCGTCTTCCAGAAAAGGCATTTCTTCGGCCGGCATAATCTTAGAAACCACTCCTTTGTTTCCGTGACGACCGGCCAACTTATCTCCCGAAGTAATTTTTCTCAACTGAGCTATTTCTACCTCAACTCTTTTGATTATTCCTGGTTCCAGATTAGCCTTCCCTCTCTCAAAAACTTTGACCCTAACCACTCTTCCTCTTTTACCATGCTCCATTCTCAAAGAAGTATCTTTGACCTCTTTGGCTTTTTCGCCAAATATTGCTCCTAGCAATCTTTCCTCGGCAGTCAGACTTTCTTTTCCTTTAGGAGAAATCTTTCCAACCAGGATATCATTTGGTCCCACTTCCGCTCCCACTCTGATAATTCCTTCTTCGTCCAAATCTTTTAACTTTTCTTCTCCGACATTAGGAATATCATAGGTGGTAACCTCCGGTCCTAATTTTGTTTCCCGGACATCGCAGCCGAAATTCTCAATATGAATAGAGGTATATAAATCTTCCTTAATTAACCTTTCCGAAATAACAATAGCATCTTCAAAGTTTTCTCCTTTAAAGGGTATGAAAGCGACCAAAATATTCTGACCCAAAGCTAAATGACCTCTGTCTATGGCTCCACCATCGGCTAAAATGTTTCCTTTTTTAATTTTTTGACCCTTTCTAACTTTTGGCTTTTGGTGAAAGCAGGTATACTGATTACTTCTAACAAAAGTTCTCAAATCATAATTTTTGAGACCCTTTGGAGTTTTAATTTTTAGGTGATTAGCGTCAACTTCTTCCACTGCCCCGGCCTCTTCAGCTATTAGTTCTTGACCAGAATCTATAGCTACTCTTTTTTCCACGCCGGTCATCACCAAAGGCATCTCTGGATTTAAAAGAGGAACTGACTGGCGTTGCATATTAGACCCCATTAGAGCCCGGTTAGCATCATCGTTTTGGAGAAAGGGAATCAGAGAAGTAGCCACCGATATTGCCTGGTTAGGAGAAACATCAATAAAATCAATCTTTTCTTTTTCTACCACTCCCGGTTCTCCTTTCTTTCTAACTTCAACCTTTTGGGGAATAATTTCACCATTTTCGGAAATAAGCACCCCGCCATGAGCAATGTTGTATTTTTCTTCTTCAAAGGCTAAAAGATATTGAACCTCTGAGGTTACTTTTCCCTTTTTGACTTTGAAATAAGGAGTTTCAATAAAACCAAAAGGATTAATCCGGGCAAAATTAGATAAGTGATTAACTAAACCAATATTGGGCCCTTCGGGAGTCTGAATAGGACAAATTCTGCCGTAATGAGAAGGTTGGACATCTCTAACTTCAAAGCCGGCTCTTTCCCTGGTTAAGCCACCGGGTCCAGTAGCTGATAATCTTCTTTTATGCTCCAATTCCGCCAAAGGATTTTCATTATCCATAAATTGAGAGAACTGAGAAGAGTTAAAAAATTCTTTAACCACGGCCATAAAGGGCCGGGGGTTAATGAGTTGGATTGGACTTAAAGTTCGGGCATCTAAAGTTGACATTTTGTTTTTAATAATCCTTTCCATTCTCATTATTCCTATTCTCAATCTATTTTGGAGAAACTCACCTAAAGTTCTGACTCTTCGGTTACCCAAGTGGTCAATCTGATCAGGTTTAGCCTCGGGATTGTTATTTAGTCGGATAATCTCTCTTAAGACGGCAATGATATCTTCTCGTTTTAAAGCCCTCTCTTTTTTAGTAATTTCTTTATTACTTCCTTTGGCTAATTCCGGGACTCGTTGCCTCATTTTCCACCTTCCTACTTTAGATAAATCATATCTTTCAAAGTTAAAGAACATATTTTCTAAGAGTTCCCGGGCTGTATCCGGAGTAGCCATATCACCTGGTCTCAGATGCTTATAAATCTCAACTAGGGCTTCGGCTTGATTGTGGCAAAAATCTTGTTCCAGAGTCTCTTTAATAAATTTTGTTTCACCAACATTTATATCAGTAAAAAGTTTCTTTATTGACTCATTATCTCCAATACCAAAAGCTCTTAATAAAGCCGTAGCCGGTATCTTTCTTTTTCGGTCAATCTTGACTGAAATGACTCCTGAAGATTCGGTATCAAATTCCAACCAGCTTCCCCGGTTAGGAATAATTTTGGCCCCAAACAATCTTTTACCTTTACTAATATTAAGGGTAAAAAAAGCTCCCGGTGAACGGATAAGTTGAGAAATAACTATTCTTTCTACCCCGTTAACAATAAAAGTTCCCCTTTCAGTCAGTAAGGGGAAATCACTAAGAAAAACTTCTTGCTCTTTAGTTTCTTTAGTTTTTAAATTGACTAATTTTGTTTTTACTCTTAAAGGAGCTTCAAAAGAATCATTGTTTTGTTTGGCTTCAATATCTGACTTATATTTAGATTTACCAAACTTATAATCCATAAACCAGAGCTCTAACTCCTTACCCGTATAATCTCTAATCGGAGACACATCCGAAAAAAGCTCTTTAAGTCCAGTATTCAAAAACCACTCCCAGCTTTCTTTCTGGACAGTTAATAGATAAGGGAGAACTAGGCCAACTTTTGATTTTGAGAAGTTTTTAATCTTTATCTGCTCCATAGATAAAGCAATAGACAAAATACCCTAAGTTTCTTATTTAGGGTAAATGCTTTTTAGGTTTTAATAAAAAAGGAGAGTCAGAATAAAAAAATACAAATTCTTAAAACTGGTTTTATATAATATTATTATTTTTTTAAAAAAATGTCAATAGCTTTTTTCCAGTTTCTTCATTCTTATCTTCCAAACCAGGTACCCTATAATCATTACTATAATTATCCCTAAAAGGAGATAGAACCAAAACTTAGCTTGTTTATAAAAAGGAGCTTCTGGAGACGGAGGTTTTTCCGGTTCTTTTACTTCTAGATATCCAGAAATTATTTTCAAGGTTTGATTCTTATAATCAAGGACAGTTACGGTTAGAGGATAAATTCCCGGTTCTGGAGGCAAAAGAGCAGCTTCGTATTTAGTCTTTTTCCGATTTATCCTTAAGAGAAAAGAAAAATGTTTTCCTTCTTTTTCTAAGGTAACCATAATAGTCTTCAAAATCTCGGGAACTTTCTCATAATCAATAAAAACTGTCAACGGTTCTTCAGTTTCTCCTCTAATCTTTTCTCCTTCTTCTAAGGGAATCTTCTTACCTTCCTGCCAAAAATCAAAATCCTCAAGAGTCAATTCTTCTATTTCCGGTGGAAGTGGAGGCGGAGGAGGAGGTGGAGGAAGAGGCGGAGGTTTCACTTTATAAGGAGTAGCCGAGACAATTGCTCCTGAAGAAAAGTTGCTGGCTTTATCATAAGCAAAGGCCGTGTAGTAATATTTCACTCCATTAGTCAAACCAACAGCAGTAAAAGAAGTTCCCTTACCGTCATAAAGGAGAATACCTTCAGAAGGAGAAGAAGGGTAAAAAATAGTTGATCCCATTATTCTTACCCCGCCAAAATCTTTGTCCAGAGGATTTTCCCATCTTAGAAGTATTTGCTCGTCACCGGCTATAGCTTCAAAATTACTAACATTAACTGGAGGAATAGTATCTAAAATAATGGAATCGGAAACTACCTCAGAAACTCCTCCTTCTGAACTCCTGAATTTGGCATAGACAGTTTTCTTTCCATCGCCTTCAGTCAATCTCCATTTTTTTGAGGTCTGATATTTTTCCCAGACCTCGCCGGCAAAATCGGAACTATTACTAATCGCTATCTGAAAAGCGTCCTTAGCCGAAAGAGTTAAGCTCACATCTAAGGAGTTGGTATGGATATCACCATTATTAATAATTAAAGAAATATCTTCAGGGGGAGGAGGAAAAAGAGGAGGTCCCCCTTCTTCCACTTCCTCCTCAACAACCGGAGCAGCCAAAGTAGTAGCTGAAGCAGAAGAGCTATGAGCTGATTCTGCCCCATAGGTATTAATGGCAGTAACAGTATAGGTGTAGGTAGTTGAGGGGCTTAATCCGGTGTCAGAATAAGAAGTGGTGGCTGAGGAATCAACATTAACTCCATCTCGATAAATGTTATAACTCACTGCTCCAGAGGCAGGAGACCAACTCAGGTCTATTTGGGAGGAGCTAATTGCTGTTGCGGTCAGATTGGTAGGAGGAGGAACAGCAACAATTATTACCGAAGGAGTTACTGTTAAGGCTAAAGCTTTATTATAATCTTTTTGATTTCCTAGGGGAAAAGAAAAAAAAGGAAGGAGTAATATTCCAATCACTCCTCCTAAAAGGAGGCTAAAAGTAAAGTTTCTTATTGTAAGAAATCTAATATTCTCATTCACGCTTAGTTTTTAAAGCTCCAAAACCAACCTCTTAATTAAAACTCATGAAGTTCCTTAGCTAATAACTCCTCTCTGAGATTTTTTTCTTCTTGGTTTGTTCCCTTTTCTTTTTTTTAAAAACTATTTTGGGCTTTTTTCTCTCAATCCAAATTAAGACTAACAGAATTATCAAGAGGATTATTCCTACTCCGATATAAGGAAGATAAAGGGAAAGAAATGATTTTCCCTTTTCTCCGGGTGAGACTGGTTTTTCTACATAGGGTACTACCTTGAAATAGATCTTGCTAAGTCCTAGCGATTCTCCTTCTTTGTAAACTGTAACATCAGCCCAATACTCGCCTAATTCTAATTCAATTGGCAACTTGCCTTCAACCTGCCTGGTCTCAAAAGGTCCAACCCAGCCCATTTCAGTAATATCTCCGGACTGCAATAATGTTAGGTGGGCTACATCATAAATATCTAAATGGACTTTTGAAGGTCTAATCTTAGTATTCCCGGTGTTTTCCAAATTTATTAAGACGACCAAGGGGTTCCCTTTTTCAACATTGGGAATACTCACCCCTCTCAGCCTAAAGTCGGAAAAACCTTTTTCAGTCACCGCCAAGCCAATATCAATCCTTGCTCCCAGAAGAGTAGCCACTCCTCCTTCTTCTCGACCTGAAGGAACTGCCCTCACTCGGATATAACCCTGATAACTTCCATAGGCAGCATCAGAAGGAACATCAATTATTACTTTCATTGGAAACTGCTGAATGCCTTTGGGTAAAGGAAAGATTAACCCTTTTTCAATAGTTATCCAGTCTCTAATTCCTGGAGCATCAATAGTCACCTCAGCTGTTAACTCTGTTGTAGGTTGGCCCCGAACTAAATAAATAGTCTTTTCGTAATGAGAACCTGGTGTTAAACGGTCATTGTTAACATAAGGGGGACTTACTCCAAAACCAGCTTGGATAAGATAAGCCCAGCCAAACATCCCGACGAGAGAAACAACTAAAATTAAAATAATATATTTTTTCATCTTTTTCTCTTGAATGATTATATAATTCACTCAATCTTTCTCACTAGGATGAATAGAAAGCACCAACGGTATTGGTCCCGGTATAATATCCAGGACTGGTTGAGGTAGGTATCTTTATCATCCAATAAAGTTCATCGGTACTATCGGAGGTGGTGGCCGTTGGTTTGGATAAGTCAAGGTCATACTCAGTAGCTGCTCCTGTCAAAGCTGTACCGACCCAGTCACCCATACTACTACTACTTGAATATTTTTGCTGTCCAACAACGATAGAGCTAGTAGCTCCACCAGTCTCCATATTATCTCCCGATAATTCAACGTTAATAGCGTGATTTCCCGTGTTGGTGGCATGGGTATTCTGTTCACTACTGGTAGCGCCTGGATTTAGAGTGCTGTAAGCTATGGTAGCAGTAATATCAAGATAAGAGGCAGTATTCAGCTCCTCAGTGCCTGTTCCAGTATCACTATTACTACCGGTATCTACGGCAGTTATATCCATTTGCCATTCTTTGGTTGGATAAGTACCACTGGCATCTGTTGGTTCGGCAATAAACCAGACATCAGCCGTACAACTAGCAACACAGCTTAGACCATCACAAGTATTGGTAGCACAGGTTACCCAATTTATAGCATAACACCAATTAGCATCGCTAGTTCCACAAGTCGTAGTATTGTTAAGATAAAGCGTGGAGGTTACCGATGTAATATCGTTGTAACCATTATTATCAGTAACAGTAGTGGTTCCAGTAACAGTTTTGGTTGAATTTTCAGTTATAGTAATGTCGTTGTTCTCATTTAAAGTTACAGCTCCCACGGTCGGAGCAACATTACCAACAGTAACTGAAGGAGTAACGACGTCAGCAATTATTTCATTTAAAACAATTCCAACTCCAAAAATTACCAGAGCGAAAATAGCCAGGATCGTTACCCAAGGAATTGATTTTTCTAATTTCGAGTGAAGCGAGAGATCAAGGTTCCTTGGAACGAAATGATGAGTAGTTCTTATTTTTTCGGCCATTCTTTAGATTTTTTTAATTTTAAATTTTTAATTTAAGCCACAATAAAAAATTAATATCCCGCCCCTTATAAGGAGTCAACCTTTGTTGGGGAAAAACTTCTGTTGTTTATTATATCACATATTATAAAGAAGGTTATTCTGAATTGGGGAAAACCTATGGAGAACTTTTTGCCTCATAAGTAGTAGTTCCGGTGTAAGTTCCGAGCTCCTGACCTGAAGGAATGCCTACTCCCCAATAAACATCGTCGGAAGAAGTAGAAGGATGACTAGTTGGCTTAGACAGATCCAAATCAACCTCATTATCAGTCAATTCAGTAGCATCAGTTCCTGAACCATAACTTGTACCAGAGCCAGTAGCATATTCTTGATTTTCAACTGGAATTTCAACTCCCTCTGTTATATCTAGGACTACTGACCAACCATCAGCATCTGGACCACCATAAGGTGCCAAGTAATGAGTGGTGTCTATCTGGGCAATGGCTGGAGTACTACCTAAATCTGGATCAAATTCAAAAGAGGTTTCTTTGGTAATAGCCCAGGTTGAGGTGCTAACTTCCAAAACTACTGACCAGCCGTCAGTGTCTGGACCCTGATAAGGTACTAAATAATGAGTAGTGTCTATCTGGGCAATGGCTGGGGCACCACCCTGACTTGGATCAAATTCAAAAGCCGCTGAGGAGGTAGTAATAGCCCAGGTTGAGGTGTTAACATTTAAAACCACTGACCAGCCGTCAGTACTTGTTCCTTCATAAGATACCAAATAATGAGTAGTATCTATTTGGTTAATGGCTGGGGTATAACCAGTATCTGAATCAAACTCAAAAGCTGCTGAGGGGGTATCAATAGCCCAGGTTGAGGTGTTAACTTCTAGGACTGTTGCCCAGCCATCATTATCCGGACCCCGATAAGACACTAAATAATGAGTAGTATCTATTTGGGCAATGGCTGGGGTATGACCATTATCTTCATCAAATTCAAAAGGAGCTGAGGAAGTAGTAATTGCCCAGGTTGAGGTGTTAACTCCCAGAACTATTGCCCAGCCGTCACTATTTGGACCTCGATAAGGCACTAGGTAATGAGTAGTGTCTATCTGGACAATGGCCGGCTCATTACTAACATTTGGAGATGGATTAAATTCAAAAGTAGCTGAGGAAGTATTAATTGCCCAGCTTGAGGTGTTAACTTCCAGGACTACTGACCGGCCAGCAGCAAAATAACCAGAATAAGGTACTAAGTAATGAGTAGTGTCTATTTGGTTAATGGCTGGGGTATAACCAGTATCTGAATCAAACTCAAAAGCTG
>CAYYDV010000013.1:9642-14419 GCA_964470765.1 uncultured Candidatus Saccharibacteria bacterium
AGGGGGTATCAATAGCCCAGGTTGAGGTGTTAACTTCTAGGACTGTTGCCCAGCCGTCAACGTCTGGACCCTCATAAGGCACTAAATAATGAGTAGTGTCTATCTGGGCAATGGCTGGGGCAGTACAGAGAGTTAGATCAAACTCAAAAGCTGCTGAGGAAGTAGCTATAGCCCAGTAGTCTTTATAAAGATCAGTCCCATAGAGATAGATATCAATGGCAGCGTTGCCAGTAGTAGTAGCAGTAGTAATTTGATTCAGGGTTCCAGTATCTTGGCCAGGGCCTAGAGTCCCATAATCAATGGAAGTAGTAGAAAGGTCTAAGGCATTAAGGGTATTCATTTCTACACCAGAAGAAGTAGCCGAGCTTGAAGCATAAGCACTGTCAATGGCTTTAATCCAGGCATCCCAGTATTCTGAAACCCAAGGGGAACCAGTATCAGTGGGATCAGCATGGAACCAAACCTCGTACTCACAGGTAGCGGTATAACTGTTTCCTGAAGGAGAACTAGTAACGCAGCTAGAATCTGAGTAACAATTATTATCATCATCAGAACAACCAGTTCCTACTCCTGAACGATAGATTTTTCCGATTACTGAACTAATATCTGAATAACCATCGGTATCAGTGACTGTTGTTGTCGCCTGAACAGTAGTAGTCACACTTTCGGTTAAAGTAATGTCTGAACCACCATTTAAAATTACTGTTCCTACTGTTGGAGTAGCGTTAACGGCAACCTCAACTTCAGTAGTCCAGTCATCAGCCACCACTTCTTTTAAAACAATCCCTGTTCCAAAAAGGACCATAATGCCAATAGTCAGAATTATTAGCCAAGGAATTGATTTTTCTATTTTCTTAATCATTGTTTTATTTCAAATTCTTAATTCTAATCAGCTTTGGCCACGGCCGTATTAGTTCCATTATAGGTTCCACCAGGAGTATCTACAGGAACTGCTAATCCCCAATAAATTTCATCGGTGGAAGTGGAAGGATGACTGGTAGGTTTTGATAAATCTAATTCAACTGCATAATTAGTGGAACTAGTGGCATCGGCTCCCGAACCATAACTTATACTAGTATTGGTTGACCATTCTTGATTTTCAACAGGAATAATGTTCCCTGCTCCCTGGCCCCCAAAACTCAAAAAGTCGGAAGTCGAAGTCTGATTATTATAGGAAGTGGAAATCCAGGCCGCACTCCTGGCTATGTTGGATATTCGGATTTCATCTATATCACCTTTCCACTTGCCATTGCCGTCTGAATCAGAACCCAAAGCAAATTGTTTATCGGTCTGGTCAATACTACCGTAGTCGCCTATATCCAAAGTTTCCAAAGTAGAATCTGTCTTGTTGCGTAGTTCATCATGTCCAGCACCAAGAGCATCGTTCTCCCTAGCTGCAACATAAAAATGCCAATTCCCGTCAGATGTATCAATGCTATTATTGACTTGCTTATCTGCACTATCATCATCTATTTCAATATGGGAACCACCAACTGGAGCATTTTTTCGAATACCTACAAAATTATATCTACATGTAGCACTACCTTTATACATCAGTGTACGCCAATCGCTTTCAGCATCAGCAGTGGGCTCGCCCCAAACAGCCAATGTGAAATTACCAGCACCGAAATTGAAATCAGCATGATTTGCATGAGTAAAATAGTCATTAATACTGTCAAATGTAATTGACTTTCCTATCTTGCCATCAATATTACTTGTAGGGGCTCCATTTACAGTAAGGGTATGTCCTCTACCTGAACTATCATCTTGGTTAGAATCACTACTTGCATTCATATGCCATACCCCCATATAATTATTATCCCAGACACTAGTAGCTTGTTGTTGGTCAGATGCTGCAGAACTACCATAGTACATATAGATTTCAGTATCAGTGGTTGAAGCTAAATCAGACTTGACCCAGGCTACTAACTCTCCTGTAGAAGAAGCATATAACTCTATTTCATGGCTTAACTTAGTTGTTCCGTCTGATGAAGTAAAAAGAATATCATCACCATCACTTTGAGCATAAGAAACCAGATCGCTATCAGCAGTAGTAGCAACTAGAACTGGGAAATCTGTTAAATCATCATCAACCTTGGTATTATCTATGGTTATTTTTTTACGATAGAGCCATTCGGTATCGTACCAACCGCTAGTAGTGCTTCCCATATTGGTTCCGTAAAGATAAATATCTATAGCCGCATTGCCAGTAGTAGTAACGGTAGTAGTTTGATTCAAAGTCCCAGTATTCTGGCCTGGATTCAGAGTCCCATAATCAATGGAAATAGTAGAAACATCTAAAGCCCGGAGAGTAATTATGTCTAGCTCTTGAGAGCCAGTGGTAGCTGTAGTGGAAGTACTCTCACCATCAGTAGCTATAATCCAGGCCCCCCAATAAAAGGTTGTCTCCAACATCCCTACATCAGTAGGGGTCGCATAAAACCAGACATCATAATCACAAGTGGCGGTACAGCTGTTTCCATCACAAGAACTGGTAGCGCAACTAGAGTCTAAATAGCAATTGTTGTCATTAGCAGAACAGCTAACACCGGTACCACCCTCATAAATTCCCCCTTCTACTGAAGTAATATCTGTACAACCATCAGTATCAGTAACTGTCGCTGTGGCCGAAACTGCAGTAGTTGTATTTTCAGTCAGAGTAATATCACCTCCACCATTTAAAATTACCGTGCCAACTGTGGGAGTAGCGTTGGCTGGTGGTGCTAGACTTACCTCGGCCCATTTTATGTCGTAATCCTCTATTGCTGTTTCTTGTGTCCAGATACCATAAATTTTATCATTATCGCTATAATTTGAAGTCACCCAGTTTATACTCCAAGTTGTGGCCTGCCACTCAGTTGCTGATTTGTCCCAGTCAGTATTTCCATAAGGAGAAACTCCTTTTTTGTAGAAGATTTTATTAGTCGGAGGAACAGTCCTTTCCCAGAAAGCATATAAATCATTATTGGAAGTATTTATAGAGATAGTAGTGTAGCGATTATCGTTGTTGTTATCTAGTACCACAGGATCATTCCAAGAATCAGTAAATTCAAGATAAATCACCCAACCATCCATGTCAAGGCAAGTTAAGTGGATATAATAATTGCTGGTATCGTGAACAACTGACATACTATTTTCAAGACCGCTAACCCCATCTAAAATCCAAGTTGGATCTTCATCCCAATCTAGACCGTCATATCTTTTCCCTTCAATGGTTGCGTCATCTATCCAGATAGCATACATCTCTTCCTCAGAACCCTGAGGGACAATAACCCCGTATTTGTTAGAATTAACCGAAGCATCTAAAGTAGAAGCTTCTTCCCATTCGCTAATGTCATTCTCATAAACGGACCTTCTAACTTTAATAGAATAGCCCACAAACGCATCTGTCTCTCTAATTATTGCCCAGATATAATTTGATGAATCTCTATTCATATGAGGATAAATGCAACTCTCACCGAACGGCGGTGTTGGCGTAAAGACCTCATATGGGTCATCCCACATCCAGTCAGTTCCGGGATACCCCAACATCTCCCATGTTTGTCGGGCATAAACATTTGTACCATCGCTATAAACAATAAAAGCATTTTCGGAATCGCCAATAATAGAGAAATCATTAGTAAGGTCTTCGTCGCCAAATGTAGCATTTTCATTTTGAGTCCAATTCTCACCAGTGTCTGAATAGTAAAATTGTAATTCCGCGTACCCGTCCCAAAGCGATGTCCAGTATCTTGAGCCATCCCACCAAGTTTTTCTTTGAAAAGAGTAAGCAGTAGCATTAGCAGAAGCTGAAGTACCCACGGTGTAGCTTGGGTCAATAATTATTGAGGAGTGGGGTAAAAGAGAAAGATAAATTTTAACTAAAAGCAGGTCTTGGGAGCCTTTTCTAAAAACCCAGACTTCAGGATTAAATTCTAATAAATCAGAGAAATCATAGGTAAAGTATTGTTGACCCTCAGAAGAAAAAGAAACTGAATTGCTTATTTGAGGAGACAAGAACTGGGGATTTTCAGAAATTAAATATTCTTCTCCTCCAAAAATGATTTTTGATGCTTCTAGGGAATGAGATAGAGTCAGTTGAAGATTAATTTCTTTATCAGAATTATTTTTAAAGAATAGGTTTTGCTTTATCTTTTGGCTTTTATTTATTACATTATTTATTCCTTCATCTGCTTCCCCATAAGAAGTTTTAAAATCTAAACCCGGTATCTTAAGATCTGTTTCCAAATTTCCCGAAACATCCCTGACTTCTTTTATTAATCTGTATTCGGGCAAAATTTCAAAACCAAATAAAGATTTTGTTTTTTCCCAAAAAGATAAAGGATGATAAAAATTTTCTTTTTTAAAAAGAGGTTGGTCAACCTCAATAGATATTTTTAAATCTTGGAAGCCAGATTGGAGACGAGAATATTCATTTAAAAATTCATTCTCGGGAATACCAGAAATTAAATAGTTATCTACAATCATAACCTGGCTTACAACTTCTTCTTCACCATCCTCTTCTTTACTTAAAGAAATGATTTGAGAAGGAGAAGTTTCTTGAATCTCAAAATAAGAATCTTCCATTCTATATTGGGGGCTTCTCATTATGTCTTGAGCTTTAGCAACAAAAGTCAAACTAACTGCAACAGCTAGAGCAAAAGATATAATAGTAATTTTTGAAAAGTGAGATTTAGAAAACATTGAAACAAGATTAAATTTTTAGGATACTATTTATTCTCCTTCAGGTTCAGGTTCAGGTTCAGGTTCAGGTTCAGGTTCAGGTTCAGGTTCAGGT